>JABWCA010000082.1 GCA_013359345.1 Ignavibacteriaceae bacterium
AAAACGAAATAATAAGGCCAATGATTAACGGAATGGCTGCCGATGGGATTCCGTTTCAGGGCTGCCTCTACTGCGGGCTGATGCTTACAAAAGACGGGCCGAGAGTTGTGGAGTTTAACTGCAGATTCGGAGATCCGGAAACACAGGTTGTTTTATCTGTTCTTGAGGGAAGTCTTCTTAAACTCCTGCACAGCGCTGCTTCAGGCAGGATTGATAAAAAGGCTGTTTCAGCAGGGAACAGAGCCGCTGTGTGTGTTATTGCCGCATCATCAGGATATCCGTGGAGTTTCAAAAAAGGATTTGAGATCAAAGGTCTTGATGATATCTCTGAAAATTCAGTGGTATTCCATGCAGGTACCTCAATTTCTGATGATAAAATCATCACTTCAGGCGGAAGAGTTTTTGCAATGACCAGCATAAGTAAAAACGGGGATCTTATAGCCGCGGTTGAACAGTGTTATGATGATCTGAGCCGTGTCGGCTTTGATAACATATACTACCGGAAAGATATAGCGCACCGGGCACTGAAGCTTTTATAAATAAAAAAAAGAGGCTGATCACAGCCTCTTTTTTTGTAACTGAAATATTCAGTCCGGATTACTTCAGCAGACTTATCTTGATTGTCTGCCTGAAACTGCCTGATTCCATACTCACAAAATAAACTCCCGAGCTGAGCGCCGTGCCGTCTATCTGAAGAATATGGTTTCCTGCCTCCCTGATTCCATTATAGAGCACTTTCACGAGTTCACCCGCAGCCGAAAACAGAAGAATCTTTACCGGACCGTGCTGACCCAGTGAGTAATTTACCGTTGTCACCGGGTTGAATGGATTAGGATAATTGTTACCCAGCCGGTGTGAAAAACTTCCCTTAAAATCAACCTCGTAGCCAAGATTATGATATCTGAATGATCCGTCAAGGTCGGTCTGCTTAAGCCTGTAAGTGTAACTTCCTGCTTTATCAGGTTTATCTGTGAAAATGTAAGTGTTTAATTCTGAAGCATTTACGTTACCACGGACAAAACCTGCCGCCTGATACTGTTCATCTCCGGATATCCTTCTCTCTATTTCGAAGCCATAGTTATTGGTTTCAGTGGCGGTTGTCCATTTAAGTTCAATACCTCCGTTTCCTGCAGAGGCGCTGAATGAAGTGAGTTCAACAGGTATTACAGAAGGATCGTTAAAGTGCACAATGACACCTCCGTTACCCACTGCCCAGGCCCTTGATGCATCAAGAATGAATACATCTTCCATTGTGTTGATGGTTCTCCGGTCATATCTCACCCAGTTTTTGCCGTCGTCATCTGATCTGTAAACATAACCCGATGATCCTGTTGCGAGGGCAAAAGTATCCTGAGGAGTGATTTTATAATCAACGCTCCAGATGGTGCTTGCCGGGTTAGTGGCTGCAAGATTCCAGGTATCACCGCCGTCAAAGGTGTAATATGTTTGTCCGCTGGTGCCTGAGGCAATTCCGCTGGATCTGTTAATGAATGATATTCCGTAAAACCCCAGCCCGCCGTAAGACGCCTGCTCGGTCCAGCTTGCACCGCCGTCTGTGGTGCGGTAGATTTTCTGCCCTGTACCGCACGCCCATCCGTATAAAGTGTCAACAAAATCAACATCCCAGAGCAGAGAAGTGCTTCCGGCAATTGATACGGGAGTCCATGTTGCTCCTCCGTCATTTGTCCTGATTACAGTGCCGCTTGTACCGACTGCAACAGCAAAGTTCTCATTAACTGCGTCCATGCCAACAAGTTCAATGCTTGTGCCCAGACCTGTTGGGGTGGCCGCCCATGTGGCGCCGCCATCGGTGGTTTTAATGACATTGCCCTGTTTAGCTGAACCGTAAACGACATCAGGGGTCACAACGCGTAATTCATAAATTTCCTGCGTGAAGTTTGTTGTCAGAGTGGTGAATGTATTTCCGCCGTCGGTTGATTTAGCAACAAATCCTGCTAATCCTGATACATATCCGGTATTACCGCTGAAACCTATTGAATTAAGGCTTCCTGTAGTGAAGCGGTAGCCAAGTTCCTGCCATGTTGCACCTGCATCGGTGGATTTGAAAAAATAACCCCTGCCGCCCGTAAGATATACGGTTTTGTTATCGGCAAATCTTACTGAAGATAGTGAAACTCCTGTGGGAGGGAGAGCAATCTGGCTCCATGTTGCACCGAAATCTGTTGTTCTGAACAGTGTGGTTGATTCACCTGAAGCAAGTCCGGTGCCGCTGCTGTTAAAATCAACTGCCCAGAGCTGGGTTGTGCCTGTACCCTGAAATGCCTGAGTCCAGGTTGCACCGCCGTCGGTGGTTTTTGCAATCCTGTTCCTGTCGCCAACCACAAAAGCAGTCTGCCCGTTTGTGCCCGGTAAATAAGTTATGCCGCGGTAATTGGTTGCCGTTGAAAACACCGGAGGTATAAGGTTCCATGTTGTGCCCCCGTCAGTTGATCTTACCAGAGCATCGGTGCTTCCTGAAACAAGCACATTCTGGGAACCGTAAGCCCTTACTCCGTAAAGAGTTCTTGAGGTTACACCCGTGTTTGTCTGTGAAAACCAGTTCTCTCCGCCGTCTGTGGTTTTGATGATGAAACCATTAAAGCCCACCGACCAGCCGGTGTTCTGGTCAATGAAATAAATGTCATATTTTGTAGTATCAGGGGCATTGACTATGGGTATCCAGGTTGTGCCGCCATCGGTGGTTCTGTGAAATTTGCCATTAAGGGCGCCCGCTGCCCATCCGAGATTATCGCTGAGGAAAAAAGTGCTTCTGTAAATACCATCACCTCCGATACGAGAAACCTTCCATGTGGCGCCGCCATCAGTGGTCTTTACAAATTCACCAATATCTGTTATTGTTACATACGTGTTCAGCGAAGGTGCTGAGCCGATATAAAGATTATTGGGAGTAGGATGAGGATTCTGAATTGTCCATTGCGCAGAAATACTGTAAGAAAAAAGTATTAAAAGAATTGCCAGCCATGTCTTCATATATAACTCTGATTTATGATAGTTTTGAGAAACCTGTTTAAAATTATTGAATCATGGCAGATTATCCAAATAAACCGGTTAAAAATATGCGGAAACATCAAAACTGACCGGAGATAAAGGCCCGAATAGTCGGTACAGTTTGATTTTATATTCCGGGGAAGGGGGGGGTATTTTGCTGTTCAGGAAAAGATTTAACAGCCGGATCACTTTTGCGTGCTTTAAGAAAACGGGCCTGCAGCAACCCGGTGTTCAGAACTGATTTAATAAGGCAAAAAAAAAACCGGCGGTGTGCCCGCCGGTTTTATATGAATCGGGTATAAGAATTATTTGAGCAATACCATCTTCTTCACAATGTTCACATTTTCACCGCTCAGCCTGTAGAAATAAACACCATTTCCCAGGGAAGAAGCATTAAACTGAATACTGTGAACGCCCTTCTCAATATGATTATCAAGAAGAACTGAAACAATCTCACCTATAGAATTATAGATTTCAAGTTTATAATTGCCGTCCGTTATAACGCTGAACTCAATGACGGTGGAAGGGTTAAACGGATTCGGGAAGTTTTGTTTCAGGTTATACTGAGAGGGTACAACACCATCTTTTATACCTGTGGGTGAACCGGGATTAAATTCCTGAATATCAGAGAATGCTGATGTATTACCCGACTGATTCGTGGAGTTTACACGCCAGTAATAGGTCAGGCCGGGATTCAGCCCGTTCACAGTAATTGATGCTCCCGATGATTGAAGGGTTGTTGCACCCGACATATCAGGATTGGTGGAATACTGAACGGTATATTCAGTGATATTGGCCTGAGTGGGGATAAACCATGACAGAACCGGTGCAGTTGTGTTAACAATGACGCCGTTCACAGGGCTTCCGGTTACAGGAGTAACGGGAGCATCACCGGCTGCCACAACAAATACCGCCGTGGCTGAAGGTGCAGAATAAACAGTGCCGTCAAATGATTTAACGCGCCAGTAATAGGTTACACCGGGAGTCAGTCCGGTCAGTTCGTAAGATGATTCAGTAAGCCCGTCAACAGTGATTATATCAGAGAAATTGGCTGCAGTGGCATAATCAAGTTTATACGTTAACCCAACTGAAGAGGAATTAAGGAACCAGTAAAGAGTCGGATTTTCCGAATAAACAGTTGCACCGCCAACAGGCCATGAGGGAACAGGGGTAGAAACGGATGCTGTTGAACTGACGGTCGTGAAAGTCTGGGTTGCTGACCATCCTGAGGTCTGCAGACCCAAACGTGATTTTACACGCCAGTAATAAACTGTTCCCGGAAGCAGATTATCGACTTCAAGTGATGTAGAAGTCAATCCGGAAACTGTGGGAGTTCCGGTTAAAGCACCGGTACCGTATTCCACTTCATAAGTTATTCCCGGAATAACAGCACCGAGCCACCAGTTGAGTGAAGCTGTTGATGAATATACTGCAGCACCGCCAACCGGCCATGAAGGGGTAGGTACAAGCGGAACAGGAGTTAATGATCCCGTTACACTGAATATTGCTTCATCAGACCAGTCGGAAAATGAAATACCATCGGTTGAACGGACTTTCCATTTGTAAACACTGCCGGGTGTAAGTTCCGTCAATGTAACTGAAAGGTTGGTTATGCCGGTTATGTCGGGAATTTCTGTGAAAGGCGTTCCTGCTCCCTCAACAAATTCCACCTGATAACTGAGACCCGTTGCTGATGCTCCCAGGTACCAGTGGAGAGTCGGAGAAGCGGTGTAAACAACTGCAGAGCCAACCGGCCAGGAAGGAGTGGGTATTATGACTGAAGGAACTGACACAGTTGAGAATGTGGCAGGTGCAGACCATTCTGAATAGCTGCTCCCTGATTTCGATTTTACTGCCCATGAATACTGAGTGCCCTGCGTTAATGATACCCCGGGCAATGACATAGAGCTGATGCCGGTATAATTTGCAGTGCCTGTCAGATTACCGGGCGGACCTTCAACAACTTCCACATCATAAGTAAGATTGAGTCCCGGATCATTAAGATACCAGTATAAAGTTGCAACATTTGTGTATAATAGCGCTCCGCCTGAAGGGTATGATGCCACAGGAACAACGGGAATACCGAACGATCTGAATGATGATGATCCCGAATAGCATACAACACCTCCGGATGAGAATTTCAGTCTGACTTTCCAGTAATAAACGGTTCCGGGGAGAAGGCCGCCGGGATGTGTCACAGTGTTTGTGGTCAGATCAGATAATACTCCGGGATTTGAGAAGGCGGGGTCAGTATCATACAGCAGATCATATTTCCAGCCCGTGCCTCCCATCGGTAAATACCACGAGAAAGTCGGAGTGGCAGTATAAACATACACTCCGCCAACAGGCCATGACTGAACCATCTGTACAAATGCAGTTGTGGTGAATGAAGCGGATGAATAACCGCTCTGCAGAGCGTGATTATGAGCTTTCACTCTCCAGTAGTATACTTTGCTGTTATCAAGTCCCGTTACACGATAGTTGTTGGCTGTAAATCCCGATGCAGATATCACAAGATTGGAAAAATCAGGTGTGTCTGAAATCTGGAACGTATAATATCTGGCCACCGGATCGTAATTCCAACTGAACTCGGGTTCAATTGAACAATTTGATGCATTACCGGCGGGTGCAGATAGCACAGGTGCTGCCGGAGTGTAAAGCGGTTCAACTGTCACATCCCTGAAATAATTCGTATTATTATAGGACGAAACAGGGAATAATCCGGGTGTTCCGTAAACTCCGTTTGCATTATCTGCAACTGTGCTTAATACCCCGTTTATTACGGGATTTTGTAATGCCTGCTGAGCTGAAGCGGCATAAGTGAAGTTTGAATTAACCGAGGCAATGTAAGTAATTCCCGGTGAAAGGAATACATCCTGGGTTAATTCCGCATTCTGCCAGCCGGTTGCTGTCTCATCGGTAAATGCGGCTGTTGCCAGCAGATCTCCGTTCTCGTCCCAAAGATGTCCGGTATGGGTTCCTGATTCTCCGCCCATTCTGTAATACTTAATGAAACGGAGTTTTGAAACCTGAGATACTGTGAATTTCACCCCCAGCTCATAGGGACCGTCATTGAATTCACCGACCGGAGTTTGGGTTGTGAAAATAGAGTTCAATGGAGTTCCGGTAATATCCACAAAATAATTTGAATTATTCCATGAAGATTGCGGAAACTGCCCCGTGGTAACATTAAAAACACCGTTATTGCCATCGGCAACAGTACTTAAAACTCCATTTGTAACAGGAGAGGCAAGAGCATTCTGTTCAATGGCGTATACCGTATTGATGTTAACCGAAACAACATAAACGGTGTTTGGTGAAATTACCACAGGAGAACTCAGAATTGCATTCTGCCAGCCCTCCTGTGTTTCATTTGTGAAATTTACCGAAGCCAGAAGAGTCCCGGTTGATGTCCAGAGAGAACCCGTGTGAGTCCCCGTTTCTCCGGGCATTTTGTAGAATCTTATTGAGGTAATTTCAGTTTCCGTAAGAGATGTGAATTTCAGCCCGAGCTCATAATCACTGTCATTGCCGCTGTTAACCGGCACCTGATTTGTGAAAATGTTGGTCTGAGAGAATCCCGATACAGAAAGAAACAACAGCAGGGCAAGAACAAACAATTTTGTTTTGATGAAAACACGTGAACCAGTTTTCATCTGTTCCTCCTTTTTGTTTATAACCTGAGCATCAAAAAGTAAGCTTACTTTATGTGCTCACTTAATTGTATGCGTTTCCGGGAATCAGAGAAGGGGAGACAGTACAGGAAATGGACGGTGATTAAAAAATCACGAAACGTTAATAATCTTTTGGTCAACAATTATGCCATGCTGACTAATTTAACTCAGAGCATTTTAAACTCAGTAACAGAGTGATCTGATGTATCATTTTGAGACGCTTAACTCATTTTGAGACACAATTAACATGAATATCAGTCACTTAACTCTTTATCTGAACAAAATAAAGATACGATAAAAGAATGAATTTCACAATCAGAAGCAATAATTTGAATTTATTTATTCAGATATTAATCTGCAGCCTGGTAAAGTCAGATATGAGTGGAAAATCTGACTTGCCCGTACCGGATAATCGTAAAAATGATGCGGGAGAACCGGTAAGCATTGTGACTGTTCAGAAACAGGAATATTATTCAGAGCATGTTGTTTTGAGGAGTATATATTTATACAAATCTGAAAAATTACATCTGCAACAAAAACAATTAATTTAACCGCATATTGCGCTGATATTTGCCCGGGTATTCTGTTATTATGATAAATTTAAGCAGCAGATGCGGGGTTCAGGTTCTGAGGGGAATTATCTGATAAGTAATATGAATTCAGAATTTAGTTAAACGAAGCCTGAGAAAAATGTGAGGCATAATGAAGACTGAAAAAAAATTTTCACTGAACCGAATTTAATTCACTTAAACAACATAGTTACTTTTCGGGCTTTTTGTTATTCAGTAAATCTTATTTAAGTTTCATACACAGATTTTAAATAATCTGTTTTTAGTTGTCTATTAACAATAATAAAATGAATTATAAGCGCGCTTAGGCGGAGGTAGTTATGGCACAGGCCGGTTTCAATCCCTTTCACATGGCTCAGGCCCAGTTTGATAAAGTAGCAGACCTTCTCGATCTTGATGAAGGAACAAGAGAATTATTAAGAAATCCGATAAGAGAATACCATTTTTCAATCCCGGTAAAAATGGATGACGGAACAACAAAGGTTTTCAGAGGATTCAGAGTTCAGCACAATGATGCAAGAGGACCGGGAAAAGGCGGAATCCGTTTTCACCCGCAGGAAACAGTTGACACGGTGAAAGCACTTGCAACATGGATGACATGGAAATGTGCAGTTGTTGATATACCGCTCGGCGGAAGCAAGGGTGGTGTGGTATGCAATCCTCACAATCTTTCAATGAGAGAACAGGAATCCATCTGCCGCGGATGGGTAAGACAGGTTGCTAAAAACGTCGGCCCTATCAATGATGTTCCTGCTCCCGATGTTATGACAAACCCACAGCATATGTTATGGATGCTTGATGAATTTGAAACAATTCAGGGTGCAAAGTACCCCGGATTTATAACCGGAAAACCCGTTGGAATGGGCGGTTCTTTAGGAAGAACCGAGGCAACAGGTTACGGTGTGATTTATACACTCAGAGAAGCATTAAAAGAACACAATGTTGATATAGCCAAAACCACTGCAGCATGCCAGGGCTTCGGGAACGTGTCACAGTACGCAATCCAGCTTTACACCCAGCTCGGCGGTAAAGTTATAGCAGTTTCATGCTGGGATGAACCTGATCAGAAATCATATACATTCAGAAAAACTTCAGGCATCACATTTGAAGAGCTGATAGGCATCACAGATAAGTTTGGTACTATTGATAAAGAAAAAGCAAAAACAATGGGTTATGAAATTCTTCCCGGTGAGGACTGGATTTCACAGGATGTTGATATTCTGATTCCTGCAGCCCTTGAAAATCAGGTAAGAGGCGATAACGTTACAAAAATCAGCCCCAGAGTTAAATTCGTTGCCGAAGGCGCAAACGGACCCACAACCCCTGAAGCTGATAAAGTTCTGGAAGAAAGAGGAATATTTGTAATTCCCGATTTCCTCGCAAACGCCGGTGGCGTTACCTGCAGTTATTTTGAACAGGTACAGTGTAATATGAACTACTTCTGGACTAAAGAGGAAGTGCTTGAAAAACTTGACACCAAAATGACAGTGGCTTTCAAAGCTGTTTCCGAGCTTGCAAAGAAGAAAAATCTTTACATGAGAGATGCCGCATACGTGATCTCAATTCAGCGTGTGGCCAGAGCCTGCAAAGACAGAGGCTGGGTATAATCAACTGAATTACGAATAATGTAAAAGTTATTATATGAAGGCTGCCCGGGGGCAGCCTTTTTATTTTCCGGCCGGATTTATTTCTGATTATCAGGGATTTGCGCGGGGCAACGGCAAACAGTCCGCTCTCTGTGTTTATCATCCCATGAATGGCAGGAAAGACCCAAGCCTGACAAAACAATCTCTCCTGCGGCCCGTAAAAACTTGCTGTCATAAAGTAATTATGAAGAAAAACAGTCAGAATTTCACGATTCTGTACTAAAGGTCACAATTTCGTTGAATTCTGAACTATAATAAAATGTTACTACTGAAAAAAATAATAAGAAGTTTGAAAGAAGAATTCAGTTCGGAAAGATATTATCATCATATCCCGTCGGTGAAGGAGTATGATGAAATCACTGACACGGCAGCCTATTCAGAAATGCCCGATGACTGGTATGTGATTGTGACCGACATAAAAGATTCAACCGGAGCCATTGAGGCGGGTAAGTACAAAACAGTAAACAGCCTAAGTGCTTCTGTGATAGCAGCGGTCAAGAATGCGGTGAAACAGGAAAAATTCCCATTTGTATTCGGAGGGGACGGCACATCACTCTGCATTCATGAGACGCATGAACCTGCGGTGAGAAAAGCGCTTGCGGCAATAAAGGCTATGGCAAGAATAGAGTTCGGAATGGTTCTCAGGGCCGGAATCGTTCCGGTTGAAAGAATTAAAAGAGATGGTTACCGCCTGCTCATAAGCAAGCTCAGATACTCTGATAATTTTGAACAGGCTCTTTTTCAGGGCGGCGGAATTGAATATGCTGAGAAACTGCTCAAGGATGAAAAGGAATCACAAAACTACGAAGTTGCTGATTCCGGTAGAATTGAAGACGCCGATATAACCGGGCTGGAATGCCGCTGGGATGTGGTTCAGGCACCAAAGGGGGTAATTCTCAATCTGCTGGTAAAGGCTGTTCCCACAGGTCAGTCAGACTCAAACCGGATTTATGAGGAAGTGATTTTTAACATCAGCAAAATCACCGGGGATCTTAAAGAAAGCCATCCGGTGATCAGGAAAAACCTGAGATTCACAACCGGCCTGATGAAACTGTATACAGAGTCAAAACTCAGAAGAGCGGGAAAAGGTGCAGTCGTGAAATCGAGATATCTATTGTCTGTCATAAAGCAGGTGCTCTTTGGGGTTGTGCTTATGTCATTTAAGGTAAGGACCTCACAGACCAACTGGGGAAATTACAAAGATGATCTTATAATGCATACAGACTATCTTAAGTTTGATGATATGATCAGGACCGTACTCAGCTGCACCGAAAATGAGAGTGTGCAGATTGAAGCCATGCTTCAGAACCTGTATGCAGAGGGAAAAATAATCTATGGCATTTCAAAATCAGATTCAAGCCAGCTGACCTGCATTGTAAGCAAATATGAAAAAGAACACTTCCATCTGGTTGACGGAACCAACGGCGGTTACACAAAAGCCGCGGTTCAGCTGAAACAAAGAATGCGGGAGAGGGAAGCCGCAAAATCAGCCCCGGAGCCGGCAATTTAACTCACACACGGCATAACAAGTCTTCCGTTCGGTTTTGGCTAGTTTTTAACTATTTCTTAACTTTCTTTCTTATAAAAAAATATTAAGTCTTCATGGTAAATCATCATTCCCTCGAAAAACTGAGTCTGGAGCTGCAGGAAAGAAATAAAGAACTTAACTGCCTCTACTCAATTGAACAGACAATAAACGACAAACGCTTATCATTTAATGAAACACTGCAGCGGATCGCCGAAATTGTACCAAGCGGCTGGCAGTATCCTCATTTCTGTAAAGTTAAAATCAAATACCTGGATAACGTTTATTCCACCGATGGCTATGAAGAAAGTTATTCGACTGTTTCTATTCCCCTGACAATCAATGAAAATGAAATAGGCAATATTTCTGTAACATATATTACCGATGACAGTCACGGAAGTGATGACAAAGTCTTTCTGCGTGAGGAACACAGACTGCTTAAAAGTATTGCAGACAGGATCTCCTCATACATTAACAGAATGAACCTCCAGCTGGTGGTTGATGAGTTTCAGAAGACAAGGGGAGTTTCCGGCAGCACAAAACTTACAGAATGGAGAATAGTTCTCGATATCCTCAGAAAGACCGATCCTAATCTTTTCATGAGAATTCTCAGAAAACTTCTTCATCAGCTCTGCTGGAAAAATGTTGAGGGTGCGGATGAACTGTTAAGGCAATCAGGCATTGATTATTCAGGAGATGATGATGTTAACCCTGAAGATGAAAACAGGCCCCTGAAGAAAACAAAAATTGAGAACTTTGATCATTTTGTTGCAAGCATAATAAACCTGACTTACCAGACCTATAATGATCATGAAATACTTGCAAAGATTACAAAGTGGATACAGAATGATAAAACCAGCGAACTTGTAAAAACCCTTGAGCTGCAGGGAAGCTCCCTTGCCGATATAAGCGATGCAATCAGAAAGTTTTTTCATATGGCCCCTGAAAAGATCGAAATCTCGATTTCGACTATCAAGGGACTCAGAGTATCTCTCCTGAGAAGAATTTTCTCTGAGGATCTCGATTTTATCAAGCTCGCCAAGGAGTATGTTAAGCTTACAGACTTTTACTACCTGATCGATAAGATGATATTTCTGCCGGGCTCGCATGGCAAACTCGGAGGTAAAAGTTCGGGGCTGTTTCTGGCAAGTAATATTCTGAGGGTAAGCCATGACCGTGAAGAACTCCCGTTTGAGGTGAAAATCCCTAAAACATGGTATGTCACCTCAGATTGCGTTCTGGCATTCATTCAGTACAATAATCTGGATGAAGTCTTTGAGCAGAAGTACAAGGATATGGATGAGATCAGGATGGAGTATCCGCATGTTGTTCAGATGTTTAAGAATTCACAGTTCCCGCCGGATATCGTAAAAGGTCTCTCAATGGCGCTTGATGATCTGGGCGACAGGCCGATAGTTGTAAGAAGCTCCAGCCTGCTTGAAGATCAGCTTGGTGCTGCTTTTTCGGGCAAATATAAATCACTCTTTCTTGCGAATCAGGGTACAAAAGCCGAAAGACTGACAGCTCTGCTTGATGCCATTGCCGAAGTGTATGCATCCACGTTCGGGCCCGATCCCATAGAATACAGGGCGGAGCGCGATCTGCTTGATTTCCATGAGGAAATGGGCATTATGATCATGGAAGTGGTGGGCACAAAGGTTGGTGATTATTTCATGCCTACCTTTGCCGGAGTTGCTTTCAGCAATAATGAGTTCCGCTGGTCTCCCAGAATCAAAAGGGATGACGGTCTTGTGAGGATTGTACCTGGGCTTGGCACCAGAGCAGTTGACAGAGTGAGTGATGATTATCCTATACTGCTTGCTCCGGGTCAGCCAAATCTGAAGGTTAACGTTACAATGAGTGAAACCATAAGATACTCACCCAAAAAGCTGGATGTCATTAACCTTAAATCAAATACATTTGAAACCATTGATCTTGCTGATCTGCTTAACTCGGCAGGTCACAACTACCCCGGAATTGAAAACGTCATATCCGAGATTCAGGGTAACATGCTCCGCAGGCCTTCAAAGTTTGATCTCGATTTTGACCATTCAGAATACGTTGTCACATTTGACGGAATAATAAACAAGTCAGATTTTGTGCAGAAGATGTACATGATCCTTAAAATTCTGCAGGAAAAATTCAATACTCCCGTTGATATAGAGTTTGCCTCAGACGGTAAAGATCTCTACCTGCTGCAGTGCCGTCCGCAGAGTTATACCAGACAGAACATTGCAGATAAAATACCGGCGGATATCAATCCCGCAAAGGTTGTCTTCTCTGCCAATAAATTTATCTCAAACGGAAGAGTTCCTGAAGCCAGCCATATTGTTTATGTTGACCCCGTTAAATATGCAGAACTGCCAACAAGGGAGCTTATGCTTGAAGTGGGAACGGTGATAGGCAGACTGAACAAGATTCTGCCAAGAAGAAAATTCATTCTTATGGGTCCGGGCCGGTGGGGGAGCAGAGGAGATATCAAACTCGGCGTGAGCATTACTTATTCTCAGATAAACAATACATCGCTCCTGATCGAAATTGCGCGCCAGCAGGGCAATTACAAGCCTGATCTTTCATTTGGCACACATTTCTTCCAGGATATGGTTGAGGCAAACATACGGTACCTGCCGCTGTTTCCCGATGATGAGGGTACAATTTTTAATGAAGAATTCCTGAAGGGAACCCCGAATAAACTCGATGAGCTTCTTCCTGATTATTCTGACCTTTCTGAGGTTGTGAGGGTAATTGATGTTTCATCCGTCTCAAAGGGTGAATATCTGAAAGTTTACGTGAATGCAGATCAGGAGATTGCAGTTGCGATGCTCAGGCCCCACGAAAGTGAATCTGCAGAAGGAGCCGAAAGCCAGATAAGTCACGTTCTGCATCAGGAAAAACCGGTTCTGAACGAGATTGAAATGTTTGAAAAGATGTGTTCTGATGTTAACAAAGCAGGTTTTGGTCTTGAAGAAGTTATATATTTCGAAACCATTGCCGAGAAGGATTCGAGAAAGATTATCAATCTGCTTATATCTGTAAACACAGACGATAAAACGAAAGAAGAAATCAGAAACTGGATAGAGGGCTGGCTCTCGGGAATTTCTCAGGCAGCCGAAAAGAAAAACACTATTCAGAATAAAACAGTAAAAACAATTTTTGTGGATTCGGATGAGTTTGTCAGAAAACAAAAATATCTGAGAGAGAAAAAAATTCACCTGATTTCTCTGTTCAAGGGAACTTATAAGATTACACAAGGTTAAATAACCAGATATGAAACAGGAGGTTTATCAATGATGAAAGGTTTATCAAAGACTTTCATTTTCTTTTTTGTGCTCACAATCTTCGGATTTTCGCAAAGCTTAACCACTTATAAAAATGATGCAGCAAACTTTTCGGTATCTTTGCCCGGCAAACCGGTTCTTTCGACCAATGATATTCCGACAGAGGCAGGCACTGTTAAACTCATCAACTTCACCGTTGAAGCCAGCGATGGCATATATTATATAGGAGTCTCTGAGTATCCTAAAGAATTCAATCTTACCGGCAGGGAAAAGACTGTTCTTGATGAAAGCCTCACGGGCGCGATGGCTGATTTTGAAAGCAGTAATCTTCTTTCAAGAAAAGATATAACCCTTGGCGCTTTCAAAGGCATTGAATTTCAGATAAGCTCAAAACTGAATGGCGGCAGTGTCATGGTTTCGGGTCGGTTTTTCCTTGTGGGCAGTAAAATTTACCAGCTTCTCGCAACGTTCACCGAGGGCAATTACAATTCAAACAAGGATAATATAAACAGTTTCCTTTCCTCTTTTAAGCTGCTTAAATAATTTTAATAAAAAAAGCTGTCAGAGTGAAACTCTCTGACAGCTTCAACTTATCAGCTTTAATCAGTCAGAATTTCTCCGCACCCGCTAAAGTTTTTTAAGCCATTCAAGCATTTTCTCAAGCACTTCAGGTTCAATTGTTGTCGTAATGTCAGCATACTCTGATATGAGTCCCTTATCAGCCTTCTGAAGCAAATGATTCAGATTTTCAAATACAACTGTTTCATTTAACGGGTTGCCCGCCTGCCTGATAAGCTCTTCAAGAGGTTTCTGATTTACGCTCACATGCACCTGCAGGTCAAGAGTGCCGTTGATTGCAAGCATCGGAATTTTTACCTCAGGGAGGTAGTCTTTTGGGTTAAGGCGGGTGAAATAGAGCATCCATGGCGAATTAAAAACCGCAGTGAATGTCCTTTTACCCGTCCGGGGGTCTGATTTGAATTT
>JABWCA010000367.1 GCA_013359345.1 Ignavibacteriaceae bacterium
GCCGGCGGCGGTTACTTTAAGATTATTAACCAGTCTGTGCCACCGGCATTAAAAAAGCTCGGATACAATCAGCATCAGATTGATGAGATCGTCAATTACGCAATCGGAAGCGGCACACTCAAGGGATGTCCTTACATAAACCCTGAATCGCTCAAGACAAAAGGCTTCACTGATGAAGTTATTGCAATAATTGAAAAAGCGCTGCCTTCATCATTTGATATCAATTTTGTGTTCAATCAGTGGACAATCGGTACGGAGTTCCTGAAATCGAAACTCGGATATAATGAAGAGACACTAAATGATCCCGAATTCAATCTTCTCAAATCACTCGGGTTCTCAAAACAGGAAATTGCTGCAGCCAATGATTACATCTGCGGAACCATGACCATTGAAGGTGCCCCTTATCTTAAAGGCGAGCATTACCCTGTGTTTGACTGCGCTAATAAATGCGGTAAAAAAGGCACAAGGTTCATCAGAGCCGCTGCGCACATTAAAACCATGGCGGCAGCACAGCCGTTTATCTCCGGCGCAATCTCAAAGACTATCAATCTGCCTTATCAGGCAACCATTGATGATGTGAAATCTGCTTATATGCAGTCATGGAAACTCGGACTTAAGGCAAACGCCCTTTACAGAGACGGTTCAAAACTTTCACAGCCGCTCAGCTCAGGTGCCGATGACGGTCTGGAAGAAATCTTTGAGAAACAGGAAGAAAACAATATTGTTAAAGTGGCCGAGAAGATTATTCACCGTTACATTGCCAAGAGAAGAAGACTCCCTGACAGAAGAACAGGCTACACTCAGAAAGCCAAGATCAACGGGCAGTCGGTCTATATCCGCACAGGCGAGTATGAGAATGGTCAGCTTGGTGAAATATTCATAGATATGCACCGTGAAGGAGCAACTGTAAGAAGCCTTCTCAACGTATTTGCAATATCAATTTCACTGGGTCTGCAGCACGGTGTTCCGCTTGAAGAATTTGTTGATGCATTTGTATTCACAAGATTTGAGCCCAGCGGTGTTGTAAGCGGACATGACAGAATTAAATTCTCAACCTCAATCATTGATTACATCTTCAGAGAGCTTGCATTCACATACCTCGGCAGGCATGATCTGGTTCATATATCAAATCAGGATCTTGAAGGCGGTAAACTCAATGCAAAGATCAGTGAAACTGATTTTGTCAGCGAAGAGATTGTAAGCGAAAGAATGGTTGAAGTGAACCATGGTTACAACAAGAATCTGAACACTGCCAAACACGCCCATTCACACAGACATACTGTTTCAGGTGCTGCTGCGGTGAAAGAAAACGGCACCAATGGCGGCGGAGCCCTGAAGTACTCGGTCTCTTATAAAGAACAGGTTCAGACTGCTATTCAGAAAGGTTACACCGGAGATGTTTGTCCCGAGTGTTCCTCAATGACGATGGTGCGCAACGGAACATGCCTTAAGTGCATGACCTGCGGTACAACGTCAGGATGCAGCTGATAACAGGAAACAGGAGTCAGGAAACAGGAATCAAGGGCAGCTCAAACGGGTGTAAGCAAAGAAATACTGCTGAAATGCTTTTCGGCAGTGAGAGTGCAACAGCAGTAACCAGGATAAGTGAGCAGTGAGTAGTGAACGGTAAGCAGCTCAAACGGGTGTATGCCGGGAAGCACTGCTGAAATGCTTTTCGGCAGTGAGGATGTAAAAAACTGTGAGCAGTGAAGAGCTCAAACGAGCGCGTCATGAAACCCGAATCCTGAACTGTTAAGGTAATCTGCCTGTAAAAATTGAGGACTTTTGCAGTAAAATGCGAAAGTCCTTTTTTATTTTAAAGATCTGATCATTAATGGTTTTGGTTACAAAGACCGGGGCTTATGATATTTACGGTGATTAGTTTTCTGCCTGCCGGCTGTTGCAGGTCTGTAAATTCCGGCATGCCGCCCTCTCGCCGGCAAATCGGTTTAAAAGTAAAACCGGGACTAATAACAGAGCTGAGTTACACGATATTCAACTATAAAACCGGATAATACCGGCTGCAGCAGCAAACTTAAATGCTTTTCAAACGGAGCAAACACTTAACAATCCTGTCGCTTTTAAACAGGTAAATATTTATATTTTAAGACTGCAAATTTTATATTAAAGGTTTATTAAAATGGACAAAGATCTTTTATCGATACAGGAAGCCAGGGATCTGGCAGCAAAAGCAAAAGCCGCCCAGCTTGAATTTAAACACTATACTCAGGAGCAGGTTGACCGCATTGTAAAGGCAATGGCGGATGCCGGTTTTGCAAATGCAGAGAAGCTGGCTAAGATGGCTGCAGAAGAAAGCGGATTCGGTAAATGGCAGGATAAGGTCATTAAAAACCAGTTCGGCACAAAGAATGTGTATGAATCGATAAAGGATCTGAAATCAGTCGGAGTCATTGCAACCGAAGCAAACGGAAAGATCGTGAAGATTGCTGAGCCTATGGGCGTTGTGGCAGCGTTGGTCCCCTCAACAAACCCGACCTCCACAGCAATGTACAAAGCGATCATCTCCCTTAAATGCAGAAACGGAATTGTTGCATCACCTCACCCCCGTACCGTGAACTCTACGGCTGAGGCGCTCAGAATCCTTGATGATGCGGCAGTTAAGGAAGGCGCTCCCAAAGGACTGATTCAGTGTATGCTGAACCCCACCCTTGAAGGCACCAATGCCCTGATGCATGACAAGAATGTTGCAGTAATTCTTGCCACAGGCAGCACCCCCATGGTTAAAGCGGCCTATTCATCAGG
>JABWCA010000083.1 GCA_013359345.1 Ignavibacteriaceae bacterium
CTGACAAAGCAGCTTGAAAGGCTGACTGAAGAGAAAGCCGCGGTGATGAACGTGGTTAATCAGCTGAGGGGAAATCTGAGCGGTTTTGCCAGTTCAAAAGATGCCCTGAACAACGCCCTGATAACTATGGCTAATCAGATAAACGACCGTGAAAAGCAGTTCCGTGAGATAATGAGGAAAAACGAACTCATTTATGATGAAACAGAATCACGTAAAACAGAATTAAATGAACTCAAGAACAGGATTAATCTCAGGCACAAGCGGCTGGTTTTTCTGCAGCAGGAAATTGAAGAGCTTGAAAGAAGAAAAGAGAATTTTAACCAGGAGCTGGTATTCCTCACCGAGCTGCATCAGAAGCTCATTTCACAGAGCAATGATTCTGAACTGATGATTAAGAATCTCCTGGATACGGTTGGTTACCTCAGAAGGCAGACTTCCCTGCCTGAACGGGCGCAAACTGTTACCAGCACGAGCTTCAGGAAATCGGGTGAAATTGAAAGGGAATATGAGGAGCTTTCAGGCCGGTATGAAGATGATGATAAAGCTCCCGGGCTGCCTGCACCCCCTGAGCCTTCTTTCAGGGTTCAGAAGGAAGAAAAGAGTCCCGATAAAAACAGAAAATATAAAATTCTCATTGCAGATGATAACGAGGGAAGCCGCGTTCTGCTCGCAAGGTTCCTTAATGATAATGATTTTATGTGCGGCACAGTTGCAGACGGATTTGAGGCTTTTGAAGAACTGACAAAAAATAAATATGACCTGATTCTCGTGGATCTGAATATGCCCCGGGTTAACGGACTTGAGTTCATTGAAAGAATAAGGAGATCAAAACAATACCAGGAAATTCCTATAATTGCCGTGACAGGATTTAACATTGAAGGCCTCAGAGAAAAGACTCTTTCGGCCGGAGCAAACGACATAGAATTTAAACCAATTCAGAAAGATATACTGCTGAAGAAGATAAGAAATCTTCTCACTCTTTAATATTTACCCCTTTTTTAATACCTCAGGTCTGTTTATAAGCAGACTTTATTGTTTCTTTCAGATTTATTTCCTAATTTAAAAATTATCCTAATCAACATAATTCGGAGGAATAATGACTAACTTTCGACTACTACAAAAAGTGTGGCAGCTTTCAGGCTCATTTATCATACTGACAGCCATCCTCACTTTGCTGAGTAGTTTCCCGACCGAAGCCCAGTACAGAACCACTACAATGGAAAGAAGCAGGAAGATTAATACATTTCCTGCCTATTTGGGAACTGATACTGAGAGAGGTCTCGCATACGGGAATAACTCAATTTATCTTGCATCAAGGAAGCTGGGAAACTTCATATACAAGATAGATCCCGCAACCGGTGACTCAACAGGAGTTCTGGATATGACCGGTATAAGCGGAGGTACTTTTCCAATTAATGATGTTGCAGCTTCGGCAGACGGCTCTGTCTGGGCCTGTAACCTCACTACTACGGCAAATACATCGGCATTTAAGATTTACCGGTGGGCAACTGAGGCTTCGGCCCCGGCTAATGTTATCAGTTATAATCTTACTGCTGTAAGACTTGGTGATAAGTTCACAGTGGTTGGGTCGGCAACCGATAACAGCCTGACAATCTATGCGGCAACATCCACAACCAATAAGGTTTACAGATGGACAACCACAGATAACGGCAACACATTTGCGCTTGATTCCATAACACTCACAGGCGTTTCAACCACTTCACCCGGTTCAATCCCCTCAGTGTTTCCGCTGACAACCGGAGCATCCGAGTTTGTCTGGAAATCAAACGGCGGACAGGGCAGAAGATTCAATGCCGACGGAAGCGTTATAGATTCACTCAATGCGAATGCTGTGGGTAACACAGGTTCAAATGCTGTAAGGTATTTCACCATTAATGGCAGAAAATATGTTGCAGTATTTCTCTATACCGGTACCCCCCAGCACGGTATGAGGCTGATTGATGTAACCAATCAGTACAGCCCCAATCATCTTGTGCTTGATTATACACCATCTTTGGGCACTACCACTAATACCAACGGTGCCGGTGATTTAGACTGGAAAGTTAACGGTGACGGCACCATTGATTTTTATGTGCTTGGCACCAATAACGGTATTGCTGCATATAAATATGATTTTAACGGCCTGCCTTCAGGAAATGAGATCACTTCATTCCCGTACACAACCGGTTTTGAAGACGGAAAAATCACTTCTGCAGGATGGTCGGGTATGTTCGCTGACAGAGGAACCGAATCAAAAACAGGGACGTATGCTGCTCGTTTTCTCTATAACTACATTCCGGCTGCACAGTCAGGCCTAACTTATGGCTATCTAGTTTCACCAAAAATTCAGCTTCCTGCTGCACACAGGGTTAAGTTCTGGTGGAAAGATGATGATATAACAGCCATTGTAGGGCAGGACACAACCTATTTTGAGGTCTCAACCGATAATGGTTCAACATGGACAACCCTTGGCTTTATGTCAAGAGCCAGCTCCATGAGTGCCTATGAAGAAGCAATTTTTGATTTAAGCGCTTATGCCTCAAATAACTTCAGGATGAGATGGCGTGACCGTACAAACGGAAGTTTCTCAGCTTACGGTTTCGGTCTTGATGATATCACAATTGAAGCTATTCCTCAGGTGCCGGTTATTGGCCTTAATCCCGCCTCAACAAATTTCGGAACGGCTTATGTAGGCGGTTCATCAACCAAAACAGTTGTTGTGAACAATACAGGCGGTGCTGCCCTTAACGTCACCCTTACACTTACAACGGGTATCACGGCAAATTCTTCCTCATTCTCTGTTCCGGCAGGACAGGCATATAATCTCAATCTGACCTGGACTCCGGCATCTGCAACAACCCTTGATGACTCAATTCTCATCAGTTCAGATGATCAGACCAATCCCGCAATCTATTATAAGCTAAGCGGTACATCTGTAACGCCTTTTGTACTGAATGAACTGGTTCAGGATTTTGACACTGCCACAGGAACCATTCCGGCAAACTGGAGCGGTAACTTTACGATAAACACCATCGGCGGTGTTAATAATTCAAAGAGACTCACAAGAAACCTCTACGGAACTTCAGCAAATCTTACAGGCTCATTCACTACTCCGTTTGTGAATGTAACGGCTACAACAAAACTCAGATTTAAATACAGAGTTGTTGATTTCACCGGTTATCCTGCAACTGCAACGCCTGATTCAAATTTCAAAGTATGGATTTCACTCTCAACAAATTACGGCGGAACTTTTACCATTGCTGATTCAATTGGTAAAGGCAGACATACCGTTACAACTAATTACGTTGAAAAAGAGTGGGATCTTGGTGCTCTGGCTGGTCAGGTTGTTCAGGTTAAAATAGACGGCCTCAAAATTAACGGTGATTTCTACGTTGATTTTGATGACTGGTTCATAGGCACTCCACCTGTTGTGGCAATTGACTGGGGTAACCTCCAGTGGCCGGGAACGGCAACAATAACAGCCGGTGACTCTGTCACCGTTTATGGCCAGGCTTATAAAGCAGGTGTGACTGATTCAACCGGGCAGGCTTTCGGGCTCAATGCATGGGTTGGCATCAGCACTGTTAATAACAACCCTGCAAACTGGACAAACTGGACCCCTGCAGTTTTCAACACTCAGGTTGGCAATAATGATGAATTCATGGCCTCAATAGGCAAAACACTCGCTCCCGGTACTTATTACTATGCTTACAGATACCAGTACCTGGGCGGTCCTTACAGATATGGCGGATATGCAACATCATCAGCCGGTTTCTGGGACAGCACTACCAGTGTTTCGGGTGTGCTCACAGTTAATGCTTACTCTGTAACTTCACTTCCGTACACACAGAGTTTTGATGACGCTGCATTCCCGCCCACCGGATGGTCAGTTGAAAATAAAAACAGCGGACCGACATGGACAAGATCAACAGCAGCGCCCAGAACAGGCGCAGGCCATGCACGTTATTCATACAGCGGCACAATTCCAGGAAACGACTGGATGATCACACCCGGTATTGCACTGCAGGCCGGCGAGACATATTCGCTTTCTTACTGGTATAAAGCTGCTTCAAACTCATTCCCTGAGAAAATGAAGGTGCTTGTGGGCAATGCTCAGTTATCTGACAGTCTCACAAACGTTCTGTTTGATCATACTCAGATAGCTAATACCGCATATCAGAATAACGTCGTATTCTTTACTGCACCGGAGACCAGAAACTATTTCTTCGGCTTCCAGGCTTACTCAGATGCAAATATGTGGAATCTTGATGTAGACGACATTACAATAGCTCAGTTACCGGCTGTTGATTATGCTGCAACAGGATTAAATCAGTATTATAATGCTCCTGCAGAGAACATTAAATCATTCAACATGTCAAAAGAAAAAGAGACCCTGCAGATCAATGAACTGACCGGCGGAGTTAATGCTTCAAATGTTAATAACAGCACAGTGTTCCAGGGCAATGCTCAGGGTAATCTTACAGAAGGATTGCTCCCTGTATACCTCAGAGCTCTTGTAAAGAGACAGGGTGCCACAGGTCCGGCTTATATCCTTCAGAATTCATTTGACGGAGTGGCAGGAAACGATGTGAACAGACCCGGTATCGCCACAATCGGCGGTGTTGATACAGTTGCTCTCATGTTCACACCAACAGCGCGCGGTACGTTCAGTGCCACAATTAAAGCTGTTGCAACGGGCGATGCTGATACAACCAACAATTCACTCGTCAATGACAAAGTGCTGGTATATCCTGATTCAGCCTTTGTGGTTAAAAATGATGATGCTGAAAACAGCTCACTCACATCAATCGGTTTCGGAACCAACAACCTTCCGCTTACTGCAGGTGTGAGATTCACTGCACCTCAGTCAATGAGAGTGGCTAATATTGATGCGCTTTACAGAAATGAAAACGCCCCTGATTCAATTGAAGTGACCATACGCGCAGCAGGTACCGATACAACTGCTCCGGGTGCAGTATTATACTCAAAGAAATTTGCAGGAATAAACTACATCAATGCAGGCTCTGCAACTCAGTATGTAACACTGCCGATGGGTGATGATGCGCCCACATTTGCAGCAGGATCCGATTTCTGGGTATCACTCACATTTGTTTCTGCTATTCAGTTCCCGATGGGTGCGCATTCAGGAGCGATTCCCGTTCCCGGAAGAAGCTTCCTTTCATCTGACGGCGGAAACACATGGTTCCCGCTTACAATCAGCAGTACTCCTTATGCATGGGTGATGAGAACAGTTGGTGTTTCATACACACCGCCGCCGCCACCCGCATTCACAACTCTCTGGGAAAGATCACAGGGAGCAGCAACGCTGCCCTCATGGTTCAGTGCAACAGGATCAACTGAACGCGGCTTTGCTTATGGCAGAGTTGATGCAGGAACACCCGGCAGAGAAATGGTTGAAAGAGTATTTGTGGTTTCAAGAAATGCCGGAACATTCGTTAAGATGGTTAACGCCGCTGACGGAACCGATGCAGGTGAACTCAATACAACCGGTATAACCGGCGGTACTTTTGCTCTCAATGACATTGAAGTGACTGACGATGGCAAAATTCTTGCAGCCAACCTCATAACTTCAGGTACAGCGGTATTCAAGGTTTACAAATGGGATAATCTTGGTTCAGCCCCCGTTTCAGTTCTTGAATACACCCCCACCTCACCAACAAATGCAAGACTTGGTGACAAGATACGTGTTACAGGAAGCATGGCAGATAACACTGCCGTTATCTGGGCGGTTGATTCAAATAATCCGCGTGTCCTTAAATTCACAATGACCGGCGGTGCATTTAACACCACGCCTGATGTTGTTGCTCTCAGCAACGGCGCAATTGGCGGAACCGGTTCAGCAGGACCGCTTCCTAACGGTGATTTCTACTACAACTCAAACGGTAAGAACCCAATGAAATTCACCGCAACCGGTGCAATTGTTGATACAATTCCCGGTACGGTTATTGCAACCGGTTCAAACTCAATTATGTACCTCGGAAGCATTGACAGATCAGCAACCGAATATGTTGTTACTTTTGCATACGGTGCAGGTAATGAAAATGCTTTTGTTGCAGCAGTTCCCAACGGCGATCCTAACGTGGCAACACTTTACGGAAAAACCACATCACTTGGCACGAATTCAAACGGAAACGGAACAGGTGATGTTGATATAAAAATTAATGATGACAATACAAGAACAATCTTTGTTCTTTCAACAAACAACGGATTTGGTGCTTATAAGACCACAACTGTTGTTCCCGTTGAATTTGCATCATTTGCTGCAGCAGCAGAGGGCAGAAATGCCGTTCTTAACTGGTCAACAGCAACAGAAACCAACGCAAAAGAATTTGTGATCGAAAGAAAATCAGGTTCTGAAGAATGGTCTTCTGCAGGTGTTGTAAGAGCTGCCGGTACAACCACCGCAACTCAGAATTACACATTCACAGATAAGAATCTTAATTCAGGAAAATATCAGTACAGACTGAGACAAATCGATTTTGACGGAACCTTTGCATTCAGCAATACCGTTGAAGTTGAAATTGGCACTCCTGTGACATTTGAACTGTCTCAGAACTACCCGAACCCGTTCAACCCGAGCACGAGAATCAACTTCTCAATACCCGTGGCTGCCAGAGTAACCCTTGAGTTATTTGACATCAGCGGACAGAGAGTTGCCGTTCTTATGGATGCAGACCTTAATATGGGATATCATACAGTTGATGTGGATGCCGTTAAATACGGTATGTCATCAGGTGTTTATATCTACAGAATTAATGCTGTTGACGTAAACGGAAAGAATTTCTCAAGCACGAGAAAAATGGCACTTCTTAAGTAATATCTGATATTACCGTAGGCCTTAAAAGCCCCTTGCAGCAACGCAAGGGGCTTTTTTAGTTTAAAGCCTCATTGAGTTATTCTTTGTGTTAGTGAATCGCTCTCTCTCTGCCATAACTAACTTCACCGGGGTATAATATTCTGTAAATCACGACTGTCTCAATTCAGGGCTGCTATGAATAAATTTTCAGAATCACCGTATTCTGATAAACCCGGTCAGGATGAAAATACATCCGCATTTCCATTTAATCAGGGGGAGTTACTATATTGGAAAGCAGAAAATTTAATTTAGAGAAAATGAGTATTACTGATAAAATTCTTAATCACCCGGTTTTAAGAGAGCAGCCACCCGTACTCGTGGATATAGGCGCATCGGGTGAAATTGATAAAAAGTGGAAGAAACTCGCCCCTTATTCAATATGCCTTATCTTTGATGCAGATGACCGTGAGTTTGGTTACAGTGCAAGAGAAGACAGCGGATTCAAAAAACTTTATGTTTATAACTCAATAGTTTCTGATATCTCAGAACCAGAAACCGATTTCTATCTTACAAAGTCGCCCTATTGCTCAAGCAGTCTTGAACCGGACGCCGAAGGGCTGGCCGACTGGTTTTTTGCTGATAAGTTCACCGTTGAGAAAAAAGTCAGACTGAAAAATAAAACCCTCAAGGCTGTTCTTGAGGAAGTCGGATTAACGGGCATTGACTGGTTTAAAAGTGATTCACAGGGTACTGATTTACGGCTTTATAAGAACATACCGGATGAGATAAGAAAAAAAGTGCTTGCAGCAGAAATTGAACCGGGCTTCATTGACTCTTACAAAGGTGAAGATAAATTTTATGATGTTATCAGGGAACTTGAAAATGAAAAATTCTGGATTTCTGATATGATCGTGAAAGGAAGTCAGAGGCTGAACATGAAGTTATCAGCCGGTATTTTCGGCACAGGTATAATTTCAAAACTGGTAACCTTTTCTCAGAAGAAATCACCCGGATGGGCAGAGATTACATTCCTGAAAAAACTTTCTGAAATAAATGATAAAAGGGGACTGCTGTTATTATGGCTGTTTGCTGTTGTTGAAAAGCAGTATGGATTCAGTCTTGAAGCGGCTTTGAAAGGGAAAAGACAATTTGTTGATGAAGATCTTTTTGATGATATGATCAGCTATTCGAGAAAAAAATTAGTGTTAAACACCGTTGCGCTCAGATTTTTACCCGCAGTTTTCGAAAAACTGGGTAAGATGGTTTAATTATAAATAACTGATTCAGTTAATAATACCTGACGAGTGAGCCATGAAAAATTTTATTGTCTTTTTCATTCTGCTGCCCCTGCTGTCCGTTTTTGCCCAGAACAGGCAACATAACGGTGACCCCGGTTTAAAGAAAGTGATACTGAAAAATACTCAGGAAGCTGATGTTATGATCAGAATCGGGGATATTGATAATCTCGGCTTTGGCTGGGAGGAAGAATATGACCCGTTCAGCGGGCGGCCCACCTATTCACATCCCTATCCGTGGGAGGTTCAGCCGGATGATCCCAAAGGCACTGATGTGATAATGATAGGAAGCAGCTTCCTGGATAAAAGAAACCCCCTCTGCGGAAGTGACGGCTATTCTGAAAACAATCCTTCAAAAGCAGCACCGGTTATCATCCCTCTTGCCGAACTTAAAGGCACCGATATCAAATCTGCATCACTCATAATGTTCATTGATGATTTTCAGGCACCTGAATTCTGTTCCAAGTTCAGAGCCTATCTCAATAAACAACGTTTTACAGACCTTGAGAGAGTGATTAACAGCGTAACCCAGACTGGTCCCGTGGGCAAGGTGATTAATGTTGTTATTCCTGATGAACTGCTGAGTGAACTCAAAGGTGAAAACCTCTCTCTGTTCATTGATGACTCAACAACAAGCGCTGCCGATGGGTTTGCGATTGATTTTGTAAAACTCCTTATTAACCCCAAACCCTATCCTTATAAAGGTGAGCTTCACCTGAGAGTGATGAAATCTGATGACCAGATGCCGATTGCCGGAGCGGTGGTTGAAATTAAGGGAGCAGGGAAGTTTAAAACAGACGGCAACGGCTATATTGTTGTTAATAATTTGAATGCAGGGCTTGTTATCTGTGATGTTTCTGCAGAAGGAAGGATTCCGAAAAGTGCGGGTTTTGATGTCTTTTCGGGCGGAGATATTCCCGAGCAGGAGATATATCTTGATGATATAAATCAATACTCTGTTGAAATTGACGGAAAAGCTCTTAAGCAGGGGGATGCATTGCTGCTTAACAATATTCAGTTTGCAGGCGGCAGCGATGTGCTTGATGCTGCCGGAATGCAGCAGCTTGATCAGGTGTTTGGGGTTCTTGAGGCATATCCCAGAGTTGATATTGAAATAGCAGGATATACTTCTTCGGAAGGTGATGCTGCCTTTAATAAAGAATTATCTTTGCGGCGTGTTGAATCGTGCAAAAAATATCTTGCAGGCAAAGGAATTGCCGGCGACAGAATCAGCACGGTCGGGTACGGACCTGAAAATCCTGTTGCGGATAACTCAACCGAGGAAGGCAGAAAGCTGAACAGGCGCGTTGAAATGAAGATTCTGAGGATTAACTGATTTTATCTCAGGAAAGAATGTTCAGACACCGGGAGTGTGAGTTTTTTCTGCGGGCATGGCGCCGGTTCTGCCGGCCGAAGGAATCTCACATTCCCTTCATAAAATGAATTTGCTCTGTCGTAAACTAAGCTGAGATTTTCAGATTGTACCCGCAATCTTAACCATTTTATCTGTCTTAACTTTTTCCACATAAAAGATGCTTTTCATCTGCTCAAACTTCTTGAGTGCCGAGACAATGTAATCCTGTGAAGACTGCGGTTCAAGGAGATCTTTAACAACAAGATGTTTGGCGTAAACCAGGGTGTCTTCCATCAGTTCCATTATTCTTCTGTTAATGGGCTCCCAGTCCGTTTCAAGTCTGTAACCTTTGCGCGCCCAGATCTCCTGTTTTATCAGATTCCTGATCTTGGAATCATTGGAAAGCGACCCGAGTCCATGCCCGTTATCTGAGAGATCAAAAGATTTTATTTCATAGAGACGGAAGTCTCTGGCTTCTTTTGAGGCCGAGGCAATTCCTTCAATATACAATTCCTTATAACACTCCCACCTGATTGCATCAAGAATATCGGTCTCAAAATTTTTCTCACACAGGAGATTATAGGCTGCCGCAGCATAATTTCTTATCTGTTCAGGGCCGTTATCAATCAGCTTGTATACTGAAGCGAGTATATTCTGGAATGAGAGGTATTCATTGCGCTTTTTGAGATCGGTTGTAACAAACTTTACTATCAGATCATAGTGGTTGGTGAGAATTTTCACTTCATCCTGAATTTCAGAAGGGATAAAGTCATCCAGAAACTGCTGATAATTTTCAAAACCGTAGGGTTTGCCCGTCTTGTCTTTTGCCGTGAAAAGGAGATCCTCAATAAGATCATGCATTGCTGCAACGGCGCTGTACTTATAAGTTTTCTGATCATCATTCAGGCCTATTGCCGTTGAAAGGGTACCGACCCTGTTGGCATGGGCAATTGTGGGCACTCCGCACTTTCTTACAAGTTTATGCCTGCTGAAAAGCTTGAAGGCGCCCCGCACGGTATGGGAGTAATCATGATAATAAAAGGCCAGTTCAGAGGAGGGGGGAACATCGCCCAGGAGTATCGTGGAATGTATTGTCTGAAAGTTTGTATCAGACTCAATTGCTGATCTGGAATCCGAAATATCGGTTGGAGCGTCTTTATGATGAGGCCTTACCGATAGAACCTTCTCCTCTCTGGAGGCAATAAATTTATCGAGGTTATATTTGATAACGCGGGTCTTTGATTCGCCGAACAGGCTTCTTACCAGACCTTCGGAAGGAATTGTCCCGTTTATAATATTTTCAAGAAGTTCTTCGGCAAGATGGTATCTTCCGTCTTCCCGGTACTTTCTCATTTCATATGTATAACGCATGGCAACACCTCCTCGCAAGGGATATTAAAAATCTAATTTCTTACTTCTTATGATTAAAATAATAAATCTGACATCAGATTGTCAAGGAAAGATTAAAAGGTTCTCAGAGGCGGGGCGTGATTATCTCCAGGTTTTCCGGCCTTCTTTTGATTCGACTATTTTGAGGCGTTCTGCGTCATCGTGCAGATGGGGTTGATCACCAATACTGAGAATGACCCCGGCGCCTTCGCTTTCTTTTTCTGTTTTCATGCTTTCATTTCTTCTTTTGCTCTTGAAAGACCATATAACCGCGGCCGCAACAAGAACAATTACTGCTGCACCAAAAACATAAAAGAGAATTGTCAGAGAATTTCCGAACTTATCCAAGCTGATCTCTTTTTTAATTATTGAACTGATAAAGATAATAAATCATCATACACCATTTAAAGCATTTATTTATAACTATTTAAATAAAAAATGGGGCTTATGAAAAAAAACTTGGAATTTTGTCACAAAATTCAGAATTTATATACTTTATACTTGTATTTGCCTCACCAAACAAGATCTGATGAAAAAACTGATTTTCTATTTAACCTTTACCGGTATCTGCGCAATATTCATCACGGGATGCGAAATGATATATCCTCCCGCTGAAAAAAATCTGCCCGGCGGTAAAGACGCACACACCGAGGCAAAAGGATTTTCCTTTCACAAGCCCGGTTATAAAACCCCTTTTGCGCCTGAAAGCGGCTGCAGCAGTTCATTATGCCACAGGAGTGATTTAAGGGGCGGTGTGGCTTTTGTTGAGGGCAAAGAACGTATAGCACCTTCATGTTATCAGTGCCATGGTGCTGAGTGGGAAGATAAGGATTGAGCTTTATGAAAAAACTGGCAATTATAGGATTATTGTTTTTGACATCTTTGCTCCGGGCGCAGAAAGCTCCTGATTTTGAGGCAAAGGATATTAACGGAAGCGATGTAAAGCTCGCAGATTATGCGGGCAAAACTGTTCTGATTGATTTCTGGGCCTCATGGTGTGTGCCCTGCCGTAAAGAGATGCCTTTTCTCATTGAGCTTTATAATGAGCTCAAAGACCGCAATTTTGTAGTTCTTGCAGTTAATGTTGATGATGATCTGCAGAAGGTTGATAAGTTTTTTAAGGATATTAAAATGACCCCGGCTTTTCCGGTGATATTTGATCCGGAAAGCAAACTGCCGGCTATGTATGAACTTGAAAAGTTTCCCACATCATTTCTGGTTGATAAAAACGGAAATATAGCTGAAACTTTTGCAGGCTTTACTGAAGAACATAAAAATAAAATCAGATCTGCCGTGGAGGCTCAGCTTAATGAAAAACAGTAAACTCCGCATTTTCATTCTTTTACCGGCAATCATGATTATTGCTTTTGCACTGAACGGCTGTGCAGTGGTTCAGCCGTGGGAACGGGGCACACTTTCAGACCCGATCATGATCATAGATGAAAACCCCATAGAAAAGGGTGTGTTTGAGCATCATCTTGACTACCGCGAGGGCTCAGTGGGCGGAACCGGAGCGCAGAGCGGGGGATGCGGCTGTGGTTAAAAAAATTATTCTCACAGTTTTTATTCTCTGTTCTGCTCTGATTGCGCAGGAGCTGCCTGTTAACGAGGTTCAGGTAAATATTAATGGTTACTTTGATAATTTCGGGGTTAATATTTTGTACCCCACCGTTTCGGTTAACAAACAGATATCAGAGAGAACGTCAGTTAATGCAAGATATCTTGTTGACGTGATCAGCGCAGCGTCAATGAAAACAGTGTTCCGCGTTGATGGTGTTTCATCCGCAACTCAGAATCCGCATGGCGGAGCTGACAGCAAGCCTGATGAAATGAGGCATGAGTTCGGTGGCGGGATAACACATCTCCTTGGCGATATTCTCATCAGCCTGAACGGTATTTACAGCACTGAGCATGATTATACGTCTAAAACAATGGCCGCTAATCTCAGCATCCCTTTTGCCAAAAAGAATACGGTGCTGAGTCTTGGCGTTGTAAGAAGCTGGGATCTTGTATCGCCTCAGACAAGGTTCTGGGAGAAAGAAAAAAATGTCGTTTCGCTCAATGCAGGCTTATCTCAGATACTGGGAAAAGGATGGATAACCCAGCTTAATATGTTTTATTCGAGGAATGAAGGCTTCCTTTCTGACGCATATCAGGTTGTAAGTTTCATTAACCGCGACAGGGTTGTTTACTATTCGCCAAATTATCCTGATAACCGTGACCGCAGGGCAGTGGGGCTGAGAAGCAGCTATTCAATTGACAGCAAGTCTTCAGTTCAGCTCGGGTACCGGTATTACTGGGACACATGGGATGTTAAATCTCATACATTCAATGCGCTTTATCAGCGACATCTGAGCGAGATGGTGACAATTACAGTGGGTGCAAGGTTTTATAATCAGACAAAAGCTTATTTCTTTAAGGAAACGTACTCCGTTCCCGAAGAACTTATGGCGGTTGATGCAAAACTTAATGCTTCAACTTCTCAGGAGATTGAGCTGAAAGTGAATCTGAAGGGTGAGGCATTATCTGATCTGCCTTTCCTGAAAAACTTTTTTTCGCAGCAAACTGATTTATCTGCAAGTCTTAATTTTTATATCAGGCAGACACCGTCACCCGACTGGTTCAGCCGCAGGAAAACACTTTATGCTTACATTCTCAGCGTAGGCTACAGATACAGATTTTAAAAAGAGGAATTATGAACAGAAGAAATTTTTTGAAATCAACCGCCTTAATGGCCGCAATGATGTCGGTTAAGCCTGTTTTTGCTGCAGACTTGTTCAGTAAAACCAGGCGGGATATATCGGGAGTTTTTTCTCTTGATATCATTACAGAGAATCCGGATAAAGCTGTTTTTGCTGCAGAACGATTCATTAAGAAGTTCTTTGACGGTAAAATAAGCTATAATGAAAATGTAATGAAAGGCCGGTTCACTTCAGATATTGTAATGGTGAAAAACGGCGCACTCATTAACTATAAAAGTGAAAAAGGTGATCTTGCTGAGAGGCTGAAGGTTCTTGCGAACGAGGCCGGAGCAGGCAATGTTCCGGAAAACCCCTGGCTGATATCATTTTCAGCGGGCGGGGATCAGAAACCCGGTAAAATCAAAATACATTCAGGCGATCAGATTGTAAAAGTGATAGATATAAGTAAACACGATTATACCGAACTTGAGATTGAAGGCAGACTGGGAATAAGCAGATTTCATCTCTCAGATGGTGCCATCAGGATGACCGGTGCACCCTGCGGACATAAAACCTGTATTCAGGCGGGTGCGGTTTCGGCAACAGGCGGCTCAATAGTCTGCATCCCGAATATGGTGAGAGCAATAATTGAAGGAAACGGGAAATCCCCGGTTGATGCAGTCACCGGCTAAAGCGCTGTTTTGTGTTCTGTGCCTTGCATTTTCTCTGCTGCGCGCACAGGATTTTGAGGTGAATGCATCAAAGTACCTTCTTGGCACGCTGGTTGAAGCTAAAATATTCACCGGTGAGATTGAGAAGGGAAGAACTGCACTGTATCATGCTTTCAGGGAGATTGAACGCATTGAGGCCCTGCTCAGCTCCTATAAAGACTCTTCAGAGATATCCGGAATTAACCGCAGTTCAGGCATCAGCCCGGTAAAAGTGTCATTTGAGACTTACTCGATCCTGAAACGCTCGGTTGAATATCATTCCCTTTCACATGGAAAGTTTGATGTCACCATAGGGGCTGTCTCATTATTGTGGGGATTCAGCAGTGAAACGCCCCGTGAAACCCCGCCTTCAACTGCAGCAATTGATTCTGC
>JABWCA010000084.1 GCA_013359345.1 Ignavibacteriaceae bacterium
CCGTGTAAGCACTGACTTCAAATAAAAGCACAACTGCCGATCCTCTCTTGCCGTTGGTTTTAACCGACGGAAAAAGGAAGCAGCTCAAATGTACCGACAGTCCCGAAAAAATCGGGTCGGCGTTACAATTTAATCTCCGGAGTCGTGATTCTCAGAAGATATTTCCTTTCTTCCGTTTGCTTGTGGTTAATGACTGCCTTTTTGGTAAAAACGATACTGCCTCAAAAGCAATGTTTAATGAAAGCTGATATTGAAAATATTTGTCAGTCTTCGGCAGGCTGAAAATGACAAATTACAACTTTTGATACAACCCCATGATACAGATTTCCTGTCATTTATATGTTTTCGGTATTATAATTCAGGATAGGTGAATTATGTAGTATATATACTACATAATACAGGTATTCAGAAAAGAAAAATGGCAGATAATTCTGCCTCCGGATGAAAGATGTTAACGTTGATACTTCAGCAGCGGCTATTATCTGTAAATCTGCAAATTCGCAAAATTAAGGCATCTGTAACACGGAAAGTCATTACTGAGAATGAATCACATTTCTCGTGTGTTATTATGAAGATTCTTCCCTCTTACGTTATTTATATAATCTGTAACGGTTTCACCGGCGTGTTTTTTGAAAAAAGCGCTGAAATAAGCGGGGTCGGGAAAGCCAAGTTCAGAGGCAACGTCTTTAACAGATTTCTCTGAATAGCGGAATATCTTTTTTGCCTCTATGACCACCCGTTCATTGATAAGCTGGAGAGGTGATTTTTCTGAAAATTTGGCGAATACATTTGAAATTGTCTTCGGGGCTTTGTTAAGAAGGTCTGCGTAGTAGTTGATTTCTCTCGATTCCCTGAAATGCTTCTCAACCAGCACACCGAAGTTTCTGACGAGCTCAACCTGATTATCCTCCAGATATATGTAGCTGTCAATTGTGGTTTTTGCGAGCTGAACGCTCATAAGGAGAAGGCGTTTAAGGAGCAGAACCATCATTTCGTATTTGAATGAGTCATCTCTTGAAAATTCTTCAACCATTGAAGAAAAGATGCGCCCGAAATCATTTACATAATTCTGCCTGAGTGAGATTCTGGGGGTATCAACGAGTCCGTTAAAAAGAATGCCGTTGCATGAAGTCTCTGAATCATGCTTTTCAATGCAGTAGAATTCACGGTCAAACTCAATAATATAAAGCTGAGAGAGTTCTCTTATTTTAATATCATAGTATCTTTGGGGCGAAACAAAAAAAAGGTTATCGGGATTAAGTCCTGTAACTTTACCGTCTACATTAATATCAACCCTGCCTGACCTGTTCCAAAGAATAGTATATCCGGGAGAGGCAACCGGCGCATCAGTCGATTCCACAACCTCGTTCAATATTATTCTACCGCCGGTACTGCCAGACTTATACTCAAAATTATACTCGAACATGGTAGCCTATCCAAAATGTCAATTTTTGAACGGAAATTAAGTTATTTTAATGATTGTGACAAGTTTTTTATTTTAATAACATAGTTTGACAGAAGAATTTTTAAATAAATTTATAACTCACAAAAAAAAGGATTCTTTATGGCCGAAGTTCAGCTTAAAAACGTTTACAAAAAATATGAAGATGGCCACACTGCGGTATCCGGAGCAAACATTGAGATAAGCGATAAAGAGTTTGTCGTTCTTGTAGGACCCTCAGGATGCGGCAAAACCACCACTCTCAGAATGATTGCAGGGCTGGAAGATATAACAGGCGGGGAGCTGCTTATTGATAAAAAGCTGTGCAATAACGTTGAACCCAAAGACAGGGATATTGCAATGGTTTTTCAGAATTATGCACTCTATCCTCATATGTCAGTTTATGAGAATATGGCTTTCGGGCTGAAACTCAGGAAAATGGATAAAAAGGAGATTGATTCAAGAGTAAAAGAGGCGGCAAGAATTCTTGATCTTGAGCAGTACCTCAGCAAAAAACCGGCCGCGCTGAGCGGGGGTCAAAGGCAGAGGGTGGCTGTGGGCCGCGCAATTGTGCGCAAGCCGAAAGTGTTTCTGTTTGACGAGCCTCTCAGCAATCTTGATGCCAAGCTAAGGGTGCAGATGCGCACCGAGATTTCACGGCTTCATAAAGAACTTAATGCAACCACAATTTATGTGACGCATGATCAGACAGAGGCAATGACAATGGGTGATAAAATTGTGGTGATGAGCAAGGGCGTTATTCAGCAGACCGATACCCCGCTGAATCTTTACAATAATCCCGTAAATAAATTTGTTGCCGGTTTTATCGGCAGCCCGGCAATGAACTTCATTGAGGGAGTTATATCTTATGCCGGCAGCACGTCAATTTTTACCGCATCTGATGGCTCTTTCACTTCAGGAGAGCTTCTTTCAGGGTATGAGCCGGGGGAGTACACGTTCGGGATCAGACCTGAGGATTTTTCCCTGACTGAAATTCCCGGTTCTCACCGGATCTCTGTGACTCTTGAGCTGGTTGAACCGATGGGAAACGAGACCTTCATATATTTCATTGCCGCCGGAGTGCAGTTCACAGCCAGGGTGAACCCTGATGAGAATCTTAAAAGAGGAGAGCAGATAAGTCTCTGGATGAAAAAAGGCAAATACTATTTTTTCAGACAGTCTGACGGTGCAAGAGTGATTTCCTGATGAATTCTTATGCCTGAAGTTTTCATAAGGAGGCACATCATTAAAATGAGTGACAATTCAATATTAAATCTTTAAAAATTCAATGAAAGCGGGGTTAAAAATTAAATTAACTCTTGACAATACACTAAAATGTTTGTAATATTGCAGAAAAAATGTAAACGTTTACACAAGTATGAAAACGTTTACATCCCGCGAGTTTGCTGCTATAATAAACCAATATATAACACGGAGGTAGTTATGTTAAAAAAACAACTTTCTTTTCTTCTGCTGCTTGCATTTGTTTTAATTACAAAGGCAACAATGGCTCAGGCCGTGGCAGATCCTCAGGCAATTAATGTGTATCAGTCGGCCGGTAATATCACAGTTGACGGAAGTCTGAGTGAAGGCGACTGGTTTTACCCGATGAATTACATAAAGTATAAAGTGGGCGGTGCTCCTTCAGGAAATTTTGAAAACACACCATCAGGCTTTGCTGTGGTTAAAGGACCGTATAATGATTCATCAACCGCAATTATAAAATTCCTTAAAAAAGGAATGAATCTTTATATAGGCATTACTTCAAATGACAAACAGGTCTGCCGTTTTGGAGACAGCTGGGAAGGCGACGGCATTTTTATGAAAATAAAAAATGCAGCCAGCCAGGATATTGAATACAAACTGTATTACAACAGAGCCGGTGTTAACCCCGATGTTAACTATGAAGGCCCCACCCATAGCATGGGCGCAAGCGTGAAAGGTCCCGGAACCATTGTTAATGATTCAACAAACGTTGACGGCGGTTACACAATGGAACTGATGATCCGTCTTGATTCTCTCGGATTTGCATCAAATGTCAGCTCAGTTCAGGTGCTTATAAATATTTTTGATCCTGATAACTACAATGACGGTGTTGGTGCATGGGGCCCCAACGGCAATTATGCAAAACAGTGGTGGGGAAGTGAATGGGGACCCGGTATGAGAACCCTCAACTTCGTTCCGAATATCACCCCTGTTGAACTTACATCATTCACATCAGTTTTACTGCCCGGTGCTGTAAGACTTGACTGGGCAACCGCAAGTGAAATCAATAACAACGGTTTTGAAATTCAGAGAGCTGAAGATGGCGTTAACTTCAAAACAATCAGTTTTATTAACGGTAAAGGCACCACAACCGAAAGAAGCGTCTACTCATATACCGATAACAGCGTAAAAACAGGTATTAACTACACCTACAGACTGAAACAGATTGATATGGACGGCAGATTTGCATATTCATCTGAAATTCAGAGCGGTTCAGTTGCACCTCAGCAGTTCAGCCTTAACCAGAATTACCCCAATCCGTTCAACCCTTCAACCCTTATAACTTTCTCACTTCCGGTTAAATCAGACGTCACCCTGGAAGTTTATAACATCGCCGGACAGCTGGTTAAGACACTGGCAGCCGGAAACTATGAAAGCGGAATCCATTCCGTTAATTTTAATGCTGAAGGTTTGACAAGCGGTTTGTATATTTACTCTCTTAAAGCTGCAGCAGAAAATGGTGAAACATTCTCTTCTGTCAGAAAAATGACATTGTTGAAATAATATTGTAATGTACTCCCGTTTCAGGGAAGGCACCCGGTGCCTTCCCTGAATTTAATTCAAGGAAAGAGGAATATATGGCTGCCACGATCAAAGAAATTGCCAAGTTTGCCAACGTATCAATTGCCACTGTTTCAAGGGCTCTGGCCAATGATGAAAAAGTGAAACCCGAAACCCGTCAGCTTATTATGGAGGTTGCCGGCAAACTGAATTATAATCCGAATCTTCTGGCAAGAAACTTTGTGAAAAAACAGTCAAATATCATAGGGATGGTGCTGCCTGATATATCGGATGAGTTTTTCTCCGAGCTGATTAAAGGCGTTGATGAAACCTCTTTTCACAGCAACTTTTTTACGATGATAACAAGCTCCCATGAAAACAGATCGCTTGAAACCGCCGTTTCTACGCTTATGGGGGGCGGACTCGTGGGGGGCATAATTCTTTTAATTCCGCGTCTTTCATCAAAACTGAAGGAGATACTGCATTTCAACAGAGTTCCCTATGTGATTATCAGCGGTGATAATGACATCGGTAACTATGATGTTGTGAGTATTGATAATTATCAGGCGGCATACAATATCACCGCTTTTCTGATCCGTGAAAAGGGGTACAGGAAAGTGGCTCATATTACGGGACCCTCAGATAATTATGATGCCATAATCAGAAGGAACGGTTTTACCGATGCATGCCGTGATAACGGCGTGGATGTGAAACCGGAGTGGATAATTGAAGGAAAATTCACCCGCAAAAGCGGAGAAGAGGCATGTGAAAGACTCCTCTCACTGAATGAAAGGCCTCAGGCAGTTCTTGCCGCTAATGATATGATGGCCCTCGGATGCTATAATGTCTGCCTTAATAAAGGCCTTAAAATTCCGGGGGATCTTGGCGTCGCCGGGTTTGATGATATATTCCTTGCAAGGCACCTCTCACCCTCCCTGACGACTGTTCAGGTAAATATTGAGGAAGTCGGAAAAATCGCCACTAAAATTCTTATTTCAAGGATGCTGGGTGATACATCCGAGCCGAAAAAAATCAAGGTTGCCGCACAATTAAAAATCAGAAACTCTTGTTGAAAGATCAGAAATAATTATGGCTAAGTTTCAAAACAAATACGGTTATTTCACCGATGACGGCGGTGAATATGTTATAACGGACTGCAAAACTCCCAGGCCATGGGTTAATGTAATCTCTAACGGTACCTACGGTATGGTTATCTCACAGCTTGGAGGCGGGTTCAGCTGGGATACTCATTCTGAATTTAACAGACTGAACAGATGGCATCAGGATCTTATTCAGGATAACTGGGGCAAGTATTTCTATTTCAGAAATAACGCCACAGGTGAATTCTGGTCACCTCTCTGGATGCCTGTAAAATCGGATCTTGATTCAATGGAATGCAGGCACGGACTCGGATACACCAGGTTCTCATCTGTATATAAAAACATTAAGGTCAACCTTACGGTGTTTGTGCCTTTTGACGATAATCTTGAGGTATGGGATTTTCAGGTTGAAAATAACACGGGAAAGAGTCTTGATCTTTCAGTGTTCACTTATTTTGAGTGGTGCATGGGTTCATCAAGTGATTTCCACAGAGAATTTCACAAGTCATTCATTGAGACTCATTTCCATGAAGACTTCAATATGATGACAGCCACCAAGAGGCTATGGGAAATACCGCTGGGCGACCGCGGGCACTGGAACGTTGAGTACCCGTATTTCGGGTTTATTTCCGCAAGCAGAAAAATATCATCATACGAAGGTGATAAAGAGAAGTTCCTGGGCAATTACGGCTCTCTTGATAAACCTGTTGGTGTTGTATCGGGCGTGCTTTCAAATTCCAAAGGTAAATGGAATGATTCTGTTGCCTGCGTTAAAACGGAAATGAAAGTTGCTGCAGGCGCTGCAGAGTATGTCTCTTTTTATATCGGGATTAAACCTTCGCTTGAGGAAATTGAACATGCTCTGAAAAATTATCAGACCCGTGAGCAGATAAATAATGAGCTTACCACTGTTAAGGCAAGGTGGAGCAAACTGCTGGGGCCGCTTCATATCGAAACTCCTGATGAGGCCATGAATATCATGGTCAATAAGTGGCTGAGATACCAGGCAATTTCAGGCAGATTATGGGGCAGAACGGCTTATTATCAGCAGTCGGGAGCATTTGGTTTCCGTGATCAGCTTCAGGACAGCCTTGTTTATCTCCCCGTAAGACCTGAACTTACTGCCCATCAGCTTAAGCTGCATGCAAGGCATCAGTTCAAGGATGGCACTGTTCTCCACTGGTGGCACCCTATTTCAGAAACCGGACTCCCCACTAAAATGGTTGACGATCTCCTCTGGCTGCCTTACATACTTACGCATTACATTGATGAAACCCACGATTACACGATCCTTGAGCATAAAGAGCATTATTATGATGACCCCGAAAAGCTGGACAGCATGTTTGACCACTGCGTTGCAGCCATTGAAAGAGTGCTGATGCGCTTCTCTGAAAGAGGTCTCCCCCTTATAGGAGCAGGCGACTGGAATGACGGGCTTTCGGCAGTGGGGCTTGAGATGAAAGGTGAATCTGTCTGGATGGCAGAGTTTTTCTACCTGATTCTCTGCAGATTTGCCGAATTATGTTCAGAGACAGGCAAGCATGAGCTTGAAGCCAGATACAAAGAAAAAGCAGTAGAACTGAAAGCAGCTTTTGACCGGCATGCATGGGATGGTGAGTGGTATTACCGCGGCACTAAAGACAACGGTGAAAAGTTCGGGAGCCATGAAAATCATGAAGGTAAAATATTCCTGAACCCCCAGACCTGGGCTGTGATAAGCGGAATAGGTGAAGAGGAAAAATTGCAGAGAGCAATGGATTCGGTTACGAAGCATCTCCTTAAAAACAACGGTGCGCTGCTTCTCTCACCGGCATATTCGGTTCCTGATAAGATGATTGGTTACTTATCCCGCTATGCACCCGGCAGAAGAGAGAACGGCGGGGTTTACACGCATGCCGCCACATGGGCAATCTGGGCTTACTCACTGATGCAGGATTCTTTCCATGCTTTTGAGGCGTTCAGAAGGTTGTGTCCCGTTTACAGCGGGCTTGACGCCGATAAGTATGTTGCCGAACCTTATGTGACACCCGGGAACATTGACGGTCCTGAATCACCCAACTACGGCATGGGGGGCTGGACCTGGTACACAGGCTCTGCAGCATGGTTCCAGAAAGTGATAGTTGACTGGATACTTGGTGTGAGAGCATCCAAAAAGGGCCTTGTCATAAGCCCCAACATTCCGGCTGACTGGAAGTATTACACGGTTAAGAGAAGATTCAGGCTCAGAGATTATCATATTGAAGTATTTAATGAAGAAGGCGGAACATCCCGTATTAAAGAAATTACGGTAAACGGGGTTAAAATAGACGGTAATGTGATCCCTGTTGTTGAAGAGGGACCCAAAGCAGAAGTAAAAGTTTATTTAAGAAAATAAAAATAAAAATATCAGGAGGTAGTTATGAGGTTTGCTAAAACCTTCACAATCTTTCTTTTTCTTTTCCTGACAATTGCCGGAGTTGAGATACTGGCACAAAGACAGGATGTAATCTGGGCCCGCAACGTACAGCCCGGAAGCATGGTGCTTGACGGACAGCTTAATGAGGCTGCATGGGCTAATGCCCAGGAGATCCATGTAACCTATGGGGTGCCGGGATTACTCCCCACCAGCGGTTACAGAGCTGAGTTTCAGGCTGAAGCAATCACAGATTCAACCAGGGCAACGGTGAAATTCCTTGCTGATGGAAAGTACCTTTATCTCGGGTTCAATATACCCGATTCATCAATAGGCGGCACACAGGACTGGGCAAGATGGGATGCCATTCTTATGTCAGTAAAAGATAAAGCCGCTTCAGGCAGACCCGCCCCCGCAGTTGAGTATTTTTACACTTACTGGCTGGCAGGACTTGCCAACCCGACTCCGGTTGTGGGTGCAAAACCAAGATTCATAGGCAGATACGGAAATTTCAATGACACCACCAGAACCCCCGAGCAGATTGATGCCTGGGATGCCGTAACGGTTATTAACGGAATTTCAAATGATTCTCTTCCTGATGTTGGGATGACAATCGAAATGAAGATAGACGTTGAAATTCTGGGTTATAAGATCAGGGAAGCAGGCGGTGATAACGTTGCCATGAACTTCTCAATCTGGGATGCAGACTATGTATTCGGCAGCAATGCTTTCAGAACCAGTGCAACCAGAACCCACCTGCAGAGCCCCTGGGGTAATGCAAACGCAAACAACGTTGCAAGAGTTTTCATCAGACCTGATGTTACAATCAATACTGCCACACTTCCCAATGTGGGCCCTGATGTTGTTGTTCCCAACGGTTCACAGTTTGCGGATCCCGCAATTGACGGTATTCTCAGCGAGGCTGTATGGCAGGGTGCTTACAAATTCAGAATTGCCTGGGATGACAGCCTTCTCAGAAGAACATACCCCACCGCCGGCGATGTTTCCAGCGGTCAGTGGCAGCCTGAACTTAACGGTAACCCCAGACCCCCCGTGCTTGACGGAGGTAACGGTACCATTCATATGTTCTTCAAAGGCGACTATCTTTACCTGGCAGCAGATATTAATGATCAGCTGATTCAGGGCACTGAAGTTTTTGATAAGTTTGACGGTATCGGATTTATAATTGGTGATCCCTCATCAAAAAATGATGATAATGTAATGAATTTCCGTCTTCTCAGAGCCGGCTACGGCGGAACAGGTGCAGCACAGGCTTATGATTATCTGCCGACTCTGGTTGATTCAGGCGGTGCTCAGTGGGCGGTTGCTCTCAAACCAAACTCAACAGTGAATATAAATTCAGATGTTGATGAAGGATTTAATGTTGAGATCAAAGTTGACCTCAAAAAATTAGGTTATCCGGCCGGCCTTGGTGATAAACTCCTCTTCATGGGTGTCGCATTATACGACGGCGATTCATTTGATGACACACTCGCAAACTACGGTGAGAGAACATGGTGGTTCAGAGAGCACGGCGGAGGTCCCGCAGTAGCATGGATGATGATGGATCCCAACACACCAGTGAGTGCCGATGAAGAAACCGCAATTCTTATGCCCGGTACAGTCACACTTTACGGTAACTATCCCAACCCGTTTAACCCTTCAACAAGTATCAGATTCGGTCTTGGCAGCAGTGGCGATGCAAGTGTTAAAGTGTTTAACGTGCTCGGTCAGCTCGTCCACACATCAGTAATGAACGGGCTTACGGCAGGCAATCATACTTACAGCTTCAATGCAGCAAATTTTGCTTCAGGCGTTTATTATTATCAGGTTGAGTTCAAAGGAACCGATAATAAGACGGTTTCAAGCCAGTTTGGCAAGATGATCTTAATGAAATAATTTTTCAGAAAGCTCCCGGAACTCACCGGGAGCTTTCCGTTTTATAACCCAGTCCCAGTTGCCGAGGTAATGATGAATAAAAGATATTATCTGATATCTTACCTTAAATCTCTTATTTATATTCCGCTGTTTCTTTTGCTTGCAGGGCAGCTTTCAGCCCAGACTTCAGGAAAACTGAGCGGAAGAGTATTGGATAATGAAGGTAACCCCCTTGTTGGTGCCAACGTGATAATTGATGGCACAAACCAGGGTGCAGCAACAGATTTTGAAGGCTATTACTCAATTTTAAATATCCGTGCGGGCACTTATACTGTTAAGTACAGGTATATTGGGTATCAGTCAAAAACTGTTGAATCAGTTAGAATCTCTGCCGATAAAACCACCACTATTGATATGGTTCTTGAATTTGAAACAATCAAGGGTGAAGAGGTGGTGGTCACTGCCAAAAAGCCTATAGTTGAATTTAATGAGACGAGTTCGGTTGTTTCAGTCAACAAAGATGAGATTGATGTGCTTCCGGTTCAGAGCCTTAATGAGATTGTAAATCTGCAGGCCGGCGTTATTGACGGCCATTTCAGGGGCGGAAGGCTCGGCGAGGTTCAGTATCAGGTTGACGGCGTTACAGTAAACAACCCTTTTAATAATGCTTCTTCTCTTGAACTGGATAAATCAGTGATTGAAGAGGTTCAGGTTATTTCAGGCACCTTTGATGCCAAATACGGGCAGGCAATGTCGGGTGTTGTGAATGCGGTTCTGCGCTCGGGCAGTGATAAGTTTGAGTTTTCAGGGGAAGTTTTCTCCGGCGGAAATTTCAGCACAGACACCGAACGATACCCGAATGCGGATAAAATAAGACCTGTTCAGATTCAGAACTATCAGATCACTGTTCTGGGGCCCACACCGCTCCCCTCAACTACATTTTTCCTGAGCGGCAGGCACTACAGAAATAACGGTTATCTGTACGGCGAAAGAAGATTCATGCCGACTGATCAGAGCGATTTCGAGAAAAAAATATATAATGCCTCCGGTGATAACGAACTTGTTGCAATGGCACTTACACGTGAATGGAGCGGGCAGGGAAAAATTACAAACCGATCATTCAGCGGATTGGAACTGGCGTATCAGGCGACATTAAATCTTGTTGAAAGAACGCCTTATATCCATAGTTTCAGGTTTAATCCCGACGGAGTGAAATCAAATAACACGATCTCAGTTTCTCACGGCTTTTCTGTGACTCACTCACTCTCAGACAAAATGTTTTACAAGATTAACGGCCGTCAGAATTATTTTGAATACACGGATTATAAATATGAAGACCTTTATGATCCCCGTTATCTTGCAGCGGGCGAGCCTAAGGGTGACGCAAATTATGAAGATGGCGCCATTGTGCAGGGTGTTGATCTGGGCAGATACAAACAGAGCACCAATTCGGTCATCCTGAAAGGTGATTTCACATGGCAGGCAGACCGTATCCACCTTCTTGAGGCCGGTGCGGAGTTTAATTATTCAGACATACTGTTCGGGAGCCCTGGATTCCTGGTTTCAACAAATGTGAATGGTGTGCAGGTTCTTCAGCCGCGTGAAAACATACCCCGTGTGCCGGGAGTGCAGAGTTACTACCCGCTGCAGTTTGCGGCTTATGCACAGGACAGAATTGAGCTTGGTGATCTGGTTGTGAGAGGCGGCTTAAGGCTTGAGCTTTTTGATGCAAGATCAACCATACCGAGCGATCTGGCAAATCCTGCAAATTCCATACAGGGCGCACCTGTATCGGTGCCCAAAGCAACATCAGTTAAATGGGCACTTGCACCAAGGCTTGGTTTCAGTTTCCCCCTTACGGTATCGAGCTCGGTTTATTTTTCATACGGACACTTTTTTCAGCTCCCCGGGCTGGGCTTGCTTTACGGCAATGCAGATTATTCACTGCTTGATCAGCTTCAGGCGGGCGGAATCAGCTACGGTGTAATGGGCAACCCTGATCTTAAACCCGAATTCACAGTACAGTATGAAACAGGTTACAAGCAGGCAATCGGCAATTCGCTTGGTGTTGAACTTTCATTTTTTTACAAAGACATAAAAGATCTGCTTGGTGTTGAATTTGTAAGCACTTATACTGCTGCCGAATACGGGCGGTTTACAAACGTTGATTTTGGCAGTGTATACGGTTTCACCCTTTCCTTAAGCCAGAGAAACTGGGGCAATTTAAGCACATCGGTTGATTACACACTGCAGTTTGCCGAGGGCAACTCAAGCGATCCGAGAGAAACCGCAAACAGGGCGGCTTCTGGGCAGGACGCCAGACCCAGAACAATCTCCTTCGGCTGGGATCAGAGGAGCACTCTTAATGCATCAATAATTTATGCTGTACCCGGTGATTTCACCGTTTCATCAATTATAAGGTTCGGAAGCGGTCAGCCTTACACACCTGAGATAGGCTCGGGATTTAATGCAAGGCTGGAAACTAACACCGGCAGAAAAGACAGTTATGTTCTGGTTGATCTCAGGGCAGAAAAATTCTTTGATGCTGGCCCGGTGAACCTCAGCCTTTTTGCAAGGGTTTCAAACCTCTTTAATAATCATTATGTGAACGGATTTGTATTCTCTTCAACAGGAAGCCCCGATTATTCACTTAATCCCTCCTCGGTAAGAAGCGTCTTAAATGATCCGTCAAGATTTTATGAGCCGAGAAGGATTGAAATCGGCATATCCTTCAGGAGTAAATAAATATGAGAAAAACAGGAATTTTAATTTTGCGTAAAATACAGATGCACCTGATAATCATTGCGGCAGCATTGATGCTTTTACCTTCGGAATTGTTCTCTCAGACTCCGCTGCCGGTTATTCCCGCCGAGCTAAGAGGAAGGATAGATGCCGAAAGATCAGGCATTCATGACGCCAATAAAATCAGGACTCTGTTTTATAATTTTGGTATGGTGGGTGATTATCCCGCTGACCCCATAAACGTTGATCTTAGCGTTTTTCACTCGGTTGAAGTGCCAAAGGGAAGCGGAGAAAATTATTCTGACGGCACCACACCGTTCGTTCTGGCTAAAATTAACCAGACGAACAACCGTCTTGCCTATATCATGGAAACAGGCTTTCGTGAAAGGCAGGGAACAAGCCCGATATCAAACAAAACGATGCGTTTTGAACCGAGACCCGGTTATTTTCAGGCTGACCCGGCTATTAATAAAAGCAGATCTGTTGCTATAAGCAATCTGCCTGAGACATGGCCTGATCAGTGGGTTGATAAATTACTTGATCCTGATGATCCCGGATGGTCGGGTGACTGGAACGGCTATTTCGGAAAAGCCCCGAAAGCAGATCAGGAAAGTTTTACGGTTTATGATGATAACTTTTACGATGCATGGGCATATTATCCCGATGCGAGAGATAATACCCGGAGAGGGCTTGGCCTTAAGGTTGAGCAGCGCGGTTTCCAGTGGTCTAATCCGCAGGCCGGTAATGTGATATTTTTCCATTATGATATTGCAAATGAATCCACCACAAAATATGACAACAATATTATTTTTGGGCTTTATATGGATTCAGGCGTGGGTGGTTCTTCAATCGGTAAAGACGGTATTGCGGAATCTGATGATGACAATGCCTATTTTGATAAAGATTTCGGACTGAACCTCGTTTACACCTGGGATAAAAACGGCAATGGAGTCCGCGGAACCACCGGATACCTCGGTTATTCATACCTTGAAACTCCCGGCAATGCTTTTGATGCCATTGATAATGACAACGATGGTATTCTGAATGAAAAAAGAGACAGCGGCCCGGGCACAATGATTGTTGGCCAGGAGGCGATACGCGCCTATGCACAGGCTAACTACGATATGACAAAATTTGAAGCGGTTGTGGGCAAGCTTGAGCAGAGACCTGCTTTTATGGCAGGCGTATGGTTCACGGGCGACGAAGATATGGACTGGACTGCTGAATACTATGACACAGGAGCAGACGGTGTGTTCGGAACCAACGACACCGGAGAGCGTGATGGTAAACCCACCAATGGTGAAACCAACTTTGATAAAACCGATATTGATGAATCAGATCAGATTGGTCTCACAGGATTTAAGATGAACAGAATCAAAGCCGGAGTCGGCGCACCAACCACACAGGTTGATAATGTGGTCTTTTTTGATGACGGTAAGGAATGGCCCAAGAGACTTTACAATCTTTTCACCACACCCGACTCTTCCTTTGATCAGGCTCTGGTACTCAACTACAATATCGGATTTTTGTTTGCATCAGGTCCGTTTATACTTGATGTCGGTAAAATCGAAAGATTTTCACTTTCACTCGGGTATGGCAAAGATCTGAGAGAACTCAGAAACACGACAAAAGTTGTTCTTCAGATTTATGAGGCAAATTATCAGTTTGCGGTTCCGCCCCCAACTCCCACTCTGCAGGCATTTGCAGGCGATAAGTTTGTGGAACTTACGTGGGATAATGCTTCAGAAAGAGCGTTTGATCCCGTTACAAATACTAACGACTTTGAAGGATACAGAATCTACAGATCAACTGATCCTGCTTTCCTTGATCCGCAGGTGATATGGACAGGAACCGGAACGGGTCCCATCGGAAACGGAAGGCCTCTGGCAATTTTCGATCTTCAGAATGATATAGTGGGATTCTCAAGAACAACCGTTGAAGGTGTTGCATATTTCCTTGGTGAGGATACGGGTCTCAGGCATTCTTTCCGTGACACAACAGTGATAAACGGACAGTTATATTATTATGCCCTCACTTCTTACGACCGGGGTGTGGATTCAATAGAAATTTACCCTTCAGAGAATTCAATTACAGTGACACGAACTTTAAGAGGCGGAACTGTTCTGCCTAAAAATGTTGTGGCAGTTACGCCAAATCCCCCTGTTGCAGGATTTGTGAGCGGTCAGGTTGAAAATCTTCAGAAGACATCAGGAAACGGCACAGGCACTGTAAGCCTGCAGGTGCTCAACTCTGAGCTCGTGCCTGAGAATCACGTGATTTCGATAAATTTCTTCAACAACTC
>JABWCA010000368.1 GCA_013359345.1 Ignavibacteriaceae bacterium
GCCGGCACTTACAGAGTATGGAGAACAACCAACGGGGCAGCACAATGGACCCCGGTAAGCGGTGATCTGACGGGCGACGGCACGGGTTCATCAGGGTCGGTTATATCTTCTGTGGCGGTGGCAAAAGGAAATTCAAATGTCATTTGCGCGGGTGCAACAAACGGAAGATTAAATATCACCACAAATGGTGGAACCTCATGGAGTAACATATCATCGGGACTTCCCGCCGGGTATATCACTGATATTGAATTTAAACAGGATGATCCGCTCACACTTTATGTGACTTTCGGAGGATTTCTTACGGGGGGCAAGGTTTACAAGACGACAAACCGGGGTCAGTCATGGCAGAATATTTCGGGCAATTTACCCAATATTCCGGTGCTGAGTCTGATTGCAGACAGGCAGAACGGGTCAAAACTTTTTGTTGGCACAGATCTCGGGATATTCACCACCACCAACGGCGGTACAGGCTGGGTTCAGGATAACAGCGGAATGGCAAATGTTGCGGTCTACGATCTCGATTACAGGGCAAGCGATTCCAAGTTGTTTGCTGCCACTCACGGAAGGAGTGTTTTCTCTGCGTCAGTCGGGACGATAACTTCAACCACAACAACTCTGATTTACGACAACGGGACCGCCCAGGGCAGCTATTACTGGCCTCTTGCAGGGCAGGCTTCAGCGGTCAGGATGAGTGCTCCGGTCGGTAATAACACTCTGATTTCTCTTTCATTTTACATCACGGGAGTTCACAGCGGCAGTGCAGCTTTCACTCCTGTTATTTATAACAGCAGCAGCGGCACCCCATCGACAGAGATTACCGGACTCAATCAGGTGACTGCAGCCAATATACCCGGCTGGAATGATGTAATTCTTCCGGGTTCGGGAGTTCCGGTGCCAAATGAATTTTTTGCAGGCATGAGATATGACGGAGTTAACAGACCCCAGTACGGATACAACACTTTCAACAACGGCCGCGCGTGGGATTATAACGGCTCCGCGTGGTCGGCATTTCCGCAGACTTATCTTTTCAGGGCAACCGTAAGGACAAGCCTGACCGATATCACATTTGAAAACTCACTTCCGGAGGAGTTCAGGCTCTATCAGAATTATCCGAATCCCTTTAATCCAGCAACAAATATCCGTTATGATCTTTCGTCAGCCGGAAATGTAAGTGTGGTCATTTATACCGCCTCAGGTGAGGAAGTAATAAAACTGATTGACGATTATCAGCACGCGGGTAAATACACTATTTCGTGGAACGGAAATGGCTCAGGAGGGAAAAAGCTCGCATCGGGTATTTATCTCTGCAGAATCTCAGCCGGGGCTGTGTCCGAAACAATTAAGATGGTTATGCTGAGATAATAACCTGCCCGTGCCTCTTTTCTTTTTATATTTGGACTCCGGTTTTTTTACTGTATCAGAACAAATTTGATACAATGATTCTGCCGGTCCGGAGAATAAATATTCCTGTAAATTATTTTTAAAAGCTGCATGAGAATACTACATCTTATAAATTCAGATGCCAAAGGAGGCAGGGAACTATACGTCCGTGATCTGATTCTTAATCTCCACAAGGCAGGTGTTGAAAATATTGTTTACTGCCGCAAAAACACGGTGATCTCAGAGGCAATGGAGGAACAGGGGATAAAGTGTTTTTATTTTGAGAAGAAGGGGAAACAGAGCTTTGGTGTTATAAGCAGGATGAAAAAGGAGCTTAAGGCACTTGGTATCACACATATACACTCGCACAGCAATAACGATGTATGGACAGGGTCGCTGCTGAAAAAAGCTCTCAGGGCGGGCCACATAAATTCAGTGTACATGGGAGCGGGTAAAAAGCGGGATATTATTCACCGGTTCATATACGGCAGGGTTGATAAAGTTATAACATCATCAATGTTCAGTAAGGCAGAGCTTGCAAGGAACTACCCCCTCAGTTATGAAAAAATTGCATTGATAAGATATGGCAGGGAGCAGAGCCTCTTTATTCCCGATTCACAAGTGCGTCAGGAAGTAAGAACAAAGCTCGGTACCGGTCAGGAAAAGATTGTTTTCGGGATGATGAGCAGGATTGACCGGGGTAAGGGTGTTCAGGATGTGATTGAGGCAATCCCGCTGCTCAAAAGTGAAATCCTCGAAAAGGTGGTTTTCTGGATCATGGGTGAACCCACAATTGACAGCATTCTGCCGGATGGCACCATCATTTACGAAAAGCAGGGTCAGGAACTGCTTGATTATATCAGGAATTTTATTGCTGAACACAAACTTGAGAACTGCGTCCGTCTCATCGGGTTTGACAGGCAGTATCATCGATACCTTAACGGGATGGATGTTTTTATTCTATCGACCTTTAACGAGATGTATTCCCTTTCGGTAATAGACGCCATGTTTATGGGCATGCCTGTGATCGGCACTGATGCCGGCGGCACCACTGAACAGATAGGCAGAGATAATGAGCGGGGAATTCTCGTGCCCCCGCAGAATCCGCTGAAAATTGCTGAGGCTGTTACATCATTCATCACCAACCCGCAGACCATCAGGCAAAAAGGGGACGCTGCAAAAACCTGGGCTAAAACGGAACACGATTTTGATAAGGCGGTCAGGGAGGTAGTTGAGCAATACAGGGTCAGTGTGCAGCAGATCATATGTTTAAAAAATAGAAGCGCGGGATTTTGAAAAGAGGTATCCTTCCTGCAAATTAGATGTATTTAGCTAACAAATTAATTCATCAAACAG
>JABWCA010000369.1 GCA_013359345.1 Ignavibacteriaceae bacterium
CATGGAAGAAAGGTGTATGAAGTACCGGATTGCGGGCATGATTGATTATCAGAACTGTTCAGATCCCGATCAGCTTCCGTGCAAGAGAGTGATATAAATACCGGTTTTCCCCCTGATTTATATCACAAACATTTATGAACCGTTTTGCATCAAAGGAGATTATTATCGGGAGGTGCCTGATTCAGGGATTAAAATACAGGACAGAAGAGGGTTTATAAAGCCGGAAGAATTTCTTCTCCCGGCACAATTAAAGAGTGAATTTACAAGGGGATTAAGGTTTTACTGAGAGGCTTCAGATTTATTGCTGTACTCCGTCAAGCTGTATCTTAAGTTCTCTCGCACCCGGAAAACCGGGTTCAAGCCTGAGGCATTCCAGAATGGCTCCCTTAGCTTCTGAGAGCATCCTGTGGTTAAGATAAGCACCCGACAGATTATACCAAACCTGTGCATCGCTTCCGTTATAGCTTACGCTCTCTTTAAGATATTTAAGTGCCTTTGAATATTCTCCCCGTGAAAGATCAATTATTCCCAGCCACTTGGTTGAGAAATCATCCGGCCCGTTCAGATAACTTTTCTCAAGATATTTGTATGCGAGGTCGTAATCCTGAAGTTTCATAAGGCGGAAACAAAGATCATTGTAGAACCCTTTATGAAAAGGATACTGAGCAATTACCACTTCGTACTCTCTTGTGAGTCCGGCAATATCACCGCTCAGAAAATATCTTTCAGCAAGTGCAATATGTGCCGTTGCCCATGTTCTGGCTCCGGATGCAACTTCCATGGCGAGTGTGTCAGCATAGACTTTTGGAGTGAAAAAATCTGATATGGTTTTCTGTTCTCCCTTTCTGTTAAAGGGGTATTCTTTTTTTATTGTGGCTATTCTGAGCCGGGCAATTGTGCTGTCAAGCGCTGTAAAAAGAAAGTCTTTTGCGAGAACGCTTTCGGCTTTTTCCGGGCTGAATCCCGCTGCAGCGCTGAGGTATTTATTCTTAAATATTTCATCAAAGAACAGACCTGAAATGATTTTGTATCCGTGCAGCACAGGATGCAGGTGGTCAGTCATGAGTTCATCCCCGATGATTCCTGATGGAGACTGCGCACTGAAGGCCTTTTCCGGATCAATAAGCGGGAAATTAAACTCAGCAGCAACTTTTTTTATCACCCCGTTAATTTCTTCAGGCGCCCTGAATCTGAGAATATCATAATCGCGTGCCTGTTTATAAAGCCGGAGCGCTTTAACCGAATCACCTGCATTAAGTGATGCCTGAGCTTCAGAAAATATCCCAGCAGCATCATACTGACCTTTTTCAGATTCAAAGGGAGGCTGATCTTTAAGATTAGATACAATTGTTGAAAGAATCACGGGAACACCCGCGTTGCTGAGTTTGCGTGATATTGCACCGAGGTTGTTTTCGAACTGCTGAATGCCTGCCTTAAAATCATCCGAACCATAAGAGATCAGGCTTTCGGATGAGAGCTGCTCCATCAAGCCGCCTCCGGCCGGTGCTGTAGGTGCCTCACCACCGGCAAACAAACCGGAGATAAGTTTCACTGTTTTGAGATGGCGGAGTTTGAGCATTGCCTTGACAAACAGCGGATTCTTGCTGAAACTTCGGTTGGAAGCAACGCCAAGAACCCCGTAATATTCATTGTGTCCGGTATATACAAGCACAAGATCGGGTTTCTGCTCAATTATTCCGTCAATCATATCATAGATGACATAACTTGAAACAGCGGAAATCCCCACGTTAATCACTTCAATCTTTTTATCCGCGACGGCATATCCGAGTTTCTGAGCAAGGAACCTTGAAAAAGATCCGTTCGGTTCGTACGGGAAGCCTGCTGCGGAACTTTCACCCAGTACAAAAATTCTAAAGCCATTGGCAGGTTTCTCTTTGAGAAATGCATCATTTATTGAAGTGGGCACATTCCCGATATCACCGAAATAAGTTTTAATGTAATCGGGATTGAGATAGAGCCAGTTTTCATTTCCCGGAGCCGGTGAAATCCACTGCGGCGGATCAGGGGCATAATTAAAAATCCGTAAGGAAAGCTCAAGAAGAAAGAGAATAAAAAACGGAAGAAGTATTGTTACCGGGTAGAAATAAAAAGGATATTTCTTCTTATTTTGTTGATTCATTTTAAAAGTTCGGAATATATAATCGGAATATGGAAGTTAACAGAATTTATCTGATATTAATAACAGTTTTATGCATTGGTGCGTTTAATATCTCATCTGCACAGGGAACAGAAAATGTACTTGCAAAAATAGGCAACAAAAATTTAACATCAGAAGAATTTGTAAAAAGATTTGAAAGCGTACCCCGCTTTTCCAATCAGATTAAAGACGCCATGAAAGAGCTCAAGGATGAATTATTCTACACTCTTGTGGCCGAAAAACTCTTTGCTCTTGAAGGCGAATCACTGAGGCTTGACACAATTGAATCAATCAGGTACAGGCTTAGCTATATCAGGGATTTGCTGATCAGGGATGCCCTCTACCGTGATGAGATCCTCTCAAAAGTTGATGTTTCAGATCAGAAAATTGTTCTTGAAATGGCAAAAGCCTCGGTTACGCTTAAGCTGAAATATATCACCTCAAGAGACCGCAAAGAGATTACGGATCTGTATAATATGCTGCTGAACGGGGTGCCTTTTGATACTCTTTTTGATGCAAGATACGGAAAGGACGGGGGAGTTTTCACCTTCAC
>JABWCA010000085.1 GCA_013359345.1 Ignavibacteriaceae bacterium
TTTAAGCATCCTTTGAAGGATATTAATAATGGTCAGGATACTGTAATTGAGAGAATTAATTCTTCGGATCTGAAATTTTTCAAGATGCTCTTTCCACTTTTGCCACGTCGGAAGCAAGAGTGTTTGAAGTTCATAAAATTTAGGGTTATGGTGTATAAAATGATAAAGCTCATGAATTATTACAAACTCAATTTTTATTGGCTATGATTATTTAACACAAAGCCTTTATCATTGAAATTCAAAGGGATGACCGGGTTTTGAAAAATAAATTATTCAGATAAAATATGGAGAATAGATGGATTTGTAATCTCATTAAATGCAATGACTTAACTAAAGATTAACAAGATTTATGGAGAATTTATGGAGAATTTATGGCCAATTAATGATTTTCAATTTCACCACGTCTTTTCATTTCTTCCAGTCCCAATTCCACTGCTCTTGAGAGCAGTTTCTCTTTCTGTAAAAAAAATTCTCCCTGTTGATAATAGGTGCCTTTACCTGATCCTATTTTATCAAATATTTTTTGAGTCACCAATTTGTTAACAAGATATTTTACCTGATGTCGCTGCACAAAATTTCTCAGAAGTTTTTCAAAGTCACCAAGTTTGGCGGTCGTAAAATCTCTGAGATGATTCATCATCAGAAGAATTAGCTGGTCGTTGTCCAGTGACTTAATTGAGGAGTAATCAGCTTGAAGATTATTAAGAATAAAATAACTTTTGGGTAAAATGTATCTTTTAGCTTTCGTCTTTCCTATTGATTCAATCAACCCATCCCTTTCCAGCTTAATAAGAATATCAGGTTTAATATGTTTCTGATCAACACCCTTTCTTATGTGGTTAAGTGCAACGACTTCCTGTACGCTTAACTTATCCGAATCTTTCCGGTTTCCCTGAATTGTTTTAATGAATAAAGCAAAAGCTTTATCTTCAATAATTGAAGATAACCTTAACTCAACCTGAAAATTATCCGAATGAGAGTAATCGGGTTCAGGTTTAGCTTCTGTTAGTGTCTGGTAATATATTTTATCTATTCCCTGACCAGCACGTTCAACAACGCCTATTTTTGAAAGTACATCAGCCAATAACCGGTTTCTTGGAGTGCTGTTGACTGTTAATAAGTTTTCCAGTGTAACCCCTAGTGGAAATCCCCCGGGATTAATAATATAAAGGCCCTGGGGAAATTGTTTGATTACCGTTTCACTTGTTTTGTTGTAATCCCTGTGAGCGATCGCATTATTAATTGCTTCTCTGATAACTTCCTTATTGAAAAAGGGAATATCAAAAATATATGGACCTTCCTGCACAGGAAACTTTCCGTTTCGCTGATCAATAGCATTCCAGAGTAATTCAATGGCAATGATGTAAGGTTGAGTGAAAATATGTCTGTTATCGAAGTTTATTTGTTTTATTGAGTTGCGATACTCAAGATGAATAGCGGCCTGAGGAATAAACCTTTTAATGGATTCTTCTTTACCCAGTAAAATGAGAGCAGCATTGGTAATTTTGCCATTTTTAGTCAACCCTAGATCTGATAAGGTCTGTTTCTTATCAAGAGTTAAAAAAGACGGGTTGCTCTGTTTTCGGGAGTAGGCATTTTTTAGAATTTGAATTGCATTTTCATCCAGATCATCGTAGGAAGCATTTACACAGATTTTATCAGAGAAATCAGGCTCTTGCTCAGAAAGTATAGAATACATCTCTTCATCACTCATGTTACGAAGACTTTCACCGGTTCTCATCAATGGAACCCCTTCAAATTTTAATAATTTCCCCACAGCACGGGAGGGAACATTAATTACAACAACTCTTTTGTCATCTTCAAATAACTCAATAACATCAACCCGTATCTGTAAAAGGTTATATACTTCATCCTTTAAGCCACCAAGATTATCTTTGAAAAAATTAGTGCCGGTAACATGATGAGGGTATCGGTCAGTCATGCCCAAAACTAGTTTCCCACCCCGTTCATTTGCTAGTGCCACAATATAACCGAGAACACATTTTCTTCTTTCTTCCTGGCGCTGGCCATTTCCCGCTTTAAAAGGATAATTGCTTTTTGCCTCCTTGAATTCAATCTTGTCTTCACTTTCCCTTAAAGATTTCAATTCAGAAATTATCATAATAATATCCTTTTCATGCTGTCAAGCTGACTTCGCTTTCTATGTGATCCAGAATAATCTAAATATTTGCGTAATTAATTTAATATGAAATTATAGAATTAAGAAGAGGTGGAAAATTAATATTATTTGCAATCTGTTATGAAATTTGAAGGATTATCCTGACCAATAATAAGATATAAATGAATCTTAATAACAATTCTAATTTCACCGGCAGTTGAATCCGGAGAAATATAAATTTTACTTGTGAAAATGCTGATTCAATTAAAATCAGGAATTTCAGATTAATAATGTTCTAAGTCAAGTCCAGTAATATGTGAACTCATCTCATTACGATAAATAACCAAGCCCGGTTAATTTTAAAGTATATTTTTATTTCTGATATTTTATCACAGTTCAGACACCCTTTTTCATTACAAATGGTTCCTTAATTATTTAAGCGGGGAGGATTACTTCATTTATCCTTTTTATATTACATGTTACAATTAAACAACTTATAAATATATACGTTAACACGGTGGAGTAACTTTCAGATGACTAAACAAGGTCTAAAAATTCTTCTTATTTTATTACTGGCCTCCGCAGGTTTATTCTCACAGAAGATTAAACTTGATTACGAGAAGTACACCCTGCCAAACGGACTTGAAGTGATCCTGCATCAGGACAAATCAGACCCGATTACGGCAGTAGCCATTCAGTACCATGTGGGCAGCAACAGAGAAGTGCCCGGCAAAACCGGATTTGCCCATCTTTTTGAGCATATCATGTTCCAGGAATCACAGCATGTGCCGCAGGATCAGTTTTTCAGGCTGATTCAGTCAAACGGCGGAACGCTTAACGGCGGTACCTGGCAGGATGGCACAATCTATTTTGAGATTGTTCCGAAGAACTCACTCGAGCTCGCTTTATGGCTTGAAGCCGACAGAATGGGATTTATGCTCCCCACTGTCACTTATGATGCATTCCTGAACCAGCAGTCGGTTGTACAGAACGAAAAAAGACAGAATTACGATAACCAGCCTTACGGTCAGACAAGCTATGCTATCGGCAAGCTTCTTTACCCCGAGGGGCATCCTTATAACTGGACAACAATCGGTTCTCTTGAAGATCTCCAGAACGCCACACTTAAAGACGTCCATGATTTTTACACAAAATATTACGGCCCCAATAATGCAACATTAGTGGTAGCCGGTGATCTTGATATTGAACAAACCAAAAAATGGATAGAAAAATATTTTGGCGAGATTAAACCCTCTGCGCCCGTGGCACCGCTTAAACCGATGCCTGTTACCCTTGAAAAAACAAAGCGTGCATATTATGAGGATAACTTTGCCCAGTCACCCGAGCTGACCATGCTTTACCCCTCGGCAGAGAATTATTCAAAAGATGCTTATGCGCTTGATGTGCTGGCAGATCTTTTCGGGAGAGGAAAGAAATCACCCCTCTACAAAGTGGTTGTGGAAGAGAAAAAGCTTGCCCCATCAGTTATGACATTCAATAACAGCGGTGAAATAGCAGGCGATTTCAGAATCAGAATAAGAACATTCCCGGGCAAAAATCTTGGTGAGGTTGAACAGGCAATAATGGAAGCATTTGCCCGTTTCGAGAAAGACGGATTCACTGAAAAGGATCTGGCAAGAACAAAAGCGGGAATCGAAACCCAGTTTTATAATTCGATAGCAAGTGTTCTAGGCAAATCACAGCAGCTTGCGGGCTACAATATTTTCAAAGATTCGCCCGATTATCTGAATGAAGATCTCAAAAACATGCTCGCAGTAACTTCTGATGATGTTTGGAATGTTTATAACAAATATATCAAAGGGAAAAACTTTGTTCTCCTGAGCTTTGTACCCAAAGGGAAACCGGAGCTGGCTGCAGCAAACTCAGAACCTTTTGTTATAACATCAGATAACATTAAAACTTATAATGATCAGGAAAAACAGTCAATAGCCGGGAAACCGGAAAACAAGGTTAAAGTCAACCCGATTTCTTCAGGTTTTGACCGCTCAAAGATGCCGGTTAATGGTCCTGATCCTCTTCTTAAAGATCAGAAAGTATGGGATAAAACCCTTTCTAACGGAATCAGAGTTCTGGGAATTGAGCAGAACGAACTACCGCTGGTTGATTTCCAGATCACAATTAAAGGCGGACTCCTGCTTGACAATATTCAGAAGGTGGGCTCAGCAAACATGATGGCACGCATGCTCATGCAGGGCACAAAAAATAAAACCCCTCTTGAACTTGAACAGGCAATAGAAGATCTCGGTGCATTTATATCAGTATCGGCCGGTGATGATGCCGTTGTTGTAAGAGCTAACTGCCTCTCTTCAAAGTTTGATGAGACCGTTAAACTGGTTGAAGAGATAATGTTTGAACCGAGATGGGATGAAAAAGAATTTGCCCGCCTTAAAAATGAAATCACCGAAGGAATCAAAAGAAGCAAAACCTCTGCAAATGCAACAGCAAGCAATGTTTACGCACGTCTTATTTACGGTGATGAGAATATACTTTCAAAAAATATCGCCGGAACTGAAGAAACCGTTGCGGCTCTCACTCTTGATGAAGTGAAAGCATATTATGAAAAAGCCATGGCACCCCAGAACGCGAACATAACTGTTGCCGGCAACATAAACTCAGATGATGCATTGAAGGTGTTCGGAAGAATGGAGTCAAAGTGGAAAAAGAACTCAACAAAAGTTGAAATTCCCGCGGCTTACAACAAATACAATAAACCAGTTATATATTTCATCGATTTTCCCGGTGCAAAGCAGTCGGAAATAAGAATCGGAAATATTTCAATTCCCTACAGTCATCCTGACTATTTCAAGGCAACCGTCATGAACTATAAACTCGGCGGAAGCTTTAACGGTATAGTGAACCTGATTCTGAGAGAGGAAAAAGGCTACACTTACGGAGCAAGAACAAACATATCGGGTAATGAATACCCCGGTTATTTTGTGGCCAGTTCAGGTGTGCAGTCAAACGCCACTTTTGAATCAGTGCAGATCTTCAGAGACGAGATTGCAAAATACCGCAACGGCATAAGTGAAGAAGATATGAAGTTCACTAAAGATGCGCTTATCAAATCAAATGCTCTCAGGTTTGAAACTCTTGGCGCACTCAGAGGTATGCTGGGCGCTATCGCAAAGTACAATCTGCCTTATGATTATATCAAAACTCAGGAGAAGCAGATTGCAGAACTGACTTTTGAAGAGCATAAAAGACTTGCTCAGCAGTATCTCCGTCCCGATCAGATGGTTTACCTCATCGTGGGAGATAAAGCCACACAGATGGATAAACTTAAAGATCTCGGATTAGGTGACCCTGTGCTGCTTGACAAGGAAGGCAATCCGGTAAAATAAAACCCGCTGATTAAATGTCAGAATTTATTAAAAGGCTGCTTCTGCAAACGGGGCGGCCTTTTTTTTTCATGAAACGGAAAGACGTTGTTCGTTGTTCGTGGCTCGTCACAGCATAAATGGTTGAAAAAATCGGTGGTATCAGTAGAGACGCAATGCTTGCGTCTCCCATGATACACAAAAGAGCCCAGGATTCATTCGTATATGCTCTGTCCTGAACCACCATAGTTTTTAAAACCTTCAAGGTTACCTAACTCGGGATTTTAGAAATCTTCTTGCGCAAGGAGAATATGAATAGAACCTTGAAGGTTGTCAACCTTTGGGCTGGCTGCAGGGTAAACCAAAACGGGTGCTCACAACCCCGGATGTCTTATGGTAACACCCTATAAAAACTGTAATAATAAGAACCATGGATCAGGACATCCGGGGTTTTAGACGGGTGATTGTTAAATCAGGATGATTCGCTGCCGATATCCTTAGAGACGCAATGCCTGCGTATCACCTCAAATAAATTCCCAATTGCATAGGAAAAAGATGCCCATAAAAACGCTGACTGAATCACATTGCCTGATTCCCGGCAAAGGGCTGTCTGGAGGGAATCTAATCAAAAAAATCTTCCGGGTTATTAAACGGAATAAGGGCTGAGATAACCGCAGGTACATAAAGGTCTTTCCTGGGTATAACCCCCTTTGTCAGATACCCGATTGCACCGCCCCTGTGTTTTGAATTATGCTCGCCTGCCAGGCGGTCTATGACATGGCCAAGCTCTTCCCCTGATTTCAGAGCGGTAATCACAATATCGGGCAGCGGAAACCATGAGGATGTACCGTATCCTTTTCTCCCCTCAGAGTCAATAATGCATGCGCAGCCAAGCGCATACCATCCGCCGTAAAGTTCAATCACCCCGCCTTCAACCGCGGTGTAATAATCACCCGGCTCACTGCTTCCCGAAAACTGACTGTAAAGAAACCGGGCGCGGTTTTCTGCCCCCGTGAAGGTATCACGGTTAAAGGGCTGATCACTCACCCCTGAGGGCGCATCAACCGAAATTATTTCTGCCCCGTGAAAATAATGCCCGAATGCCTCTTTCACGGCTGTCTTCTTCACGGGATTTTTTGATCCGACGTAAATCCTCAAACTTTACCTGTTTTACAAAAATGATATGATGATGTATGCTAAAACAATTCCGAGTGCAATTTTGATTATGAGGCCGCAGCCGCATCCTTCTTTATCTGACATTTCAGATCCCAAATGAAAATAATACCATGTACAAATATGAGGGAATTATAGCTTTATTCAAATATTATGTTTATTCACGGTTTATAATTCCAACAAGGGGAGTTTTGCAAAGAAGAGCGGATTAGAAACGGGTTGCAGGGAGTGTGCCGGGAAATAAGAGAAGCGGGGATTTTAAGAGTCCCCGCATCAGTAAAATCAGCGTCTGATCAGCTTGAAAGCGATTCCTCTGCCATGCTTCTGCATTATTGCGAGATTGATCCAGCTCATTGCAAACTGCTCAAGAAGTGCCGCCTTATCATCACCGCCAAAGTCATAACACTCTTCAAAACCGATATCAAGCGAAAGTTTCCTGGCAACCGACTTTGCTTCAGCGCTGCTGCCTGCCATGAACATGTCAATTCCGATATCACCGTAACGGGGATTAGCCATGTTCTCAAAGCCGGTGGTGTTAAAACATTTAACAACGTTTTCGCAGCCTGTTACCGCCTTGATTCCCTCAAAAGCAGTTTTGTAAGGCTCAGGATTTCTGAAAACGGAGTTGGTTGCATCAATAACGGTTTTATATTTAAGTGCCGGGTTATCCTGTGCTATTTTAACGGCGGCATCAGGCGGGGTTGAAATAACCACAGTTTCTGCCAGATTTATCGCCTCGCTTATGCTTGTTGCCGAAATTGCCGGGGATTGAGCGAGCAGTGATTTAACATCATCTGAGTTCACGTCTCTTGCACCGATTATCACCGTATGACCGGCATCTGCAAATCCCTTTGCAAGAGCACCGCCTACATTTCCGGCGCCGATTATTGCTATTTTCATTTAATTATTCCTTAGATTTTTTACTTCCGAAAAACACAAAGTAGAGGGGCACCATGGCATACATTGCATACCCCAGATAAACATGGATAAAAGTGCTGAATGCCCCGAGCAGGTAAAACGGGGGACCAAACAATAGTGAGCGGGTGAGAAGAGATTTATAATCCTCAGGTTTAATGCCTTCTCTCAGCAGCCACTGATTTTTATATATGTATAGCCTCAGCATTGAAAATGTGAAGGCGGTTAATGACATCCAGATACCAAAAAACATCATGGTGAACTGCTGGTTAAAATAATCACCCAGAAAGGCAGTCGGGAATGTTATAAAGGAGATGAAAAAAAGGAGAATTCCGTTTAGCCAGAGCAGCTGGTTATTTACAGATTTCAGCTCAGAGAAAATTCTGTGGTGGTTAACCCACATTATCAGCACCATAAAAAAGCTCAGTGCCCAGCTCAGAAACTTGGGCAGAATAGAAATCAGTGCATGATAGAAGGAAACTGCATTTACATCCCCGTGAACTTCGGGCACTTTAATTTCCAGTACAAGAAGAGTGATGATGATTGCAAGAACACCGTCAGAAAATGCCTCAAGCCTGTTTTTTTCCATAAGATTAGCCGACATATATTTCTCCTCGCGTTATTAAATCAGTGAAGATATCCGTTTTCAGCCTTAACTTTTGCAGGCCGCTCTTCAATTCCTGCCATTTCAAGCAGATCTCTTTCGATGGTGTTGCATATATAGGTCATGGGCACATCGGTCACCTGGTTTTCAAACGGATCCTCATTGGCAGCACCCGTGCGTTCCATTATTATAAAAACCGATGAAATGATTACAGAAAGAGGAATTGCGGACCATGAAAGATAATTATACGCCGGTGAATTGTAAATGCTCAGGAAGGCAGGCGGCAGAAGAAATATATAAAGAATGACAAACATTCTTGTAAAGAAATCATACTGTCTTGGCAGCGGGGTGCTCTTGATTCTTTCGCAGACTGCCTGCATGTTTGAGAGGGTGAGAAGCTGCCCTTCCATCTGAAAACTGTCAAATCCGCCCAGAGTGCCGTCGGCCATTGCGCGGTAAATTCTTCGTCCCGTGAGCATCATTATAAATACCGGTTTATTATCAGATTTCATTACCTGTTCAACCTCGTCAGAAGGGAAGTAACCTGCAATACCTGAAAAATCTTTTCCGCCGCGGAGCTGAATACGTAAAGAGTGAGCCCATGCAATCACCTTTTTAATCATTTCCTTTTTGAAGCTTTCGCTCCTTTCACGGTCATAATTCTGCTGATGTGCATGGCTGTCTGTAAATGTTATGATAAGTCTTCCGAGAATTCTGGCCGAGCCCATAATGCTGCTCCATGCAGTGCGGGCTTCCCACCATCTGCCGTATGAAGAATTATTTCTGAATGCAATGAATATTGCAAGCGCCGAGCCGAGAATTCCCGCTATGGTAAGATTCAGGGCAATCCAGTTCTGCTTACCGTAATAAAATAAAGACCAGGCAGTTACTGCCCAGATTATTGAAAAAGTTGCCGGGCCTTTAATATAGCCCCATACCTTCACAGGGTTAAAGTTTCTTTTTACTATCATGTATTATTCGCCTCCGGAATAAAAAATACCAAACATTAGCATTGTGTCCTCTTTCTTAACGCCTTTAAGAACAACGCTTTCAAAATTGTATATCAGGGAAGTTCTCAGTGAAAAACCGGATGAAACGGGAACATCGACTGCAGCACTCAGATAAAACCGTCTGTTTTTCTCATCTTTAACCGATTGCTGAAGCCACGTTTCATATAGCAGCCTGAGCCTGCTTTCGGGCAGAATAAATCTCCCTGCCAGCCTTAAAGTGCCTCTCCATGTCTCTATTTCAGGATTGCCGGCATATTCAGGCTCCTCAAAATTGCTTCTGCCGAATTCACTGTTTTCATAGGTGAGTGTTATTGAGAGTCTAGCTGTAGCAGCCGGATTCCTGAGAAATGCCAATGTCACTCCCGGGCCGAACTGTATCCTCGGGTTAAGATCCCTTCTTCTGTTCGTTTCTGCCCAGAACATAAGATAGGGATAAACTGCAGCGTCAGGATAAAGATAAACAAAGTTTCTTGAGAACAAATCATTCTCGGTGAATCTGGTTCCTATAGTACCGTACTGCCAGGTGTTGCTGCTCCTTACTGCCCATGTTTCATGAACAGAAGAAACTGTGAGTGATGACATGATAAGCAGGCGCTCAACATTGCCTGTGATCATGCTCCCGTTCACACCCGCCTGATATGAAAATGCAGAAGTGTCGCTTTCTGTAAGCTGGGCTTTTGAAGATGCACTGAAAAGCAGAACAACTGTTAAAAGCAGCAGGGACTTACTCATAAGAAGCTATTACATCAACAAGTTTAACAGAATATGAGCCTTCTGCAAATACAGATGCAAACCCGATGACCGAGGGGTAATTCATTGCCTGCGACATTGCTTTAAGGGCATGATCCATGCTTTCCCATTTAAGAACTGCGCCATGAACTCCGTTTTCTCCTCTGAACAGATCACGGCTGATAAACCCTTCCTGTTTTGCAAGAAATTCATCCTGCATTTTTTGTGAGAGAGAAAGAAACTCTCCTGCTGTGATTCCCTCTTTAACCAGGGCTTCTGCTATTTCTAAAACCATTTTATAACCTCATTTAATATTTATATGGGGAAGCCTCATGACTTCCCCTTTCCTGTAACTGATTATATACCTAAAGCTTCAATAACCATTTTAGCTGTGAGTCCGCCGCTGAACTGCTGCTGCCCGGTAATAAGTCTTCCGTCTCTTACGGCAAAAGGTCTGAACATTCCTGAAACGATGAAGTTTGTTTCGGTCATTTTTCTGGCTTCTTCCTCAATCCAGAAAGGCTGTATCTTCATGCCAACCCAGTTATCGGCAAACTGCTCTTCACTGTTTGCAAATCCTGTCCATGTCTTTCCTGCTGCAAGGAGGGTCCCGTCTGAAAGGCGGGTTTTGAGAAGCACGCAGGTTGCATGGCAAACTATACCAACAACTTTGCCTCCTTCATAAAATCCGGCAACGAGTGAGTGAAGTTCAGTGTTATCAATGAATGTGTACATTGGTGACTGACCGCCTGTAAGGAACAGTGCATCATATTCTGAAATGTTAATCTCTTTTATGCTTTTTGTGTTTTTAACCAGCGCTGAGTGTTTAGCTGATTTTTTAAAGCCAAGGCTCACGATATCATGAGCAGAGTAACCGCTCTCATGCTCGGGGTCGCTGAATCCGTCGGGCTCAAGATCACCGCCATCGGGTGAATAGATATCAACCTGGTAGCCGTTTTCGGTGAATTCCCAGTAAGGGTGAGTAAGTTCAGCCCACCAGAAACCAATGGGCCATCCGGTTTGTTTTGATACTGAAGGGTTTGCAGCAACCATTGCAACTTTCTTGGGTTTCTGCGGATTCATGACATTAATATTAGCGCTCATTTCAGCTCCGTCTTTTATTGTTAAAAATTAATGTCGTAAATTTAGTGTGTTGCTCATGCCAATAAAATATGCTTACTTTTTTGTGACATACACACTTTTTGGTAAGTATCAGAGTTTGAAGGAGGATTTTATGCCCGAATTTATCTATGATAATAAACTTTACTACAACCCTGTGGAATTTGCTCTTGACCGGATAGGAGGAGCGTGGAAAATGCCGATTCTCTGGAGGCTTAAAGACAAAACCAGACGTTATTCAGACCTCAAAAACGACATTCCCAAAATCACGCATAAGATGCTGACTGCTCAGCTGAAGGAACTGGAAAGGGAAGGATTTATAATCAGGCAGGTTTTTGCAGAAGTTCCGCCCCGCGTTGAGTACTCACTTACCGAGCGGGGTAAGAGGTCTATTGAAGTAATTAATTATATGCGGGAATACGGGCTAACCCTTATGAAGGAATTCGGCATTAATCATTAAGAACATTTCAGACAGGGCGGGTGATGCCGCCCCGTCAAAAAAAAGTATAATTAAGGGATAAGAAAAGCAAATCCGAATATCAGAGAAATATTTGAATAGGTGTAGTCATAACTCCAGCTGCTTGAGCCCCAGGGTGAATAATAGGAGCTTTCCCTGGAATAGGATTGCACTCTGTAATTAAGTTCAAGCCTGGCAAGAACATTTGCATTAATCAGTAACTTAAGGCCTGCTCCGGCGTTGATAATTTTTACATCCAGAGATTTTGTCATTGGCAGAGGCACATCATTGTTCCCCGGAAAGATCATTGAGTTACCCACTCCGTAACCTGCCCTGAAAAATAATCCGGTTTTCCCTTCACCGATTTTTGCTGTATAGGAGATATTGGCAAGATAATACTGAGCAGGTGTATTATCTTTTGAAAAATAGAAAGCAACCTCGGGTTCAAATGACAGCCCGTCAACGATATAATAGCCCGGTGAAAGATAAACTGTAAAATACTGATAATCTTTGCTTGAAGTGGTTCCTCCCGGTGATTTCTGAGAATATGTGTAAGAGCCGATGGAACCGGATAAAGACAGTTCTTTGCTGCCTTTACTGAACTGGGCATTAAGAAATGTTGATGCCGCAAGCATTAAAAGCATTAATAAATATATTCTTTTCATTTCAGCACCTCTGTGTCATAATTTATTTAAGTAATAAAGCTTTAATTGTAAATGAGTAATCACTGCTTATCAGTCTGATAAAATAAACCCCGCCCGGCAGACTGCCGGCGTTCCATGTGATTGTGTGTGTGCCTGAACTGAGATAATCATCCAGTATAGTTGCTGTGAGTTCTCCGATTGTGTTGAAAACCTGAAGAGTTACCCTCCCCGCACTGCCGGTTCTGAATTCAATCCTGGTGGAGGGATTAAAAGGATTGGGATAGTTCTGCTTCAGTTCAAAATCAGCCGGGATAATATTTTTGTCATCGTTTTGAGTCACCCTTCCCTGCCTGACCGGGGAGATAGAACCCTGCCCCGTGATATATGCAATTGTAACGGTAAACTCCGTAAGAGAATCTGAAATAACCACACCAGAGGGGGTAATCTGAAACAATCCGAGTGCAGCAACAAGCGCTTCATTTGCGGTTACGGTATACATTGCACCGGGATCAAGCGGAGCATTCCCAACGAAAACATTATCCGGTGAAACGGGGTATCCGCCCGGCAGGTTAAGATCGATTCCGAATTTCATGCCTGAAACCTGAGGCAGAAACTCATCATTTACTTCACCCATGGCTGCAAGCACCGTTGCATTAAGAGCCGTGAGAATATCTGCTCCTGTAAGCGTGAAGGTTGCCAGCCGGAAGCCGAGAGTATTGGTTTCATTGAAGCCGTAACCAATTGCCCTGTAGATATCTGCAGGAACAACCGGTCCTGCCTCCACCGGCATTGAGGTGAATCCTCCGGTGGTTATTGCAATCTGAGTGCCTGTGGCAGCGCGCATTGCATCGGTTACAAGATTTCCCACGGGGGTGTCATAATTCATATTTGGTAAGAAGGGAGGAGTAATCAGCTCATCAAACTTTGCTGTGGCACTTGCAATCTGCTGAGTGTACATTGGTCCGTAAGTCTGTTCAATATCAGCAATCAGAGAATTCACAACTGCTTCGGTCTGCGGCTCGGGCGGAATTGTGGCATCGAGTTTAATATTCGCAAAATCAACATTCTGAACACCGTTAGCCCCAAGTATCACCTTCATTTTCCCGATATACCTGTAATAAGAGTCTGACTGGATAATGTAAACAGGTTTTCCGGTGTATGCATTGTTTATAACAACGGGTTCGGCAGTCATCATGTGGTCATGAGCGCTGAGTATAATATCAATACCGGGGATGCCTGCCGCAATGGTCTTGTCAAGCGCAATCCCCATATGTGAAAGGAGGATTATTATATCGCAGCCGGCTGCAGTAAGAGAATCTTTGGCTGCCATAAGGCCATCCATTGTAGTGTCAATGATAACGGGAGCAGGTAAAGAGAGTAAATTTGCGGAGGGAGTTGTAAGCCCGATTATCCCGGCCTTCACAGTACCTTTCTGAATGACTTTATACGGCTGAATATAATTGCCCAGGCCTGCCACTGTGCTGTCGCCAAAGAATATGTTTGAAGAAACAAGCGGATACTGGATGGATGAAGAGTCAAGCGCCGTCTTAAGTACGTAAGGGGTAAGATCAAACTCATGATTCCCTACGCCCATTGCATCAAGCCCGAGTGAGTTCAGGATCTGAAGTTCGGCCACACCTAAAAATTTATTAAAAAAGAGATCGCCTATAAAGAAATCCCCGCCGTGTAACGTTAACACGTTTGGTTCGCTCATCTGAGTCATGCCTATAACTGAAGCTGCACGTGCAATACCGCCCTGTGTCCCCTGAAGATCGGGAGTTCTGGGAGCCAGAGGGGCAAGGCATGAGTGTGTATCATTAAGGTAGAGAATCGTAAGCGTGTCGGTCTGCTGTCCGTATACGGATAACGAAATAAGAAGGACGATTATTAAAGATAGTAACTTTTTCATGTTGCTCTCCGGTTTATAGTTTTGGTGAATTTCTGAGAGCAATTTTAATAAATGGAATTTCCGTTGTTGTCAGTGAATTGTCATGACTTTCTCCTCTTTTTGTAAAAGCTGATCAGTACCGGGGGGGCATGGTTTTTAGTATAGAAGCAGAAATGGATGGTACGCAGTTTCCTCCTCCTGCGGAGAGGTCACAGATTTTAGCAGATTCACGCGGATTTTTACGCTTGATATATCAGGAGTAAATGTTTTGTACAGTTTCTGCTCAAAGCCGACTGTTAATTATGACCCAGCCTCTTGTTTCCTGCTTAACTTTCTCGGCCGAAAAGCGTTTCGGCGGTGGTTATGGTGAATGCCGCCCCTGTATTTATCCGGCAGGAAGTAAATTATTTTTCATTTGTGCCGTTTCTTTAATCCTGCTTATTTTTCACTACTCACTACTCACTACTCACT
>JABWCA010000086.1 GCA_013359345.1 Ignavibacteriaceae bacterium
GATGTTTTGTCTGAATTTGAAAAACTGTGTGAATCCGCTCATGTATTCGTGGCCCATAACATGAACTTCGATTCAAAAGTGATCGGCGCAGAATTTCATCGTCACTTTTCACGTGATCCCCTCGCAAAAAAGAAACAAATCTGTACAATGCTCGGAAGCAAAGACTTCTGCAAAATCAAGGGTCAGTACGGCTACAAATGGCCCGGACTCTCAGAGCTTCACCGCAAACTCTTCAAGGATAACTTCGAAAACAGCCACGACGCCATGGCTGATATCAAAGCAACTGCTAAATGCTTCTGGAAATTGAGAGAGTTAAAGGTGCTGTGAAGTAAGGAGTAGTAAGTGTTCATTCGCACCCTGTCCGCCGGGTGCGGGATTCGCACCTTGTCCGCCGAAGGAGGAATCCGCGTATCTATTGTTATGCTGCTTAACCAAGAACCAGGAACCCCCGCACTACGCACTGATTAAAAAATCCGTGTTAATTCGCTTCATTTGAATCATTTGTGTTGCTATTGTTATGCTGCTACGAATATCGAACTTTTCACAAAAAAAAAAAAAAATCCGTGTTCATCCGTTTTATCCGTTTGATCCGCGTTGCTATTGTTATTCTGCTTAACCAAGGGCCAGACACCCCGCACTAAGCACTGATTAAAAAATTCGTGTTAATTCGCTTCATTTGGATCATTTGTGTTGCTAATGTTATGCTGCCCTAACATTAAACATTGAACTTTTTTCTGGTAAAAAAAATCGCCGCTTCGCGTCGTGGGGGGGGGTGACGGGGAATTCATTTGGCTACAGATATTTAACCCCTCCGGGGTAAACTACAAATTAGATCTATAGTAAGAGAACCAAACCGGTCATTATATCCCAAATAAAAGAAAATTCGTGTTCATTCGCCAAATTCGTTTTATACGTGTTGCTAATGTTATGCTGCAACGAGGAACGAAAAACGAGCAACGAACAACGGCTTTACTGATTAATTTTGACTATCACCGCCGTGACATCATCATTCTGCTCCTCCTCACCCTTGAATGTGACGAGAGTATCCCAGAGGCGGTCAAAAAGTTCTGAGGGTGCCTGCCCGTTGCTTGCGCTGAGGAAATCGCTCAGATGGGCATCTCCGAACAGGTCATTAGTGTGGTTCATCATTTCGCTCACGCCGTCCGAATACAGGAAGAGCAGCTGACCCCGCTTAAGATCATACGTCTCCTCTTCCAGGTGTTTCCCGAAGAGTTCATTTTTATAGAACCCGAGCGGAAGGCCTTTCGGGAGGATCCTCTTGATCCCTTCGTCGCACCTGAGAAGCACGGGAGTGTGACCCGCACGGCATATCTGAAGTTTGTTTTCATTAAGGTCAATCAGGCAGAGCGCTGCGGTGATGAAGCTGTTTTTATCCAGAGTGTGAAACAGTTTCTCATTGACCTCAAGCAGAACCTCACGGGGCGATTTCAGGCTTGTGCAGTAGAACTGAAGCATTGTCTGCAGACGGGTGATATAAAGCGCAGCCGGCAGACCCTTACCTGATACATCACCTATCACCACGAAGAATTTCTGGTCATCAATCTTAATGATATCAAAATAGTCGCCGCCCACATGTTTGGCAGGCACCATCTTCCCGAAAACCTCAAACTTGGGATTATCGGGGAATTTATCCGGAAGGAGACTCTGCTGAATATTCCTGGCCAGCTCAAGCTCTTTTTCGATCTGTATCTTTTCATTTTCAGCATTATAGAGTCGCGCATTTTCTATCGCAACTGCTGCCTGAGTACCGACCGATGAGAGAATCTCAAGTTCCTTGCCGCTGAACTGCGATCCGGAGAATTTAAGACCGAGGCAGATGAGTCCCTTAACTTTGCCTTTAACTGTCATGGCAGCAACGGTATAGAAACCCGACTCCCTGAAAAACTGAACATCCTCAGAGAAAAATCTTTCGAACACATGCTCGGTTATAACCTTGTTCTTTACAATATCGGCATAATCCAGCAGGTTGGTTTCGAACTGCTTCCCTTTCGTGATGAATTTCAGCTTGTAAAAATTATTGGCATCCTTGCCGCTCAGCACAAACTCATCGTTTTCATTAAGGAGATATACAGCCACGTTCCTGATGCCCAGCTTCTCTTCAAAAATATTTTTGATGGCGATGATCACGTTTTTAAGACCGACGGTGTTTGAGATTTCCTCACTGAATTTAAGGAGAATCTGCTCAATGTAATACTGCTCGGGGTAAAACTTTCTCGTGAGAACTTCCTGGAACCGGTCTTTGGTCGATTGGAAAACGAGCGCAAAAAGCACGAAGGTTATCACCGCAATGATGTTTCTGTATTCTTCACCGAAGAAGCTGCCGATACTCTGCCCCAGCCCGAACACCGCAAGCAGATATATGACCGCCAGAATTACCGAGGCCGTGCCGTAAAAGATCGTGTTTTTAATTACAACGCTCACATCAAGAAGGCTGTACTTAAAGATTGCGACCGCAAATGCCACAGGCACAAGTATCAGAAGAAGCGAAGGAAGAAAGATTTCGGGATTATTGTAATAGATGATCCCGAACTGCTGGAAAACGAGCATTGAAACAGTGCTGAGGCCCGCAATTAATGATGTTATCAGCACCAGCAGGATCGGTTTTCTCATCGGGGTGTTTCTTACAGCCCTGTAACTGCTGAACAGGAAAAAGAATGATGCAACCGTTGCAAATCTGTTGAATATGCTCAGCACTGCAAACGGATTGAGATTTACGATTTTATATAATCCGATATTCTTGTTCCAGTATACAAGTGAGTAAACCGAAATAAGAATAAATGCCAGATAGATCAGCTTTATAATAATCGGCCTGTAGACTTTGGGATGCTGTCTCGGGAACACGAGAAACAGATGCAGGAATAATGCCGACATACCCGCGTTGGCTATCAGCGTGAAATTGGTGTAATATTGTTCAAACGGTGTCATTTCCTCCCGCATCAGGAAATTACCGAGAAATGCCTGCTGGGTATCTGATATCACCCAGAGCGCGCCTATCAGGAAAAACATCAGGTGAGTTTTGCCCTCGGGTTTTGCCAGCAGCACCATCATGCCAAGTATCAGCCATACAAATCCCGCAATTGATGAGGCGAGATTGGGCAGCATGATCAGCTTTTTAACAAATACGTGGGTTTCAAACACCTTATCATCACGCTTAATGGTATACTTTGCAAATTCACCATAGCTCATGGCGTTAAGACGGTTCTGAGCGTCAAACGGACTCTGAACCGTAATATCGTTCAGTTTTAAAAACTGGTCTCCGTTTCTTACACCGGCATTCCATGCAACTCCCCCCTCTTTTACATTCGTGAAAAAGACTCCCCAGTGTGTTCCTGCCTTTTTCATGTCGCCTTCGTACACCTTCTTATCAGCATCATCAAGCCGGCTGACATACCAGATACACTCGTCATTAGACGGAGTGATTATGAACGCATTCTGATAAATGTTCAGAATGGCTGTAACCCCGAGAATCACCGTCACGAGGATGATAAATCTCTTAAGGTACGTTCTGGTAAATTGGGTATAATAAGTCATTGTTTTACTTTAATTACAATTATAGTGATATCATCACTCTGAGGAGTACCGTTTGCAAACTGTACAATCGATTCCTTAATAATATTCAGTATCTCGGCAGAAGATTTAGTTACATTTATTTTGACGAGTTCTTCGAGTTTTTGATCCGAATATTCATCGTCATGCTCATTCTTGGCTTCGGTTACACCGTCAGTAAAAAGAACAATGACATCATCTTTTTTAAGCTGAATCTCATCACTGATGTAAGGTATCATTGTTTTCATCACACCGAAAATTATTCCCCCTTTATCAAGGTAGCTGATCTGGCCATCCCTGATCAGAATGGGGGGATTATGTCCCGCATTCACATATTTCAGCGCCGCAGTTTCATCATCAAGCCGGCACCAGAAAAAAGTTATAAACTTGCCGTCGGTTGTGTTTTCTGTTACAAGATCGTTAATATCGGCAGTTGCCTTTTCTATCTCAAGATTCTGTTTGCAGATCGATTTCAAAAACGCCTGAAGATTTGCCATCAGGAGCGATGCCGGAACCCCTTTTCCTGATACGTCTGCAATGGTCACATAGTATTTATTTTCCCCGTTTTTAATGACATCATAGTAATCGCCTCCCACCTGTTTTGATGAGAGACTCATTGCCGCAATGTCAAACCGCTTGAACTCGGGCAGTTCGCCCGGCAGAAGATTTTTCTGAATGTCTTTTGCGAGCTCAAGCTCTTCCTCAAGTCTCTGTTTTTCAAGCGCCTCGCTGAACAGCCTTTTGTTCTCAAGAGATATTATTGCAAGGCTTGCCACAGAGTAGATAAATTCTATATCTGATGCGTTATAATCAACGTTATTGATCCTTTTACCCAGAAGTATGATTCCCTTTGTTTCATTTTGAATTTTCATGGGCACTATCAGTTCAAACTTCATCACTGCAAGGTTATGGAACTTGCTGTTAATTTCATCTTTTCTTATTGTGTCTTTTATATGATGAAGTTCAGGATTTTTAAGCTCATCAAGCAGTTTTGCTTTTGATATTGTTGTTTCAAGTATTTTGTAAGATTTTTCCTCAAAATAGACAATGGCATAAATTGAAGTGAGGAAATTTCCCAGCATTGAGTAAACGAGCAGTTTGCTGATTCTTGATTCTTCTGTGATCAGCCCGAACTCCTTGCTCAGTTCAAACAGTGAAGAGAGGCGGTTTATTCTCTGATCAAGGTCCCTGTTCATTGCCTTGAGTTCATCAATGAAGAGTGAGTTTTCAATTGCAGTTGAGGCAATGTTTATAATCGTTTTAAGAAAGTCTTTTTCCTCATCTGAGTAAGGTGTTTTTGTAATCTTTTCGCCAAGCGCTATAAAGCCGAGCACCCTTCTTGACGAACTGATCTTTTCAAAGTGGATACATTTCCCTTTTTCGAGGAATTCACTCAGCTCTGTGCTTGAATCAATTTCCTCAGGAAGTAAATTTTCCGGAAAGGCATGAAGTGCCTCTGATGAAAAGCCCCTCTGAGATTTAATCTCCATTTTCCCGTTTGTCATCAGGGCAACAAATCCTCTGGTGGTAAGGAATTTACCAAAGCAGCTCAATAGCAGGTTATTGAGCGTGAAATCAAGATCAAGGCTTGAATTCACAATTCTGCTGAATTCTACAAGAGCTGTTAAATTTCTCTTGACTCTCAGAGTTTCATTATCCGGTGTCATCATCTTCCGTGTTTAAGCTATCTTTTTTGTTAGAACCAGTTTGTTAAAACCGCTTTCTGTGGATTCATACTGAACGTTATCCATCAGAATTTTCATGAGGTGCATCCCGAGTCCGCCCCTCTTCCCTTCCTTAATGTAAACGGGAAGATCAGGCTTCCTGACCGCCGCGGGATTGAAACCCACTCCCTGGTCAGTGATTATAACGGTGCACTCAGAGCCCGACACAATGAAGCTGTAACTTATCTCACCCTCGGGGTTGTTTTTGTAAGCGTGTCTCATTATGTTAGACGACGCTTCATCAACGGCCAGGATGATCTTGTGCACAACTTCTGTGTTCACTCCTGTCTCATCAGCGGCTTTCCGAATGAAATCACGCACAATCGCGAGATTCTCGGTCGAGCTTTTTACTGTCAGATGATAGCTGATTTCGTTGGCTTCTTTCACTATCTCTACCGCCTTATTGATTAAACTTGTTTAACGCTTCAGTTTCTGTTTGTAAAATGTCATATAATATCGGGAACCCGAGTAAGTCAAAGATATTATAGACCTGTGTCTTCATTTCGGCGAGCTTAATATCGCCGTTATTTTCTCTCATCTGTTCAATATAGGCCATGAAAACTCCAAGGCCTGCAGAACTTATGTAATCAAGTTCCTTAAAATTGACCACAACTCTGAATTTGCTTTCGTTAATTAGTCCCGTCAGAATATTCTCAAGATCGGGAGCTGTATGAGCATCGAGGAAGCCTTTAACATCAATTATGTTAATATTATCCTTTTCTCTTAATACAGCATTAAATTCTGCCATTAGTTACTCCGGTTTGGTTATTTTTTCAATTTTAGTACAACAAGGGTTATATCATCATGCTGAGGATTGCTCTCTGAATGAATTGTCACTGATCTGATAATTTCATTTGCAATCTCTGAGCTGCTGCGGCCCTTACTATCTTTTACAATATTTATAAGGGCATCGGTTCCAAAATCTTTAAGATCCGAGTTTTTTGCCTCTGTGATTCCGTCTGTATAAAGAATCAGGGTGTCGTTTTCCTTAAGTTCAAATTCTGCCTCGCCGAGCGTGTCGCAGAACTTATCGGTGAATGTCATCCCGAGTCCCAGACCCGTGGGGTTGATCTCCCTCAGCCCCTCTTCTGTAAGCAGAATCGGAGGGCAGTGACCCGCTCTTACAAGCTTCACCTTGTTTTCGGAAAGATCTATTATACCAAAAACCGCACTGATAAAGCTTTTTGAATCAAGTATGCGCCTGAGCGATTGGTTTACGAGCCCGAGTATCTCTTTGGGATTGCTCTTGATTTTAGTGAGCGATTCAAAAACACCTCTGAGCTCTGCCATGATAAACGCTGCCGAGATTCCTTTGCCCGATACATCCGCTATTACAAAGGCAAATTTATCTTCCTGAAGCCTGAAGAAATCATAATAATCTCCCCCCACTTCAAATGCCGGTATGAACACCGCCGAGATATCCACTTTTTCATAGGAGGGCAGTTCCTGGGGAATGATCTTTCTCTGCATTTCACGGGCAACATCAAGCTCCTTCTCAAGCCTCTCCTTTTCGATCGATTCCTTAAGCAGGAATGAATTTTCGACTGCCACAGCCGCATAATCGGAATAGGTTTCGAGTACGGCTTTATCCTCATCATCAAACTCGACGTTATTTTTTCTGAGGTTAAAGAGGTAACCGTGAACTTTTCCGTAAGCCTTGAGCGGGGCAATGATTGCGTACTGATACTTCTCGTCGGTTATTTCGGTTTTGTAAAGGTCTTTCAGGTCAACCGTTTTGATCGAAAGTCCTGTGAGGTACTTGTTACAGAATTTGGTGATTTTAAGGGCATCAGTGTAACCGGCATTTTTAACTGCCACGGGTACGCCGTCCCCCCTCGACCAGATAATCCATGAACCCTGGCTCTCTGCTATTTCAACAGAGTGCTCGCTGATTGAAGATGCGAGTTCCTTGAAATCCTGCGCCTGACTTATAAGCCTGCTCAGATACTGGAGAGATGATATCTCCTTTGTCCTTTTATCAAATGCCTCGGCTGTGGGGAGGTGAAACAGGGTTGTGAAGAATACCACTCCGAAGAACATCAGGCAGTAAATATTTATCATTATGCTGAATTGATAAAGTGAATAGGAGTATGATGACATCAGATTTGAGTAACTGCTGTTACCGCTTATTTCCGATACAGAAAATGAAGCAATGATGATCATCAGCACACTCAGCAGTATAAGTTTTCTCTTCTCTTTTTTCTTCAGGAATGCGATCCATGAAATCTGAAGCGAGTTAATAAACATCAGAATGAGTGCGTTAACATAAAATGCATAATGGATGAATGAGAAAGACTCATAACCCAGTTTCTTATCAACAAAGAAAGATGTGAACACGGCTAAAATGATGAACACCACCATGGCAATGTAAACAGCTTTCATGTTTTTCTTCTGTTTGAGGAAAAACAGCTCCCGGAATGACAGAAGGTATATTGACGATATCACCAGAATCACCAGGTTGAATAAACTTATTATAATTCTTTCAATCGTATCGGGCTGTATTATGAGCTCCTGCCCGACCAGCTTTTCATTACTCAGAATTATTCCGGAACTGAGTGCGAGCAGAAGGAAAACTGCCTGAACCACAATGAGAGAAGCTATCATGTTGAGCGGGGTTATTTTTCTGTTCCCCACCGCTTTATAGATGTTTATTATGATGAAATAAGAAAACCCGATTACAATAAGTTCATTCAGTATCAGAGAGATGAAATCAGTGCCGCCTGAATAAAAGATTTTGGTCAGGAATAAACCTGCCATAAGGATAATCAGCGCATCAAATTTGAATCGTTTCTGATTCGGGAGCAATTTTTCTATCATAATTAAAATTCTTACAGGAAGAAGAAATAAGTTTTGTTCAGAATCAAAATATAATCAAATTGTTCTTTTTCTTCACCTGTGCTTCTCAATCCTCAGTACTTGTTCTAATTCTGATCGTAAAATAATTAAACAAAATAACTTACGTCATTCTTTCTGATAAATGGAATTATACATTGATGAACGTTAATAAGGGGGGGTAGTTGTTCGTGGTCAGCCTGTCCGCCTGCGGCGGATGGTTCGTGGTCAGCCTGTCCGCCTGCGGCGGATTGCTCGTTGCCAGCCTGTCCGCCCGTGGCGGATTGTTCGTTGCTCGTTTCAGCTCAAATGTACAAATCATTCCCCAATACAACTTATTCCCGGGTAAGCACTAACTTCAAATAAAAGCACAACTGCCGATCCTCTCTTGCCGTCGGTTTTAACCGACGGAGAGAATATCATATGCCATCCGGTTTTAACCGCATTGAATTAATTTTTCCTCCCAAACAGAGACGCAAGCATTGCGTCTCTACAAATAATTCTTCTGTGTGAATCTGCCGTAATCTGCTTCATCAGCGTTGCTGATTTAATGCTGTCAACAGGGAACCCTGGTGCTACGAACAAGGAACTGAATAAAAATTTGTGTTCATTTGTTTTATTTGCATCATTTGTGTTTCCGCAAATTAGTGCCCGATTATCTCAGGAAATGAAATCACATGGCACCTGGTTTTAACCGCATTGAATTAATTTTCGGCCAATTCATCTCAGAACCTCCGGGCTCTGTTACATCCGGCCATAAAAAAAGGCTGTCACAGTGACAGCCTTTTATAAACTAAATTTCCACAGGTTTCTTTTTGGGAGGTTTCACATTATTCTTTCTGAGATCATCTTTCCACTTTTCCATATCCTTGCGGAATCTCTCCATATCCTTGCGGAGTGCCTCCATCTCCTTCTGAAAATCTTTATTGAACTGAAGCTTAAGAGTATCATTACCGTAAACCCCGAAGTTCAGAAGCGAATCACTCATATTGAAATAGAAGCTGCTGAGTGAATCAACATTGAATGACGGAATTTTCATATTAAAGTTGAATGCCGAATCAAACTTGGGTATCACCACAGTGGGTGGGAGCGGCGGAAGATCAGGAATCTTCACATTGGGTGCATTGAAGTTGAAATCAAACGACATAGCATTCGGCACCTTTATAGTGTCAATTCTGAATTCAAATTTCAGTTTTGAAACCGCTTTATCAATCTCTTTCGAAATTGAATCCATCTGCTTTGAAAAATCATTCATCATAGTCGCATCAAACTGGGGAACCTGAATCTTAATAAAGTTTGAATCTGAAAAAATCATGAACTTTTTGTTCTTAACAGAATCAACATAAACTTTCTGATACTTTTTCTTTATAGATGGTACACTTCCTACATAGGCAGTCTTTGCTCCGTTTTTATTACCTGAAGAATATGCATAGGCGTTTTTGTTAATGTTCTGGAGATCCACATCAATATCTGCTAAGAATGAGGTATCGGGTGCAAGGCAGATATACTGATTAGGATCAAAGTTTGATGCAAGCTGTGATAAGTTAATATCAGGGATAACAGGCAGATTATTAACTACCGTTCTTGTAATGTGCTTTGATTTTTCTGCGGTCAGGTGTGCAAATTTAACAAGGTCTGCTCTCAGAGCCATGTTGTAATGCATCAGCATGGGGTTGATTGCCACCGTGTTATTGTCATTCACGAGAACCGCCTTGGCAATTTTATCGGAATAGCTGTTCAGAATTGAATCCATCTGACGGCGCTCTCCGGGCCCGAGGTTCAGTTTGCTGGCAAACTCCTCAAGGTTCAGTTCGCTTCTTCCGTCTGATGTTTGTCTGATCTCAAAATAATCGCCTCCCGATTCACCTTCCGAAAGTGTGAGCACCCTCTCACCCGATTCATCAAGCGGAAGCACTCTGTTCATGGCAAAATTGAACAGCTCTTCGTTTGATAACTGATCGGGGTTAAAAAGTGGTCTGAGGTTGGCGGTGTAAAAATCCTTTATGTTTGTCTGCTGCTCGTCAATCAGTTCCATGAACGGATCGTAAGCAACTTTAACAACAAACATCAGCACTACCGTGAGCGATGCAAACAACAGTGCAGGTCTTCCCGGGTTGAAATATCTTCTCATTCCCGTTGTCTGCTTTGCAATCTCTTCGGAAAGCCTCGTTTCGAAGAAATGATCCTCCGGCAGGGATTTTACTCCTCCCAGCTGACTTTTGATCCTCGAGTAGGAGTTCAGTCTCTCACGCAGTGCGGGTGAACTCTGCAGCCTTTCCTTAAAAATTTCCTTTTCTGTTGGTGATAATTCGTCATCCAGGTACGCTGAAAGATTCTCAAACTCCTTATCAATTTTTATCATAAAAGTTCCTCCTGAAATGGTTCAAGAAATTTTCTCAGCCCTTCTCTTGCCCTGAAGATTCTTGATTTTACCGTACCGAGATCGAGTTCCAGCGCTTCTGCGATTTCCTGATAACTCAGTCCTTCGAAATCACGGAGCACAAGCGGCACTCTCATCTTTTCCGGTAATTTTGCCACATACATTCTTACTATCTCTTTGATATCATAGTTTTCACGGAGATAGGTCTTTGAATGATTTTCATTTTCGGGCGTGAGTGCAGGAAAGAACAAATTGCGGAGTTTCACCTTTCTGAGGTGGTCTCTGCACTTATTCACTGTTATCCGGTAAAGCCAGGTGCTGAACTGTGATTCAAAACGGAAAAACTTCAGCTTCTTATATACCGAGATAAATACTTCCTGACTGATATCATCAACCGCATCTGTGTTGCCCAACGTCAGATAAATGAGATTTCTTACCTTCTCCTTGTGGCGGTTGACTAACTCCTTGAATGCTTTCTCGTTGCCGGAATTGAATTGCCTGATCAGCGAGAAATCATCATTCAGATTATATATGGCTTGTGGATTCATATCATCTTTATTTATTTCGTTATCCATGGCTTTTGACGTTTAGTGAATAATGCGGTTCCGGTGTTTTTACTAATTTTTCAGGAATTCAGCCCAATATTGTTCATTATTATTAACAACGCTCAATAATTTTGATAAATGGTCTGTTTTCCTTCCGGACGGAGTAGAAATGTTCACTATAAGCAGCTCAACCTTTATGATTAATTCAGATCTTTTTATTTCAATTCTTTTTGTTGATTAACGCAACTTAATTATTTTTCAATATACGATATTTATTTAAAGCACTGAAAGAAAAGAATTATTTTTGCCGGTCACAGATATTCTTTGCTATATATTTAGTATATTTGATGACTGACGATGAAGTTTATAATATAAAACTTTTGGAGTAACTGATGAAAATCAAAATAACCGAGCGTTACGAAGCCGTTGTAGTCGAACTGAAGGGCAATGTAATGGGAGGCCCCGAAGCAGCCGAATTTAGCGAGACTCTCAAAAAGCTTCTCTCTGAAGGAAAAAATAAGATCGTTATTGATCTTTCAGACGTTAAGTTCATGAACAGCTCCGGACTCGGAATGCTCATTAGCGGCCTTACAACCGTCTCCAAAGAAGGCGGCAAGCTTAAACTGGCCGGTATGGGTGATAAGATTGAAAGCCTGCTGATGATTACAAAGCTTATCACTATCTTTGAGACCTACGAAAACGTAGATGCTGCAATAGCAAGTTTTAACTGACCTTGTACGCTCCGGTCTCACCCGGAGCTTCTTTTTTTAAATCCACAGGTTGAATTTACATGAGTGTTACAGTCGTTGTCGGCGGCCAATGGGGCGATGAGGGCAAAGGTAAAGTTGTTGATATCCTCAGTGAAAAATCTGACATTGTTGTCAGGTATCAGGGGGGCGCCAATGCCGGTCATACAATCCAGATTTCAGGTAAAAAATATGTTCTTCACTTAATACCATCCGGTATTCTGTGGGATAATGTTATCTGCGTGATCGGGAACGGTGTGGTTATTGACCCTGTTGCCCTGCTTGATGAAATTAAATTTCTTGAGAATAACGGCATCTCCGTTAAGGGGCGCCTCTTTATTTCTCAGAATGCCCATCTTATTATGCCTTACCATAAGCTGATTGATTCCCTTAATGAAACCGGCGCCCTTAAGATTGGCACTACCGGAAAAGGAATTGGTCCGGCTTATATTGATAAATACGCCCGCAAGGGTATCAGAATTATAGACCTGCTTAACCGTGAATCGCTTGAGCAGAAAATCAGAAGAAATCTTGACGAGAAAAATACGCTGCTGAAAAACATTTATCATCATACAGAGATGAATGTTGAAACAATCGTGAATCAGTATCTTGAGTTTGACCGTCAGATAGATGAATATATCAAAGACGTGCCCACATATCTTAACAAAGCCATTGCAGAAGGTAAATCAGTTCTGCTTGAAGGTGCACAGGGCTCCCTGCTTGATGTTGATTTCGGAACATATCCTTACGTAACATCTTCATCACCCACATCGGGTGGCGCATGCACGGGCACAGGCATTCCGCCAAATAGAATAAGCAATGTGGTGGCAATCGTTAAGGCTTACACAACCCGCGTTGGTGAAGGCCCCTTCCCTACCGAGCTTCTGGATGAAACCGGCGAGCTCCTCAGGAAAACCGGCTTTGAGTTCGGCGCAACCACAGGCCGCCCCAGAAGATGCGGCTGGTTTGATGCTTTTCTCGTGAGATACAGCTGCATGATAAACGGCACTAACTCTGTTGCCCTTACAAAACTTGATGTGCTTGATGTGCTTGATGAAATCAAAGTCTGCACAGGGTATAAGTATAACGGCAAACTGCTTAATGCCTACCCGACAGATTGCGATATCCTTGCAAACGTTGAACCGGTCTATGAAACACTCCCCGGCTGGAAATCTGACACTTCAAAATGTCTTTCTTATAATGACCTTCCGCAGAATGCCAGAGATTACATCAGGTTCATTTCGGAAGCTGCCGGAATGACTACAGGCATGATTTCTGTGGGACCAAACAGAGAGCAGACTTTTTACCCGGGATGAGTTCCATCCCGGCTCTTTTATCCCCTTTTAACTTTTCTCATTTAAACTTATTTTTAGTTTTTACTCTTTTCCCAAATAGTTGCGGTGTCACTTCATGAAAATGTCAGGCGGACCAAACACAGTCAGAATAAAAATTGCATTGCTGGTTATAGCACTTGCCATCGGCGTGGGAACCCTTTACTACACAAATGAACTTGTTCACGATCTTCAGAAACGTGAGCGTCAGATTGTACAGTTTTTCGCAAAGGGACTTGAACACGTTGCCAATTCAACCGACATGAACAGCGATATAACTTTTCTGCTTGAGAATATCATTAAGCCGATTGATTTCCCAGTTATCCTCACCGACAGTGAAAACCGCATAAATATGGAGAGCCCGGCAGATATCAAAAATGTTAAGATTGACACAACCATGCCGAAGGAGAAGCTGAAGGTGTTTCTTGAGGATATGGTTAAGGAGATGGATGCCACCAATAATCCCATTCTGGTTAAATATATCACTGAAACCGCCGATACTCTGATACTCACCAAAATTCACTATGGTGATTCGGAGCTTATCACCAAACTTAAATATTTTCCTTATGTTCAGATTATTATTGCCGCAATTTTCATTGTTACGGGATATATCGGGTTCTCGCAGATAAAAAGGAGCGAGCAGAGCAATATCTGGGTAGGTATGGCAAAGGAAACGGCTCACCAGTTCGGAACCCCCCTCTCCTCTCTCATGGGGTGGATTGAGCTTCTTAAGATGGATTATAATGATCCTGTAAAAGTGCAGGATATTACCGAAGAAATTGAAAACGATGTGGAAAAGCTCAACAAAATCACAAACAGATTTTCCAAGATAGGCTCCAAGCCTGAGCTCACAGAACAGAACCTGCATGAAGTAACCACCCAGATAACCGAGTATTTCACCCGCAGGCTGCCACAGTCAGGTAAAAAAGTCACACTTGAACTTACGGGATCAACTGAGGCGGCTGCAAAGATCAATAAGGATCTTTTCATCTGGGTGCTTGAAAATCTTATCAAAAACTCACTTGATGCAATAGAACAGCCGAACGGTAAAATCAGGATAAGCATTGAGGATCATAAACACGAGGTGATCATTGAGGTTTCGGATAACGGCAAGGGCATCGGGCTCAAGAACAGGCAGGATGTATTCAGACCGGGCTACAGCACAAAACGCCGGGGCTGGGGTCTTGGGTTAAGCCTCGCCAAAAGAATCATCGAGGTTTATCATAAAGGCAAAATTCTTGTTAAATTTTCCGCTCCCGGTGAAGG
>JABWCA010000087.1 GCA_013359345.1 Ignavibacteriaceae bacterium
TAGAGTGTCTGGAAATCATTGCTCTTTTTATTTTCGATTGTTCTCACAACCACATAAGCAATCAGAGTGAAGATGAAAATCATAAGAAGCAGCCAGGCATTGCTTTCAAGTGTGCCGATAATAGCACGGTAGATCTCAAGAGTCCACCTTTCTGCATTCAGAACGAGAGCCGGATTATGAGCATCATTATTATTAATATAGCGTTCAAGCTCCCAGATCCTGACTCCCCCCGATATACCAACCACAAATATGGCAAAGAGAATATATCTGCTCCAGGCAACATGGATTTCTTCGCTTACCAGTCTCTGAAAAATGTTTTCAATGGGTTTTCTGAAGATCAGCATTATGACAAAACAGGTTGCAAAGCTGACTAAAAAATTAAATATTAACAGTGTGATAAACATGACGATTGCCTTCCTGATTAAATTTTCCGGAATATTCCGGATTCATGATATTTTACTATCAGCTTGTTAATTTGTTTCAGCTCCGCCTGTATATTCATAAATGAGTTCTTTAAGTTCATCTACTGAATAAACGTAATGGTCACTGCCCAGCGCTTCCACCTTCTCCTTTGCATAACTATCCCACAGAACAGATGCCACTTTAACCCCCGCATCCCTTGAAGCTTTAATATCACCGGGAGCATCTCCTATCATAAGAGTGCGTTCGGGAGCAGCACCGGATTTTTCGAGGATCTTTTTGAGTCCCTCGCCGCTCGGTTTTTTGTTTTCAACATCATCACCGGCAATAAGAAGATCGAAATACCCGAGAACTCCGGTTTTATCAAGAGTAATTGTTGCAGACCTTCTTCCTTTTCCCGTAAAAACACCAAGGAACACTCCCCTTCTCTTAAGATGTTTAAGAATTTCTGTAAGCCCCGGATACAAACCTGCAATATGATGGTTATCTGAATAGTAGCTGAAGTAATCTACCGCAACTTTATCAGCCTCGCCTCCGAATTCTTTTTCGAACAGTTCCTCTTCGGTCGGACCGAACATTGCAATAACCTCTGCAGGAGTCAGCTCTTTTCCCCGGTGAACCCTGTAAACGTGATTGATCGATTTGAATATCAGTTCATTTGTATAAGTAAGTGTTCCGTCGATATCAAAAACAACAGCATCAAGTCTATTTTTTTCCACTTTTAGTATCCTTACCGGGTTTTGTTTCACTGTTTTTTTCATCTGAGAGTCTGAATATAGTCATTTTGCCGTCCATATTCATGGCAAGTATTTTTCCGTTCCCGAGGCTGAGAGGGCTCAATGTTTTGGATAAGCCAAGTCTCAGAATCTTATCTGCTTTTTTACCGGTAACCTTATAGATATTCCCGTTACCGGAGCCGAAAATCACAGAATTTCCTTCTTCTATTGCCACACCGGGGCTCGCATCAGTGCCCATCTTAAGTTCATATTTATTAATCTGTTTGCCAGTGGCTGCATCGGCAATAAAGAAGTTATCGTAAAGGCTTCTGATATAAAGTTTTGTGGCATCGCTGCTAAGCGTAACTGATTCCCATACCGCATATTTATCAGTGCTCCATTTTGTGGAACCGAGAAGAAGATCAACTGCATAGAGCTGTTTGAAAGGAGTTACCACATAAACCGTTTTGCCATCTGTTGCGGGTCTGCAGCCGGCGGGCGAAAAATAAAAATTAGGATTCTCACTCCACCTCCAGTTAAGAAGTCCCTTTTTTGCATCAACCGAGTAGAGATAACCATCCCACGCCCCGTAAATGATTTTGTCTTTGTAAACAAGAGGTTTTGACTGGATCATCCCTTCAGCAAAGTCGTTCACCCAGAGCTGACTGAACTCCATAGTCTCATAGCAGTAAAGTTTTCCCGATGCCGTACCCACAACTACTGCTTTCACCTTTTTACCGTAACGCTCTGCATCAATAACCACAAGCTGTGATGTAACCGCTTCATCAAGCCCGATTGTCTGCACCACATCTCCGGTTGCCGCATCAAGACTGTAAAGCTCACCGTTTGTTGCTCCAACAATCACACGGTTTCCTGTGATTGTTCCTGCGCCCGTAACAGGTGCGGAAAGTTTTGTCCGCCACAGTTCATTGCCGAGTGAATCAAACAGAATCACCCTTCCCTGAAGCGTTGTTACGAGAATTTTACCCTCCTCAAATACAGGTTCTGCAACAACAGCCGCTGCCAGGTCATTTGCTTTTAATATTTCAACCCCCTCCTGAGTGAATCTATCCGGAACGGGGGTCTCGCCAAATACTGCATCTTTCTTCTTAAGAACAGCCCACTGTTCAGTTTTTTCATCGTCGAGGTAGTGGGTTGTGATCACAATTGAATCGGCAGCAAAATCAACAATGTTAAATCCGCTGGGGTTTTTATACTTTTTCAGTGTGGCAATCCCCATAAATCCTGGTATGCCGTTATAATCAAGCTTCTTGTTTGAATGGCCGTGTCCGCAGAAAAACACAGGCCGCTTAACTGTTTTAAGCACCTCATGAACAGCGGGAGCATTATCGAGATCACCGGTGAGGGGATGATGCACAAAGAAATAAACTTCTTTGTAAGGTTTTTCCGATTCAAGTTTTTCTCTCATCCACTTCAGATCCTCAGGCTTTATGTGCCCCGATCCGCCCCTGTGAATAATACCTGAATTCACCCCGATAAAAAGGACATCGTTTTTCTTAAATGCAAATCTGTCATCATTTAACTGAAAAACAAACTCACGCCCCCCGTTATCGCTCCACTTCATATCGTGGTTACCGGGAATTGCATACCATGGTTTATTCAGTTTCGCTATTTCTTCCCTGGCTTTTGTGAGCTCAGGGATCAGCCCTTTTTCTGTTATATCACCTGTGAGTATCACAAAATCGATATCACTCTGCTTATTAATATAATCAATTGCGCTGCCAAGAAAGAGCTCGGCACCGTCTGCACCAATGTGAGTATCTGTAAGCCACGCAAACTTCTGCGGGAACAGATTAAGCACGAGAAACAGTGCAATCAGAAGCGCTTTTTTCACCGGTTTTCTCCAATTTTTTAAACTATGACTTTAAAGATACGCAATTGTTCCCGATTGGGACGCCCCCTCAACTAATTTAAGCCGTTTTATCCTATTCCTCCCTGAAAGTATCCCGACCACATTCCGGTTAATCAACTGACCCACTTCAGACCGGATATTCATTTTCACAGTATTTTTTGTTTTGGTCACCTGAAGCAGAATATTATCACTTATCCGGCTCTCTTGCCGTCACTCATAAATGAATTGATAATAAGGGTATAAGAAAGTATCTTAAAAACAGAATTCAGAATAACCATAAGAAGCCCAATGAAAGCGATTGTCTACGAAGAATACGGACCTCCTGAAGTCCTTAAAATCAGGAACATTGACAAACCCGTTCCCGGTTTGCACCAGATACTTGTAAAAGTTAAAGCTGCCTCGGTAAACTTCGGTGATCTCAGAGCCCGTAACTTCAAAAATATCTCAGCAAAAAATTTCCACATGCATTCCCTCTTCAAATTCATTGCACTTATGATGTTTGGTTTCAGCAAACCCAAGAAGAGGGTGCTTGGCAGTGAATTTTCGGGTGTGGTTGAATCAGTTGGCAGCGAAGTCAGTTCCGTTAAACCGGGAGATCATGTTTTCGGTTATCTTTCTGCAAATATGGGAGCATACCAGGAATATCTGTGCGTTGATGATAAAATCTGTGTGGCGGTTAAACCTCCCGTGCTTAGTTTTGAAGAGGCCGCAGTTCTGACATACGGACCTGTGATGGCTGTGGGGGTGCTGAAAAACATAAAGATCAATCCGGGCGATAATGTACTCATACTGGGAGCAAGCGGCTTTATAGGCTCGGCAGCTCTCCAAATTCTGAAATCCCGCGGGGCAAAGGTTACAGGAGTGTGCAGTAAAAATAAGTTTGATTATGTCATGAATCTCGGCGCTGAAAATGTCATAGAGTACAAAAACGGTGATTACCTTAACTCTTCGTTAAAATATAATCTAATTGTTGATATACTCGGCAAAGGGGATTTCACAAAATGCCGCAATCTTCTTAAACCGGGAGGTGTTCACCTTTTCATCAGCTTCAAAACGGCGGCTTTATTTAACATGATTAAAACCAGGTTTTTCGGAAATAAAAAGGTTATCTGCAAGATTGCAATAGGCAGCAGGGATGATTTTCTTGAAGCAGTTCAGTTAATTGAAAACGGTAAAATCAGGACCGGTAACCTCAGCCTCTTTCCTGCCGATGATGTTGTTGATGCACACAGATTTGCCGAGGCCGGTAAAAATACGGGGCCGGTTGTTCTTACTTTTGATTAGCAGAGACTCTCCTCAAAGGGAGTTTATCAAGTTAAGAATGGTGAGAAATGTGCAGAAAAACCCTCGCCGCTTTCAGGCAGGGTGAAGTCATCCGTGTCATATAAATGAGGCTATCTGTTTATTTTATAATAATTTAATGTCCTCCGGCTAAAGCAGGATAATTAAAATTATCAGAGTCTGCCCCCTGATTCGGGGTTATCAGAACTTATTCTTTTTCAGATCCTTTTTATAATTTTTCATGAATTTACCGAAAACCTTTTCCTTTTTCCGCCGCTCATAATCGGTTGATTCGTAGTAAATCTGCTCTTTCCTGATTTTCAGGTAATTCTGAAACATTGCGTCGTCTATCTCACCAGATTCAACAGCGTTAATCACAGCACAGCCCGTTTCAGAAGTATGTGTGCAGTCCTTGAATTTACAATTCTCTGCATACTGATGTATGAGGTCAAAAACCGCCTCGGTACCCTCTGCTTTATCAGCCACACCAACTTCACGCATCCCGGGATTATCTATGAGGATACCGCCTCCCTCCAAAATCACAAGTTCGCGGTGAGAAGTGACATGTCTTCCTTTATTGGTGCTTTCGCTGATTGCTCCTGTTGCCATAATTTCCCTTCCTGAGAGCTTGTTAATGAGAGTTGATTTCCCCACACCCGATGATCCAAGGAAACAATAAGTTTTGCCCGGTTCAATTAACTTCTTTAATTCATCAAACCCTGACCCCGTCTGACTGCTTACCGGGCAGACCCGCAGACCGCTCACTCTTCTGTTAATACTTTCGGTAATTTCTTTCAGTCTTTCCGGATCAGCAAGGTCAGTCTTTGTCAGAATAAAAACAGGCTCCACACCTGCTGTGCTGCAGATGGAAAGGTACCTTTCAAGTCTGTTCAGATTAAAATCCCTCTCTGCAGCCTGCACAAGAAAGGCAACGTCAACATTAGCGGCTATTATCTGGCTTTCACCTGTGGCAGCAGATCCGCTTCTGGTGAGCACAGATTTTCTCGGGAGCACACTGTGTATAATTGCAAAGCCATGGTCATAGGTTGTGAGCATGACCCAGTCGCCCACGGCCGGAAAGTCTTCTCTTGAGGCGGCAGAAAAGCGGAGATTACCTGTAACCTCTGCCTCAAACTCACCCTCACCGGTAATAACAATGTACCGTTCTTTATGCTCTGCGATTATGCGGCCAGGTGTAAAATTTGTAAGATTGTTTTCAGAGATGTATGATTTAAGTTCTGTTGGAATTCCCGGTTCAGCAGTAGTCATGACGAGTCAATTTTGTTAATAGTAATTACAAAATTAGTGAAAATAAATTTTAGCGCTGAAAAAGTTTTTATTAATTATTCATTAATGAATCATGGGGAAGATAGTTGACCCACCCTTAAAATGTTGATCAGTTTATCAATTTATCTTTTTACTGATACTCAGGTAAAAACCGTTACTGTCATGAGATGGATTTCGTTCCTGACCCTGAACGTTGCCGTTTGAAATATGAAGATGTTTTATGCTGCAACTGATGAAATAATTTCCTGAAACAGATATTGCTGCTCCCAGTCCGTATTTTGTTATACCGTTAAGTTTCAGCCCTCCTCGCACATCACGGTCAGTGGGGAGCGGAAACTCTTCTGTAGTATAAATCAGACCTGCCCCTGATTCAAAGTATATATTCCATATATCATTATTCACAGGATAAAATCTGAAAAAAGGTCTGATTGCAAACCCGGCAGTACTGTTAAAATCATCAGACGGCAGAAAAACCGAAAACTCAGCCCCCGCAGAGAGAAAATCCCTCAACTGGTAATTTATTCCTGTGTTATTGTTCGGAATGAAAGTTTCAGGGTATTTATAGCCCCATGAAAAGCCGGTTTCATTAAAAACACTCAGTTTACCTGAAGCTGACGAATCTTTACCCGTCAGTAAAAGCACAATGCCGGCTGCTGCCGCAGGCAGGAGAATCCCCATTGAAGTGTGCAGTTTAAGCGGTTCAAAACCAAGCGGATTGTTGTACCATGTATCACCGGACCAAAACTGTCCCTTTAAAGGCGTTGAAATCAGTAATATGATGAAAAAAATGAGAAAAGAGTATCTGCGCATATAGTATCTGAATTAACACGGGAATTTTGCTGTAATGCTTGAGTTCCCGGAAAAATTAATTTAAAATAACTGCTTCTTCAAAAAATCATTTTAAGTCTGAACAGCAAAGCTAATGAGGCAAACCTGATCAGCAAATGATTCGACAAACGGGGATCTGCAGAAGTTTAATTACTCCCGGATAAATCTTCTCTTATCCGGATAAGCCTCATTTGAAACAGGGAGGCGATATTTCACCTCCCTCCTGAAGTTTTTGCTGCCTATTCTGCCTGTTCACTTATCCACAGGGTTCCCTGCAGAAAAGCCCAGGGTGCAACCGAGCCATGCACTGACCCGAGATAATTGATGCACTGACCCAGTTCAAAATATTCAACGTTGGGGAGCGCTCCCCATTCCTGTTTCAGTTTCACAAAATTACCGTAAGGCACAAGATCATCATTCATTGCATGGGCAATGAACATTTTTGTCTTTGGTTTCCAGCCGTACCAGATGTTGTTTTCATGCAGGAACATTCTCATCCTGCTGTTCGGGTTAGTAAGCGAATCTATTGCAGACTGCTTAAAAATCTTTTTAATAATCTTATCGGCCGGCATTTTTGCGTTGAGATCATGTGCGGTGTGCAGCCCGTCAGAATATGTGAAAAGATCTTTTGCATACTGAGGCAGGAGCAGTGAGTCGAAATTGAACACTTTTGAATCTTCATACACTCCGTTGTAACCTCTCAGAAGGTAAGGCAGGAAAAACGGAGCACCGAATGGAGCATCAGAAAGCATAACCTGGAGCATTGTTCCCGTAAGATCAAACGGAGCATCAAGGCAGACAGCACCGGTAATGTTAATTCCGCCCCGCTTTTCAATCTCCCTGACAGTTGCCGCGGTGGAATATCCTCCTTCCGAAAATCCCATAATAAACAGCTTGCCGTTCCATTCAAGGTTGGTGTTGTTATCCTTTGATTTGAGGTAGGCAATAGTGTATGTTATCAGATCGGCAGCTGATTTAGCAAGTCTGTCTGCATGACACAGGGGATGTGGTTCTGTTCTGTCTTCACCCATTCCCTGATAATCAGGCATAATGATTGCCCACTGATTCTTAAGTGCAATTCCCGCGGCAATTTCAACCTCCGTGAAATCACCCGGATTTTTATACGCCTGCCATTGCGATGGCGCATGCTCTTTCATCAGTTCGGTTGCGTGCTGAAAAGAAATAAGGGGCACTTTGAAAGTTGTGAACGGTTTGTACGGGTAAATCAGTTTAGCTGATAGGTTTATCGGCGCTCCCTTATTATCGGTTGAAGCATAAGTGATTTTAGCATACCAGATTATGTTTGCGCCCGAATTGTTCGCCAGGTTCTGTACATGATTACCGAGATTTGCAAGATAATAGTTAGGAGAAGATTCAAACCGGTCAATAACATTGTTAAGTGATGTTGTATCAAGGTACTGCGATTCAAGAACTGTTATTCCTTCGGCTGATACCGGAGGTGTGTATGTGCTGTTTGGGTCCGGAGAAACCGGATCGCTTTTACATGCGTAAAAGGAGATGATGACGAGGGAAATCAGAATTCCCCTGAGCAGATTAAAACGTCTCATCAGAAAAAAACCGGATTAGTTTACCCTCTCAAAATAGCAATACGGATGATATCGGGGAAACATTTTTTTTGCAATTAAACGGTAATTTCAGGATTGTACAATATTATGCCTGATCTCTCACAAGTTACTGTAAATTAAGGGGGCAGAACCGCTCAATTCCCTTGTTAAATCAGCAATTTAGATTTAAATTTAAAGTTTATATATTTTGGAAAAAGATGAACAATATTCGCAATTTCTGCATTATAGCACACATTGATCACGGTAAATCCACCATTGCCGACAGGCTTCTTGAGTACACCGGGACTATTACAGCCCGCGAAGCTAAAGACCAGATTCTCGACAGCATGGATCTTGAAAGAGAACGCGGAATTACGATCAAATCGCACGCTATTGCAATGGAATACAAAGCGAAAGACGGTAATGTTTACGCACTGAATCTTATTGACACTCCCGGTCACGTTGATTTCACCTACGAAGTTTCAAGATCGCTTGCAGCATGTGAAGGTGCTCTTCTTATTGTTGACGCATCGCAGGGTGTTGAAGCGCAGACAATCAGTAATCTCTATCTTGCAATTGATGCCGGTCTTGAGATTATACCTGTTCTCAATAAAATAGACCTCCCCGGCGCAGACCCCGATAAAATCAAAGCGCAGGTAATTGACCTGCTGGGCTGCAAGGATGAAGAAATTATACTCGCCTCTGCAAAAGCAAATATCGGCATAGAAGATATCCTTGAGGCAATTGTAAAAACAGTACCCCCGCCCGTGGGCGACAGCACCCTCCCCCTTCAGGCTCTCATATTTGATTCGGTTTTCGATCCTTACAGAGGCGCCATAGCTTATATAAGAGTAAAGAACGGAATCATTAAGGAAAGAGACAAACTCAAATTCTTTGCACATGACAAAGTTTATGAGGCTGAGGAAGTGGGCGTGCTCCGGCTTAATAAGATAAGAACGGGTTCTCTCAAAGCGGGCGAAGTTGGTTACGTTATAGGGGGTATAAAAGATGTGCATGACACAAAGGTAGGCGATACAATCACCATCAACAAAACTGGCGCTGCGCATCCCCTGCCCGGTTATAAAGAGATCAAGCCGATGGTTTACAGCGGTCTCTACCCCACAAACACAGAGCAGTATGAAGAGCTCCGTGATGCACTGGATAAATATCGCCTAAATGATGCAGCACTTGTTTTTGAACCTGAAACCTCTGCGGCCCTTGGCTTCGGTTTCAGATGCGGCTTCCTTGGTATGCTTCACATGGAAATTGTTCAGGAGAGACTCTACCGTGAGTTCAATCAGGCCATTATAACCACTCTCCCCAACGTTGAATATATTGTTTACAAGAAATCCGGCGAAAAAGTGATTGTTGATAATCCTGATCATATGCCGCTGCCGGGAGAAATTGAAAATGTTGAGGAGCCGTATGTAAAGGCTCAGATTGTTACCCCCAGTGAGTATGTTGGGAGCATTATGAAGCTTGCAATGGATAAGCGCGGCATTTATAAAAACACGGTTTATATTGATCCCACACGTGCAGATCTGAGTTATGAATTTCCGCTCGCAGAGATTATCTTTGATTTTTATGACAAGCTTAAATCCATCTCAAGAGGATATGCCTCTTTTGATTATGAATTTATCGGGAACCGGGAGTCAGAACTCGTTAAACTTGACCTTCTGCTTAACGGTGAGCCTGTTGATGCCCTCTCAATGATTGTGCACAGGAGCAAGGCTTATGACTGGGGAAGAAAAGTTGCCGATAAGTTAAAAGATCTTATACCCAAACAGCTTTTTGAAATTAATATTCAGGCGGCAATAGGTACCAAAGTGATCGCCAAATCTGTTGTGAAGGCGATGCGCAAGAACGTTCTCGCTAAATGTTACGGAGGTGATATTTCCAGAAAAAGGAAACTCCTCGAAAAACAGAAGGAAGGCAAGAAGAGAATGAAGCAGGTTGGTAACGTTGAGATACCGCAGGAAGCATTTTTAGCCGTTTTACAGATCGACGAATAAACCCGATGCCTTTTCACGAGTGGTATACTGCCAACCGGCTTTATATCAGAATTGCAACCGGAGTGTTTTTATTCATTCTGGTGATAAGAATGTTTTTTATGGAGGCTTACAGAATACCAAGCCCTTCAATGGAAAACACTCTTTTGCCCGGCGACTATATTTTCGCCAATAAATTTGTTTACGGTTACAGATCGCCTGATAAGTTTCCGGTGCTTGGTTTTACGATCCCCTCTTTCAGTTTTCCGGCTTTTTCAGACCCTGAAAGAAATGAGGTGATTGTTTTTTCTCATCCTGATATAGATAAAGTATCAGGTTATCACTATATCAAGAGAATTGCGGGAATTCCGGGAGATACCGTTCTGATAAAGCAGAAACTCTGCTATATTAACGGCCGCCTGATTGACGACAGATCAAAGCTGAAATTCGGGAATATTTTCAGGCTCGAGGGAGACGGTTCAACGCGTTTGTTCCCCGGAGGTAATCACTGGAATGAAGATTTTTACGGTCCGCTTGTTGTACCCAAAAAAGATATGTTGCTCAGCCTTTCAGATTCCGTAATGAACAACGCATGGGTGCAGGTTATCAGATATGAGAATCCCGGAAGTACAATTATAAATGCAGGGAGCGGAATCTTCCTTAACGGAAACAAAATCACCACTTACAGAGTGAAAGATAATTATTACTTTGTCATGGGTGATAACAGAGATAACAGTTATGACAGCCGTTTCTGGGGTTTCGTTTCGCGAGAGAACATTCAGGGGCCTGCGTCATTTATTTACTGGTCGGTTAACCCGGCATCAGACGGTTACACTGATTTATTCAGATTTTCAAGAATATTTAAAATTATAGATTAGGCCTTAATATGCGTTTATTTTCTTTCCTGCTCATCTTCATGATTTCATCGGCAGTGGTTATGCCGCAGAAAAAATACTTTGTCTTTTTTAAGGATAAAGGGATGAGTCCGGGAAATATTCTGGTCAGCAACTCGCCTGAATGGAAGGCAGCAACAGATGCATTATCACCGCGCAGTATAGAAAGAAGATTAAAGACCCTCGGCCCCGATAAAATCGTCGGATTTGATGACATTCCGGTTAATGATACCTATCTTGAGCAGGTCATGAACACCGGTACAACGCTCAACTGGGAGCTGAAGTGGTTCAACTGCATTTCAATAAACGCCACCGAAGATCAGATTGCAGCAATATCAAAAATGCCTTTTGTTGAATATGTAAGACCGGTGAAAACGCTGAAAGAAAAAAGATTTTACAACCGTCCCGAGACAGATTTTAATGAGCCTGTGCTTGCTTCAAACTCTGCAGACCTTTCATCGGGGTTTGTTTTTGATGCAAGAATCTCTCCCTTCCCCGGTGATGATAAGAACCGGACTGATAACAGAGATGATAACGAGCGCTCGCTTTACGGACCCTCATGGAAACAGTACAAGCTCTCAGACCTTCCGATGGCCAAAGAGATGGGATATAACGGTAAGGGAGTTGTTATAGGAGTGATGGATTCAGGGTTTGACTGGAAAAAACACAGAGCTCTCACAAACCTGAACGTCATTGCTGAATATGATTTTGTCAAAAAAGATAACGTTACGGCAAATGAAAAAGGTGATCCATTCTCTCAGCATAACCACGGCACATTCTGTCTTTCGGTGCTTGGGGGTTATGACGAGGGAAAACTTATAGGGCCCTCTCATAAAGCACAGTTTATCCTCGCCAAAACAGAGGCAACCGCATCTGAAACTCTCGTTGAAGAAGACAATTACGCCGCAGCTCTGATCTGGATGGACAGCATAGGCGTTGATATAACCTCCTCCTCACTGGGCTACACTGTATTTGATGACACATCGCACACACTTACAGACCTGGATGGAAAAACTACACTGGTAACCCGTGCGGCAGAAAAAGCTTTTGAAAAAGGAATTCTCGTTTTCACAGCCTCGGGAAATTCTGCAAATGAGCCCTGGTTTTATGTGAGCGCTCCGGGCGACGGAGTAAACACTCTTGCGGTGGGTGCAGTTGATGTTTACATGAAAGTGGCTGATTTCTCCTCGGGCGGCCCTACAGCAGACGGCAGGTGGAAACCTGATTTTGTAACCGCGGGAGTTGATGTTTACGGTGCTACCGCAGGCACATCAAATAAATATGAGTATGCAAACGGCACCTCGTCGGCAACACCCATTGCCTCGGGTATTGCAGGACTTCTTCTTCAGTCTTATCCTTATCTTACTAACGTTCAGATGAGAAGTATACTCATTGAATCGGCTGAAAGATCATTCCTGCCCGATAATGCATCGGGTTACGGACTTCTCTCCGCACTGAAGATTCTGACCTATCCGAACATCGAAACAAGAAACGGCAGCAGGATTCTGCATAAACGTTTTGCAAATCCCTCTGAAGATAACCACTCAGTTGAGTTGGTTTATAACTCAGGCAATAAGCTTGTAAGGCAGAAAATGACCGCTGACATGTACGGCGGTTTTGAAACTGAAATGCCCGCAGCAGCAAACGGGAAAGAGGTTAAATTCTGGTTTGAAATCAGGAATGATAAAACCGGTGAAACTTCCAGGGATCCCGATCCTTATGAAATTTATGTCACTTACGGGAATGATGACATTGTTTATAAATCATTCAATCCTGCATCCCTGAATAAATTTTACGGGGCTAAATACTTCAGGTCTGTTAAAATTAACAAGACTGTTCCCCTTAAATATAAGCAGATGTCATACGGTGAACTGGCTGTTTATGATATGATGGGTAATAAGGTTAAAACCATCTTCACGGGCGGACTCAACTCTTATAACGCCGGATATTTCGGATGGGATGGGAGAGACGCAAGAGGTTTCATGATGCCAAACGGAATCTATTATTATCAGCTCAGCATCGACCGCAAGGTATATGCCCGGGATCTCTTCATCAGGATTAAAAACTGATGGATAAAATTCTGTATCAGGGTCAGCTTGATTACATCAGGAGTTTACATAAGGAGCCGGATGATCCGCTGATTGCTGAGATGAGAGATTTTGCGAATAAAAACAGGATTCCGGTATTATATGCCGAATCTGCTTCATTCCTTGAATTTCTCGTAAAACTTTACAAACCGGTGAATTTACTGGAACTGGGCACTGCAATTGCATATACATCGGTAAGGCTGGGGAGGGTGATGCCGGAGGGTGCAAAGCTGACAACTATTGAGAAAAGCGCAAACAATCTTAAACTTGCACAGGATTTTGTTAAAAGAAGCGGACTCAGCAATATTGATATTGTGTTTTCAGATGCCGCAGAATTTCTGAATAATTACGATTCAACTTTTGATTTTATATTCCTTGACGCCGATAAGGAAGATTACAGAACACTCCTTGATCTTTCGCTTCAGAAAATGAAGAAAGGAGCTGTTATCATAGCGGATAACCTTTTATGGCACGGTTTCACAGCCGCTGAGGAGATTCCGGACTCCTATGCAAACTCAACGGCAAAAATTCGAGAATTCAATTCTTATTTTATGAGTCACCCTGATCTTGATACGGTTTTAATACCTGTGGGAGATGGTCTGGGCCTCGGAATCAGGAGATAACTTCAATGTCCGAAATTAACAAGCACATCATCAATGTTATACTCAAAAGCATAAGCACCGGGGAGACAGAACTTATTAACAAGGAGGATGTAAGATCGCTTGCCCTGAGCTGTGCCGAGTTTGATACCGAAGATAAGTTTTTTGATCTCTGCTTCACTGCTCGATATATAAAGGGACTCCTGAATGCCGGCGTAAAAGCTTCTGCAAATCCCGAAACCGGCGGAACAATGAAAATACAGATGGATATTGAAATCCAGATTAATAATTTTCTGAATCTCCTCAGCGTCATTCTTGAAAATATCGAGGAGGAACGGGGAATTGATATCGCTGAAAAGTATCTTGGCAACACAAGCGAACATTTTCAGAACCTGATCTATCTTATCAGCGATCTCTCAAAGGTTAAGAGCCTGATAAACGATTCAAAATGAATAACTTTCTGCAGCGGCAAACGATTCAGCAGCTGTTTTCCCACCGGTAAACCCGTGAGATTCTGATGTGCCGGCTCATTCCGGAGCGGGTTAACTATATGCAGAAAAAGATTTGAAGGTTCATGGTATTTTCCTGCCAGCTTTTTCCTCTTAAGTCCTGTTTTGCAATTATCTATTGCCGTTGGTTTTAACCAACGGATATCAAGCCTTTATTCCTTGTTGGTTTTAACCTCATTTTTAATGTTCTGCACTTATTTTGGAGACACGTTCATTGGGTCTGTGCAGAGCCTGTCTCCTGATTTGCTGTCCGGAGTCTGATCCCCGTCAGGGGTTTCCCGTAATCAGGAACCGGAGATTGTGCGACTCC
>JABWCA010000088.1 GCA_013359345.1 Ignavibacteriaceae bacterium
CAGAAATGAACTCCCTTATGGCCAGGCAAATGCTGATTATCCCGGTTTCCGATAAAAAATCAATCTTGATTGCAGCAGGAATAAGAACTGACCGGATTGTCTGAAATGTATGAAAGTTTTACGGGGCGTTCCTGAAAAATGTTCCTGAGGTATCTGCAGCCGAATTATAAATGCGTTAAGTGACACATGTAATTTAAAGTAAAACTCACTCTTTTTCATATTGACAGAAAAAAACTGAAAAAATTAATCTGAATTCTGATTAATCAGAGAAAAAAAATCAGGCTGTACTTGAAACAGGAATAAAATTTCATTAATTTAACAGCGTCATTAAACATTAAAGCGGACATGAAAATAAATAATGTATTTCAGACTTACGCCGCTTCCTCGAACCACTCTGCATCCCTTACAGACTACGGATTATTTGGTCCGCCCGCATGTTTATATATTCAATATCACAAAAAAATACAGGATAATTGATGACTCCTTATATGAATTCCGTTCTGGCAGAAGTTAAAGCGAAAAACCCGGCAGAGCCCGAGTTTCATCAGGCTGTTCAGGAAGTTATAGAATCATTAGAGCTGGTTCTTGAGAAACACCCCGAATACCGTATTGCAAAAATCATTGAAAGAATTGTTGAACCTGAAAGAGTTATAATCTTCAGAGTCCCCTGGGTTGATGACGAAGGTGAAGTTCATGTTAACAGAGGCTTCAGGATTGAGATGAATTCAGCCATAGGTCCCTATAAAGGAGGACTGAGGTTCCATCCGTCTGTAAACCTTGGCATACTGAAATTCCTTGCATTTGAACAGGTTTTCAAGAACAGCCTCACAACTCTGCCTATGGGCGGGGGAAAAGGAGGCTCAGATTTTGATCCTAAAGGCAAGACAGATTCGGAAGTTATGAGATTCTGTCAGAGTTTTATGACCGAACTCCAGAGACATATCGGGCCTAATACCGACGTACCCGCAGGGGATATCGGTGTGGGAGCAAGAGAGATCGGATTTTTATTTGGTCAGTATAAGAGACTCCGCAATGAATTCACAGGTGTTCTTACCGGAAAAGGTCTCAACTGGGGCGGATCACTCATCAGGCCTGAGGCCACGGGATACGGATGCGTATACTTTGCTGCCGAAATGCTCGCAGCTAATGGAAAAGACCTTAAGGATAAAATCTGTCTGGTGAGCGGATCGGGCAATGTTGCTCAGTACACTGCAGAAAAAATACTTGATCTTGGCGGCAAGCCTGTGACATTCTCTGATTCGAACGGCTTTATCTTTGACGGTGACGGTATTAACCGTGAAAAACTTGAGTTCGTCAAATACCTTAAGAATGTTAAGAGAGGCAGGATTTCTGAATACGCAGATAAATACCGCGGTGCAGTTTATACGTCTATAAATCCCGGAGCGGCAAGCAACCCGTTATGGGATGTAAAGGCTGATTGTGCGTTCCCTTCGGCAACACAGAATGAAATTAATAAAAAAGATGCCGAAAATCTTGTAAGGAACGGTGTATATGTTGTGGCAGAAGGAGCAAATATGCCAACAACAATTGACGGCGTACAGGTATTTCTTGATAATAAAATATTATATGCCCCCGGTAAAGCTGCAAATGCCGGCGGAGTTGCGGTCTCAGGCCTTGAAATGGCTCAGAACAGCATGAGAATCAACTGGCCGAGAGAAGAGGTTGATAACAGGCTTCATATTATTATGAAGAGCATTCACAGAGCATGCGTTGATGCATCCGAAAGATTCGGTACCCCCGGCAACTACGTAAATGGTGCCAATATAGCCGGATTCCTGAAAGTGGCAGATGCCATGCTTGATCAGGGTGTTGTATAATAAACCTGTATTAATATAATTTAATGGCACCCGGTTGACTGACCGTTACAATATTCACTTGATGATGAAGGTAATGACACAGTGACCTGGTAATAAAATTTATTATTGTCAGTTCCCGGGTGCCTGTTTTTCAGTTGAGCGTTTATGAATCATCCTGATACACAATGGGTTGAGCATGGTTACGGAACCAGATTTCAGGGTTTCCAGAACCTCATGCGGCGCAGAATCAGTGATATTCTCCTGATCTGTTCACTTTATGATTTATATCTCTTTGAAGAGGACGGAAGGCTTTATGAGCTTATCCGCAATGAATATCTCTCACTTCAGCTAAGCCATTCCCCCGAATTTACAAGAATTTCAAAGGGAAGTGAAGCACTTACTCTCCTGAAAGAAAAGAACTTTGATATGGTGATGATGACTCTCCATATTGAAGATATGCGGCCAGAAAGGCTGGCTTCTCTTATCAGGGATATGAACCTCAAATTTGCCGATCTCGATATTAACATACCCGTGGTTCTCCTGGCTTTTGACAATAAGGAGCTTGCTGATCTGATTCAGCACTCTGATATCTCTGTTTTTGATAAGATATTTATCTGGCACGGGGATTTCAGGCTCATAATAGGTGTTGTTAAATATTTTGAAGACCGTCTGAATGTTGACCATGACACTAAAATGGTTGGGGTGCAGTCAATCATTCTTATAGAAGATAATATCAAATACTATTCCGTATTCCTTCCCATAATATATACCGAGATTATAAAGCAGTCGCTGCGGCTTGTATCCGAGGGGATCAATCTCTCCCATAAATTTCTCAGAATGCGTGCCAGGCCAAAAATCATTCTCTGTAATAATTATGAGGAGGCCTGGGAGATATTTGAAAAATATGAAGAGTATATTCTCGGCATAATATCTGATGTTGATTTTATGAAGGGTGGGAAACAGGATCTGCGCGCGGGGCTCAAATTCGCCGAAGAAGTTAAAAAACGTCATTCTGATATTCCTGTGCTGCTTCAGTCAAATGGGGAGCATTACAGACGCGATGCGTATGATCTGGGAGCATCATTTCTGCTGAAGGGATCACCCACGTTGCTGAATGATCTCAGAAATTTCATGATTAACAATTTCAGCTTTGGTGATTTTGTCTTCAGGGACAAAGAGGGGACAGAGGCGGGCAGAGCATCAAATCTTCGGGAGCTTGAAGAAGTGCTCGAGTTCATTCCTGCTGAGATAATCAGTTATCATGCAGAAAGAAATCATTTTTCAAACTGGCTTAAGGCAAGAACAGAATTCTGGCTTGCTGATATCATGAGGTCGAAGAGGATAGCTGATTTTAAGTCGATAGATGAACTGAGAATTTATCTTATTAACTCGCTCAGAAATTACAGAAGGATCCGCCAGAAAGGGCTGATTACCGATTTTAAGAAAGAAACATTTGATCCGAATGACAGTTTTGCCAGAATAGGCGGCGGATCTCTCGGCGGTAAAGCAAGAGGTCTCGGTTTTCTTAACATCCTGATTAACAACTATCAGCTCGGTAACCAGTTTGAGGGTGTGAGAATATATGTGCCGCCGGCAATCATCATCGGAACTGACGTGTTCGATCAGTTTCTTGATGAAAATCACCTCAGGGAGTTTGCTATCAAATGCACTGATGATGAAAAGATTAAAAAGAAATTCCTTTCGGCGGAGTTTTTTCCCGACCATGTTATTGCCGATCTCCTTTCATTCCTGGATATAGTGAGAACCCCACTTGCCGTCAGATCATCAAGCCTGCTGGAGGATTCCCAGTATCATCCGTTTGCGGGTGTGTACTCCACAATCATGCTCCCAAACATAAATGATGATAAGTTTCTGAGACTCAAGGAACTCATTGATGCCGTAAAAATTATTTATGCCTCTACATTTTATCAGAACGCTAAAAACTATATAAGAGTTACTGCATACCGCCCTGAGGAAGAAAAAATGTCGGTAATAATCCAGAAGATGGTGGGCAGCAGATATGATGAAAGATATTACCCGACATTCTCGGGAGTTGCAAAATCGTACAACTTCTACCCTATAGCCCCCATCAGATCTGAAGACGGAATAGTAAGTGTTGCGGTGGGTCTGGGTAAAATGGTCGTGCAAGGGGGGAGCTCAGTAAAATTCTGCCCCAAATACCCCAACAGACTTATGCAGTTTAACAACGTTAATGATTACCTCAGGAACTCACAGACGCAGTTTTTTGCGTTAAATCTGAAAGGAACTCTTGAACGGGATTCAGAGGATGATGATTCTGTCACCGTTCTGTATGATATCGGCACTGCAGAGCTTGACGGCAATCTTACGCAGGTTGCCTCAACTTATTCACACATCAATAATCAGGTTTATGACGGCACATCACGTGAGGGACTAAGGCTGGTGACCTTTGCCCCGATGCTCAAACAGAAAATCTTTCCTCTGAGCATGATAGTTGATCTTCTGCTTAACATGGGGAGCTGGGGTATGGGTACGCCGGTTGAAATTGAGTTTGCAGTGAACCTGAATGTCGAGAGGGGAAACCCTATTGATTTTGCCATACTGCAGATGAGACCTCTGGTTGTTTATCATGAAGTTGAAGTTCATTCGCTTACAAAATTCACAGAGGAGCAGCTTTTCTGCAGAAGCAGGGAAGTGATGGGATACGGAATAATCGAAAATATTACAGATATTATTTATGTTGATCCTGATATTTTCGACCGGTCAAAAACCAGGGATATCGCGTGGGAGCTCAGTCAGCTGAATGATAAAATGTTAACCGAAAACAGACCCTACATATTGATAGGTATGGGCAGATGGGGGACGTTTGATCCCTGGCTTGGAATTCCGGTAACCTGGCCGCAGATCTCCATGGCAAAGGTGATTATTGAGCTTGGTATGAAAGATATTCCTGTGTCACCATCGCAGGGCTCACATTTTTTTCAGAATATCACATCGTTTCTGGTAGCCTATTTCACAGTTGATGAGGCCGATCATTTTACTTTTATCGACTGGGAATGGCTTAAAAAGCAAAAAATCAATGAAGAGAAAGTATTTGTCAAACATGTTACTCTAAAGGAGCCTCTTCTCGTTAAGATGAACGCCGGCAAAAAACTCGGCGTGATTCTTAAAAACGGAAAGACGGAAGAATAATATGGATAATTCAAAACAACCCGTGAAAAATATTGAGAACTGTCCGCATTGCGGTTACGCACTGAGTTCTTGGGATCAGGTTCTGCTGAAGGTTGACAGGGCTCTGGTTTGTAAAAACTGCTGGTACAGAATTACCCTGCCGATTGAAAAACCTGTTCCCGGTAAACATAAGGACGGAGAAAAAAAATGACATCATATAACTCATTTGAAACAGCAAGACGACAGATTCTTGAAGCTGCCGAAATCCTGAAGCTCGATAAATCAACCACCGATCTCCTGATTCAGCCTCAGAGAGAATATACATTTACGATGCCCGTAATGCTTGATTCCGGAGCAATAGAAATTATGACCGGTTTCCGGATTCAGTATAATACTGCGCGCGGTCCTGCCAAAGGGGGAATCAGATTTCACCCCGAAGAGACCATTGACACAATAAGAGCCCTTTCATGCTGGATGACCTGGAAAGCGGCCGTTTCAGACCTTCCGCTGGGCGGTGGTAAAGGCGGGGTTATCTGTAATCCCAAACACCTCTCCGTAAAGGAACTTGAAAGGGTTGCCCGTGCATATATAAGAGCTGTAGCTGATTTTATCGGTACTGAAAAAGATATACCGGCTCCTGATGTTTACACAAATCCCCAGACAATGGCGTGGATGATGGATGAATATGAAACCATTGTCAGGAAACACTCATCCGGTATCCTTACAGATAAGCCTATGCAGATTGGTGGCACCGAGGGCAGGAGAGACGCCACTTCAAGAGGGGGAGTGATCACGGTAAGAGAGGCATGCCGTCATTATGGCATAAAACCGGATACATTTATAGTGCAGGGCTTTGGAAACGCCGGGCAGCGTGCTGCGCTTCTTCATAAGGAAATTCTTGGCGGAGGCAAACTGATTGCTGCTTCCGATTCGAAATCAGCGGTTTATAACCCCAACGGAATTGATCCCATGGAACTGGTAAGGCATAAACTCACCACCGGCTCACTTAAAGGATTCAAAGGCGCTGAGGAAGCTGAACGCGATTCAATTCTTGAACTTGAAGCCGATGTGCTCTATCCGGCCGCACTTGAAAATGCAATTAACGAAACCAATGCACATAAGATCAGATCAAAACTTGTCTGCGAACTTGCTAACGGACCAACAACCCCTGAAGCTGATGAAATTCTTTTTGCGAACGGAATACATGTGCTGCCTGATCTGCTTGCCAGCGCAGGCGGTGTGATAGTATCATATTTTGAAATGGTGCAGGACAGCTCATTCATATTCTGGGAAGAGGATATAGTTCACAAGGCACTTGATAAAAAAATCACCAAGGCTTTTCACTCTGTGGTGCAGTCTCAGAAGGAAAAAAGGGTCCATCCCCGTCTGGCTGCACTTATAGTGGGTGTTGCCCGTGTTGCAGAAGCATGTAAATTAAGAGGCTGGGTATAGATATATATTCTCAGGAAATTTATCTGCGTTTCCCGCAATGATCTGTGTTGAAATAAATGTAACAGTTCACAAGGTGTAATTAATAAAGACCGGCATTGCCGGTCTTTTTATAGTAGGATATACAATCAATACAGAGGGGATATTATCAGAAAAAGAAGTGCTCCAGAACTATTTTACCGTCTTTGACCTTATACACGCAGACTTCTTCCATCATAAACCTTTCCTGACCTCTCATTTTTACATCCATACCCATGGTCAGTGTGATGTGGTTTCCCGCAATAACAGGATCAGTAACATATCCGCCGTAATACTCATCAATCATTGACTGAAACTGACGACCTTTTTCCCTGATGGCATCCAGACCTTCAACTCTTGGCACCATAGAGCCTTCACCTTCAATGCTTACGCAATTATCGGCATAGAGTTCGTTTTGTGCCTGTTCGAACTGTCCTGTTTTGCATAATTCTGCCAGCCTGGCAGCAATTTCATGTACTGTCATTCATCTTTCCTTTAATTTATTGGTTTATCTGTGATTGCTAAAGTATTACAGATTAAATTGTTTAACCGAATCTCTTAAAGATACAACCGCTTCATTCAGCTTCTGAGAAATTGACAGAAACTCCTTAAGCGTATCTTTAAGATGGGCAGCATTAGATGAAAGGTGAATCATTGAATCCGAAATTTGTCCGGCACTTTCAAGCTGGAACTGAATCTTTGAGTTGACTTCATCAAACTCCGGATTGAGGTTTTTATTAAAATCTATTATACGTGAAAGTTTTTCTGCAACACTGTTAACGTAATTATAACTTTTCTTGGCTTCAATTGAAAAATCTTTTATGCTGGTCACCCCGTCATCAACCGAGTTCTGCACTTCATTCACAATGCTTTCAATTTCCATCAGTGAGTTTGATGTGTTATCTGAAAGACGTCTGATCTCACGGGCAATGACACCGAAACCGGTTCCGAAATCACCTGCTTTCTCAGCCTCAATAGCGGCATTAAGTGAAATAAGATTGGTCCTGTCGGCAATTCCTGCAATGGTTGATGTGACTTTATTGATGTTAGAAGTTTTGCGGGAAATAAGATTCAGTTTGTTAACCATTGAATTTGTAAGATTAACAATGGAATCCATTGCTTTCCTGATTTCCTCTATGTACTCTATACCTTCATTAAGCAGCTGGTCTGCATTCACAATGTTATCAGAAAACTTATTGACTGATACGGAGAGAGAATTAACATTATTATTAATTTCGTTGGCAGAGGCCGTCACTTCTCCGGTGGAGGCTGCCTGAGTGGTGATGGCTTCTTCAAGCTCTTTCACAGAGCTGTTTATCACGTTATTTGATGAAACAATCTGGATAACTGCAAGCCTTACCCTCTGGGTGAGTGAATCAAGCCCCTCAAGCATTATGTAGAAAGACCTGAGCAACAGCACGGTTTCATCTTTAATCTGATTTTTATCAATATTCATCATCAGATCTATCTGCTTGTTGCTTTCAGTAAGTTCTATGATTGACGACTTTGCTGACTTGATATTACCGCTTGCCACCTCACTTGCAATGGTTGATACGAGTTTAAGAGGCTTGGTGAGCCGGCTTGTTATCATAAATGTGAAGAATGTGAGGAGTCCGATACCTACAAGTCCTATAAAATAAAGGAGAAAGTTGAGTTCACTTACATCCGCAAACAGCTCATCTTTTGGTATCATAAGGCCCATCGACCATGAATTCACTTTCACAGGGGCATAAAACAACCTGAAATTCTCACCCGTATCAAATTCGTCTATATCGGCAAAACCTGATTCACCGGCAATCATTTTCTTTCCGATTTCACGGTATTCCGGTTTCTGATATTCATCAGCAATGCTGAAAATGGTCTGATGAAGCAGCACGTCAGAATTTTTGTAGGTCAGAAATGTTCCTTTTTTTGAGATGAGGAAAGCATACCCGTCATCAAGAATTTTGGTGGAAGAAACTATTTTCTGCAGTTTATCAAGAGCGAGATCAACCGTTACAATTCCCTGAAGGATTCTATTACCGTTCACCTCCTTGTACCATGGCACAGAATAGGTTAGCATCAGAACATCGCCGGCTCCCTCATCAAAGTAAGGTTCAGACCACATCGCCTTATTCATCATTTTAGGAATCTGGTACCAGTCCCAGATAGTGTAATCATAAGAATCTTTTACATTAAGATCATTAATGCTTCCTTTATCCTTAAAAAAGTACGGAGCATCAAGCGTGGCCTTATCACCTTTTTTCACCGGCTCAAATGCAATGCAGATTCCGTAAACATCATCATTGGCAGCAAGAAATCGGGGGATTATGGTATAGATATCTTCTCTGGATATATCTTCACTTTCAAGAAAAGCGGCAATTCCGGCAGGTATTTTTTCAAGGGGCTTTAAGATTTTTTCAAGTTCGTTTATTCTTGCGGTTGTGAGGTTACGGGCGTTCTGTTCTATATTATTGAACATGAAGTTTCGTGAAATAATGAAATTAATCACGAACATGACAGAGAGGATTGAAATGGCAACCAGCAGGATAGAGCCTGCGAGCCTTATTTTCAGACTGCTGTTTTTAATAAAATTTAATTTCATTGCCCGATAAACTCTTCATAAGTTAGTGTTTTTTTTACATAACCCGAATCTTTCAGAATTTTGTATGTGAAATCAAATTCTGATTTTTTCAGTTTGCCGTTATTGCTCATTCCCTCCGGAAAAATCACCTTCAGCACTTTATCAAGCATCCATGACTGGTGCGAATAATTTGCCGGAATCCTTGCTTCCTTCATTCTCTGAATCACATTATCAAGGGCTTCCTTCCTGTTTTCTCTGGCGTAGTTCCAGCCCTCCATAACCGCTTTCAGAAAGTTTTCACAGACAGTTTTGTTTTCTTTATAGAACTTTCGGGTTGTGTAAATACCATCTTCAGGGACATCCATTCCGTAATCGGAAAAGAAAAATGCCGACATATCTTCTTCATCAATGCCCGCATTTATAATTGAGTTATATTCATTATACCACATTACTGTCATCAGATCAACGCCGCCTTCAATAAACAGATTGATTGTTGATCTAATCGGGACAAATTTCACATTCAGATCATATCTGGCAGTGAATGCCCGGGGAATTTCCTGAAATCCTGCGGCCCATATCCCTATTTTTTTTCCTTTAAGCTGATTTATGCTTTTGATCCCTGATTTGGCTTTTGCCACAAAAACCAGGGCTGATTTCCTTGAGGTCTGCCCGATATTTACCAGATCATACTGATCAGAAAGCATCATTGCCGTGGAAAGAAATGATGTAATAAACTCCGCATTACCTTTGGTAAGCTCTTCCTCGTTCGGTTTATCTACATCGATATTTTTAATTGTGACATCAAGCCCGTATTTACTGAAAAATCCCTTCTCGTAAGCCATATAATAACCTGCAAACTGGGCCTGCGGAATCCAGTGTGTTATAAGCGTCACTTTTTGAGATTGTCCACTGATAAAAGACGTAAAAATACACAGCAGTGCAAGGGTGAACTTATATGGCATCTGTAAAATGATAGAATATGATAAGGAATTTTAACAATTTAACAATTTTAAGTAAATATGCGGTAAATCAAAAGCGAATAAGCTATTTTTTTTTATTTTTGTCTGGTTAACAGAATAAAAATAGGTAAAACATGAAGCATTTCAGCAGAATCTTGCTCCCCGTAATTTTTTTAATTTTCTTTTGGACTGAAGCGGCAAACGCACAATCAGGCAAGTTTGGTGTGGGTATTATAGCGGGTGAACCAACCGGATTAAGTCTGAAATACAAACTCTCTCAGAATAATGCCATAGACGCTGCGGCAGCCTGGTCATTCTTAAAGGAAGCTGCATTTCATGTGCATGCGGATTATTTATTTCACGATTACAGCCTCATTAATGTAACCAAGGGCCGCCTTCCCTTTTATTACGGCATTGGTGCCAGACTTAAACTCTCAGAAAAAAGCAGGGTTGGTGTAAGAATTCCTCTGGGTCTGGCTTATGAATTTGCTAATTCGCCTGTTGATATTTTCCTTGAAGTGGTGCCCCTGCTTGATCTTGCGCCCTCAACAGAACTCAATCTCAACGGAGCCGTTGGCGTTCGTTTTTATTTTGAGTAGTTAATTGAATCATCACTTTTCAGGCATAGAATTATTTTATGCAGAAAATTACAGAGAAGGAGATACTCATATCACGCTTAGCGGCAGTGAGTATCTCCATCTCATAAGGGTAATGCGTCACTCTCCGGGTGATGAGATTCATTTCACTGACGGAAAAGGGAATTTCATTCTCAGTAAATTCATCCGCAATGGTAAAAACGAGGGGGAGTTTGAGATTATCTCAAGGACATTTCACCCTGATAAGGCCGGAAATTTAACCTTTTTTATACCCATACTGCGTAATCCTGACAGAATGGAGTTTGCACTGGAGAAAGCTGTTGAACTCGGAATCACAAATTTTGTTTTTTTTAAGGCCGATAAATCTGTAAAGCAGAATTTAAATCTTAAAAGACTGGAATCGATTGCACTTGCTGCCATGAAACAATCGATAAGATTTCATAAACCGCATATATCATTTGCTGATAAACTGACCGAAAAGCTCTGCGAAGGTAAAATGACAGCTCTGCTTGATCAGGATGCTGTTACTTCAGTTACTTCAATGACTGAAATCAGCAGGGAAGTTTGTTTTATATTCGGCCCTGAGGGTGGATTAAGTGAGAGGGAATCGGGATTGTTCAGGGGGTCACTTAAACTGAATCTTTCTGATCACAGGTTAAGAGCGGAGACAGCGGTTGTAACCACCGCCTCCGTAATTTCTCAGATGTTATAACAACTCTATAAACCTGTTAACAAGTTTTGAAATGTTAACAGCCGTCATATTTGCCGTTTCCTTAACCTCATCATGAGATAATTTCTGCGGACTAAGACCTGCTGCAAAATTTGTAATGCATGAAATTCCTGCTACATTAATGTTCCAGAGATTTGCCATTACTGCTTCACTTGCTGATGACATCCCTACTGCATCACCGCCCAGTCTCTTTATCATCTGAATTTCGGCAGGGGTTTCATAGTTAGGTCCTTTTACGTACCAATAGACGCCGTACCTGAGCGGAATCGCTTCTTTAAGGGCTGCCTCTTCAAGTTTCTGATTCAGTTCGGGTGAAGGCATGCCGGCAAAGTTATTCTTCTGCTCATGCGTAATCTGCCCGATCAGCTCCGACATTTCCTTTTTCAGCTGGAGGTATGAAAAGTCCTTAATCAGCATAAGATCGCCGGGTTTAAAATACTGATTTATTCCGCCCGCTGCATTTGTGATTAGCAGATTCTTTATGCCGAGAAATCTTGTTATAAGCACATTGAGGATCGTATCTTCAATAGGATGGCCTTCATAAAAATGGTTCCTGCCTTCAAAAATAAGAATCTTCTTACCTGACTGCTGAGCGAGATGAAGAACCCCTTTATGGCCCTCAACAGTTGTCTGCGGGTAGCCTTCAAAGTTTGAATAGGGTATGCTTCTTATAATATTAAGCGAATCAATAAGCACACCAAAGCCGCTGCCCAGAACTATAGCCAGATCCGGCTGCTCATGGAACTCGGTTCTGAGCGAATTAATAAGAGAACGGTAGTGAAATGAAAGATCCATATCAGAACAGGATTCCTGCTAATGATGCGGAAAGAAGTGTTGCTAATGAACCACCGATGACTGCTTTAATGCCCAGTTTGGCAAGTTCTCCTTTTCGTTCAGGTGCAAGGGGACCGATACCGCCTATCTGGATGGCTATTGAACTGATATTGGCAAATCCGCAAAGAGCATAAGTGGCCATGAATATGGTCTTTTCACTGTGTATTGCGCCGTTTTTGATCAGGGTTGCAAGATCAAGGTAAGCAACAAATTCATTGAGAATCATTTTTGTTCCGAAAAGACTACCGAAATTCAGTCCGTCATTCCATGGAATACCTATTGCGAGTCCGATTCCCTGCATCACCAATCCAACAAGAAGCTGGAAATTGAGAGGCTGGTTGTAGTTCTGCATCAGCAGGGCATTTAATCCGGTCCACTCGCCAATGTTAAAAAGAAGAAAGTTAAACATTGCCACAAGAGCAATAAATGCAAGGAGCATTGCAGCCACATTTAAGGCAAGAGTAAGGCCTTCTGATGCTCCCGTTGCAGCAGCCTCAATTGCATTTGAAGCGTTTTTTTCAATATCAATTTTCACGGTGCCTTTAGTGACAGGTTCTTCAACCTCTGGTTTGATAATCTTGGAAATCAGCATGGCCCCCGGAGCTGCAATAACACTTGCTCCAAGAAGCTGTGTTGCAAAAAGCAGTTCGGCGCTGTCAATCGGTATTTTTTTAATTTCAGCGAATGCAGTGCCAAGAATCTTGATATATGCAGCCATAACACCGCCGGCTATTGTTGCCATGCCGCCCACCATTACGGTAAGCAGTTCACTGTGAGTCATTTTCTTAATAAATGGTTTGATCATAAGCGGAGCTTCTGTCTGCCCGACAAATATGTTTGCCGTGCAGGAGAGTGATTCTGCGCCCGATGTTCCCATTATTTTGGCAAAAAGCCACGCCATGGCCTGAACAACTCTCTGCATTATTCCAAGATAATAAAGAAGCGACATAAGGCTTGCAAAAAATATGATGGTTGGGAGTACCTGGAACGCAAAAAACACCCCAAGGCTGCCTTCTGAGCCCGGACCCATTGCCAGTGAACCGAAAATAAACTTTGCACCCTCCTCAGTGAAATCAAGCAAAACCACAAAGAAACTGCTTATGAAACTGAAGAACCCCTTAATCCATCCCAGCGGGGCAAAGAATGCACCCATCTGATCACCTTTGATTACAAACACTGCAAGGAACACCTGGATCAGAAATCCTGCTCCCACTAGTTTCCAGTTAATTTTCTTCTTGTTATCAGACATCAGGAAGGCTATGCCTATTATGACACCGATTCCGAGAATACCTCTGAGAATTGAAACTATATCCATAACTTACACTCTATTTTTTCCAGTCAGATTTACCGGTTAATGAATTAAAGAAATTTATTTCGATGAACAATTCATACAGAAACTGACCAGATAGAATGGCAGGGATTCTGAAATTATAAGCGAATTGCTTCTGAAACAATAAAACAACAAAAATATCAAAAAATATTTTAACAACAGTCAGATATGCTATTCTGACATCAAAAACCATGAACAAAAACCCGAATTGAGCAAGGATATTATAAAAATGCCAGATCCATAAGGCAATTTTTGAGCTGAGCGAGTAATGAAATGATGATGCAGTGTGCCTTGATTTCTGAAGAATGTACGCTCCGAGTTTTTCCTTGGTCTTACTGAAGACGGCAAAATTGCGGTCATCAGCATACGCAATGCGAGCCCTGATTTTATTGAATTCTCTCATGAGCAGATCGTCATCACCGCTTGGGGAATCAGCAGTTGAAGCATATCCGCCTGTTTTAAGCAGAAGTTCTTTTTTGTAACCGAGATTTCTTGCCGTGGCAGAATAGGGGAGTCCCAGACCCGCCATGGAATATTTAAGCAGGAAGTTTCTGAGATTCGTAAAACAGGCAATATGGTTAACAAGGCCGGAGGTTTTGAAGTACGGGGCCGGACCCACAACAACTTCAAAGCCGGCTGAAAAGTAATTTGAAAAATTATAAAGCCAGCTTTCCGGGTGAGTGCAGTCAGCATCCGTGATTACAATATACGGAAACCGGGCGAGCTTGATCCCTTCCTGCAATGCTCCCCGTTTACCGTTCAGCTCTTTCTCCCTGACGTCAAAAACGATGAACCTGCCGTCACCTTCCGTGTGAAGTTTCAGCAGTTCAAGCGTGTTATCATCCGAAGCATCGTTTAGAAGAATGTATTCAACTTTTTC
>JABWCA010000089.1 GCA_013359345.1 Ignavibacteriaceae bacterium
CCGGTTATTATGTAACACTCCCCTTCGGCAACAGTCACTTCAGCGCAAATGAAACCGTCTTCATTAGAATAGATCATCGGCTCTTTGATATAAGGACCGTACACAATGCCGTTCAGGTTAAAATAATATTTCATAGCAGCGTCATAGTATGTGTAAAAGTATGACTCGCCGTCGGGTGTCATCTGCGAAAATCCTGAGCCGAAATATGGTCCGTTAATATTCCCCGAGACGTTGTAATAGAGATTAGCGTCTTTGGTGTAACTGAACAAATATTTATCAGGTTTATTACTCAGACTTGCATACTCCGCACCATCATAAGGGCCGAATTCCTTACCGTTAACGTGGAAAAAGTATTTCCCTCCCTTGCTGAAGGTGAACGCAAACGTTCCCCCCGGAGTGAGGTATGGAGAATAGACTTCATCATAAGGACCGTATTTTTTGCCGTTAATAATCAGCTCATTACTGAATGGCAGAATTATAAAATCTTTATACCCGTTTTCCTGATAAATTGCAGGTATCGCATCAAAGGGTCCGTATTCTGTGCCGTTAATAACCGTATAATATGATGAACCTTTAAGACAGGTGACAAAAAATCCTGCTGTTTCAGGATCATAGTTCACCTGCCCTGTAAGCATTTCTGCAGGGCCGTATATTTTTCCGCCTGTTTCAGTATAATATTGCGCATAGCCCGTTACCGGATCATTTTCAGACCAGGTGATAAAAAATGTTTCCTTTCCTCCTGCAAATGAAAGTCCTGTCTCGTTATAAACTATTTCTTGTCCGGGTTTGAATTCATAAAGCTTCACCTTCTTTTTTATCTGAGGCGACTGCGCAATAGAGGCACTGCAAAAAAAGATTACTGCAAGAAGAAAATATCCTGTTATTTTCGGCATTAATAAGCTCCGGCGGTTATAATGAATGAGTTCGGTTTTAATGTTTGTTATATATCCCCGCCTGAAGAATTGTTCCGGGGATTCTGACTTTACGGAAAAGCAAGGGGATGAATATAAAACTTCATCCCCCTTATAAATCAGAAGGTGTTGAGGTAGAGGGTATCGCCTTCAATACTCAGATAGTGGCCTCCTTTTTCGGTAAGGCTGGGTGCAAATGTATTGGCTCCCATATTCTTACCGTTAAGGGTAAGCTGATAAGTATCTGCAACGGAGACAATTGCCCAGTTGGAACCGGAAATTTCGGTATAAATGGAATAAGCACCCGGCAGCGGGAAAGTCTTGCCATTTACCATAACAAATCCCTGAGTGTAATCGTCACTTGTATAAGGAAGCATGTAACCTCCTCCGGATGAGAATTTGATATTCCATACTTCCGCATTCCCGAACGGACCAACTTTATTGCCGTTTATGACTGCGTACTGTTTTCCGCCTTCAAGGTAGTGAATATACCAGCCTTTGTTATTTTTATCTCTCATCATATCACCACCGTACATTTCTTCAAAGGGGCCGTATTTCGTTCCATTCACATACACATAAAATTTACTATCCGCTCCTGAGCCAAAATAAAGCACCTCACTGCCATCATAATTGCATGTCACCGCTTGCAGATTATCTATACCCGGCAGCTCTTTACCATTATGCACAACAGCAAGTTTGCCATCAGTTTTTGCTACTGCAACCGCATATCCCGTTCCAGATTCAGCTCCTGTGCCAAATACAACGCTTGCATAGGGGCCTGTTTCACCCTTTTCTGTGAGGATATAAAATTTACCTGTTTCTTTCTCAACTGTTGCATAAACGAAACCTTTCATGAGGTAATAGCAGTAGGGTTCAGATATGTAAGGTCCGTTAATCTTACCGTTAAGATCAATGTAACCTTTACCGTTTTTATCTGTATAGGTAGCAAAATAACCGCCTCTTTCGGTATTAACTCCCCCGGCACCAACCGTGGCATAAGGCCCGAAAGATTTTCCGTTATAGTTGTAGTAAGACTCTGTTCCGTTTCCGTACATAAAGAAAAAGCCCGCGCCGTTATCGGTTACAGAAAGATTGTATAGATAATCATAAGGGCCGTAAATTTTTCCGTTCACATTTGCGTATCTTTTTCCGCCGTTGCCGTATGAATATGACATGGTGCCGTTGGCAGAGAGCACCGGCAGATCAAAGTCTTCTGAAGGGCCGTATTTTTTTCCGCCATGCCAGATATACCAGCCATCAGCTTCATAAGAAAAGACAGCATAATTTTTGTACTCATTTATCTGCATGATTTCAGGGAAACCTGTGAATGGCCCGGTCACCGTTCCGTTCACGTTCATATAGTAGGCGTCTTTAGTGTAATACGCAAAGTGGAAGTTCCCGGTGGTTTTGCTGAAGTTCATGGCACTGACATAATCATACGGGCCGTATTTTTTGTCATTAACCACAACATAACTGTAGTATGTGCCGTTGGCTTCATCATTCACACTGTACACCAGAAATAAATTCTGCTTGCCGCCGATAAATGAAACTGTGGTTTCGGTGTAATCAATGATTGCACCTTTTTCAAGAGTGAACAATTTTGTTTTTGCCGCAGTATTTTCATTATTATCAGGGTTTGTTGCAAATAAGAGTGATGCTGTCATTAACAGCAACATGGTTAAATATCTCACTTTCATCTCCTGCTCCCGATTAATATTATGGGTTATTTTTTATTTAAATAAAGTGTGTCGTTTTCAAGACTGAACCAGATTATCTTTCCATCATTAAAACTGACTCCGAAGGTACCGGCTCCCATGCTTTTTCCGTTTACAAATGCTTCAATTCCTCTCTCACCGCTTATAACAGCGTACCAGTTTTTGCCATCCGGGCTGATACCATAGTCGAGAATAACACCATCAGGCACAGGCTGTATTTCACCGTTGTACATGATTCTGGGGCTGTATTCAGCATCATCAACAGTGAGAATAAAGCCGCCGTTGTCACCGTATTTTATTCTGTAGAGATCAACATAACCAAATGGCCCGTAGTCTGTATTGTTTATATTCAGATACGTCATGTTATCTTTGTAGTAAGTGACTATAAAACCCTTTGCATCACTTTCATGCGAGAGCCAGTAATTGGCATCCATTTCAAACGGGCCGTAAATTTCTCCGTTATAAATCACATATTTTTTATTTCCTTCAGTATAACTGCAGATGTATGATTCACCATCCAGACTGAATATAAAATTCTGATAATCCTTGCCGTCCAGGATCTCTTTGCCGTTTATAAATGAAATAAACTCATTCCCCTTTTTAAATCCGGCATAAAACATCTCATTATTTAACCCTGAATAGCCATATCTTGTTTCATCATACGGTCCGTATTTTTTGCCGTTCATTATAAAATAGTAACCATCTTTCTCTTTTATTTCAACGCCGTTCACTCCTTCTGGTGTGAAATACAATGCGGGAGCTTCATCATAAGGACCGTATGTTTTGCCGTTCAGATTAAAAAATATTTTATAATCTGCATCATTGTATGAGTAGAAATAACTCTTTCCGTCAGCACTCACAAAACGGTCAAGAATACCCGTGTAGGGGCCTTCTTCTTTTCCGTTTACAGAGATATACCACAGAAGATCATCTTTTTTGACGAAAGGAATGAGTGTAAATCCGCAGTCTGCTGAAATTGAAGCATACTCTGCATAGTGGAACGGTCCTGCATCTTTTCCGCAGATCCGGACGTAACTTTTTTCCCCTTTTCTGTATGTGTAACTGTATGCATTGCCGCGCGGATTAAGAAGCGGATATGATGGGGCCGTGAGTTTCTCGTCATACTCACCGGTCAGGATAACTCTTTCATTGCCTTCGGCAAAATCGTAAATCAGCCCCTGTGAATAATCAGTGAATGTCACAACACTTGGCTCCGAAACGAATGGACCGTACTCTTTATCATTGAAGATAACATATTCTTTCCCCTGCTTTAAATACGTTATATAATAACCGCCTGATTTACTGTCATAATCAATCCATTTTATGAAATCAATGGGGCCAAAAGTTTTATCGCCTGATCTCACAAAATATTCCTGTTCAGTTGTGCCCGCCCCGGGCTGGTAATAAATATAAAAAATCCTTTCCCTGCCGTTAACAAGTGATAATCTTGTTTCGGTGTAATCAAGTATCTGATTGTTCTTAAGTGTCAGTATTTTTTCTTTGGAAGCATTCTGAGGGGAACTTACGGTGAATGGGAGTGTAATTAAAACCGTAAAAATAAAGAGAATAAATTTCTTCTTCGGTGTAAATATCATTCTTGAAATCCGGATTATTCTGAAATGGAGTTGGCTATAATTTATTGTGGTAAATATAGTTATAAAAATTTTAGTTTTAAATAAAGATTTTGGTATAAGTGATCTGCGGGTTTAATTATTTCTGTTTTCTGCGTTTTTTACGGCTGCCGTCAGTATTTTAAGCAGGTCTCTGCTTTTCACTCATTCATCAGTCACAGCGCTGTTTTATCAAGGCAAATAAAACGGCGGATGAAACCCGGAAAACTGCTCAGGTATTGTTCTTAAATGCAAGACATTCTCACATCGGAACTACTATCACAGAAGGAGAAAACAAAAGTAATAATTGCCTGAATAAAGGTTTTTTTAAAGTCTTATTAACTGAAGTGTGATATCGGTTGGGAAATGGTTATGAAGAAAAAAAATAAGGTTAACTGCGGCCTTTAACGGCAGCAGTTAACCTGAAACTTAAAAGCCGGTTCTGAGGTTAATCGTCAGGTTTGTGGTAACACCCTGTATTACTTCATAACCAAAATAAACTGCCGTGGCATTCTCGTCTATGCTTTTGTTATGAGAGGCAACAAGCCTTACTGCATTTACGATGCTCGCCACACGGTTAAGAATCATTGCGCCAACCACAAATCTTACGTTGTTGTTAGCGGTTTCTCTTGAAACCCATAAATCTCTGTAGGCTTTTCTTTCATCCTGAGTGTTCCACTTCCAGCCGTGCGTGTTCACATCATACATTTTATTGAAGCGTCTCTGAGATGCCATTTCGTCATTGTACTGATCAATATCTCTGTAATTACCGATATTGGCAAAATAATCTTCATCTTTGCCATCGGTTGTAACTCCGCCGTTGGTTTTAGCGTAAGCCTTAAAATTATCTTCCTGATTATTGGCGTGATATTTCAAACCCGCAATTGTACCTATAAATAGAGCATCGGCAATTGTAAGATACTTCCCGATTGAATAGTCGCCCGCATAAAGTTCACCCATTCCGGGCAGCAGTGCTGAATAAAGAATTGCAAGCCCGGCACTCTTCTTTTCTTTGAGAGACCTGACTTCATAAACGGCAGGTATATTATTATTTTTTGAGAGTGCAATCTGGTTTGAAACCAGTGAAAGAGGGAGCACCTGTACCTGAGAATCCTGTGCAGAGCTGTTAGCAGCAGTCAGAAATAAAACTGCCAGCAAAAGGCTGATTTTTTTCATTATGTATCCGAATTAAATTTGTTCCAGTGGTAACAACAGTTGGCCTTTGGCAATCCTTCCGTTTGTTTCAGATAATTTTACTTTAACAAGCTTATTAATATAATCAGAATTATAAGGCTGTTCAACCCTTATATAATTGGAGGAAAAACCGCGCATTACCCCTTCATGGTTTTCTTCCTCGAATAAAACTTCCTCTTCAGAACCAAGTCTGGAGTTATAGAACTCAAATTTCTTTTTATCGCTGAGATTTCTCAGAATGTTGTTTCTGTTTTTTCTCTCAAAAACATCAACTTTACCCGGCATTTCAATTGCTTTGGTATCAGGTCTTTCTGAATAGGTGAAAACGTGAAGATATGAAAGAGGCAATGCATGAAGAAAATCATGTGTCTCCTGAAATTCTTTTTCCCCTTCACCCGGAAAACCCACAATAACATCTATACCGATGCCGAGATCTGGCATGATATCTTTTGCCCTGAGAATCAGGTCTCTGTAATAATCTGCCTTATATCTTCTCTGCATCAGCTTAAGAATCTGTTGCGAGCCGCTCTGCAGGGGAATGTGAAAATGGCGGCACATCTTTTCATTATCTCTTGTCAGTTTCAGAATATCATCGGTCAGAAGATTGGGTTCAATTGAGCTGATTCTTATTCTGTACTCCCCTTCTGTTTCAAGGAAACGAAGCAGCAGTTTGTAAAGGTCGGTGTCGTAATTAATTCCGTAATCACCAACATTCACCCCTGTAAGTATGATTTCTTTGTAACCCTGCTCAACCAGTTCCCTGAACTTCAGAACTGCGGTTTCAGGGTCAAGACTTCTTGATTTACCCCTGGCCAGCGGAATCGTGCAGAATGAGCACTTATAATCACAGCCGTCCTGTATTTTATAATAAGCACGCGTTCTCGTATCTGCATCGGTTGATGAGGCAAGCCCGAATGAATTTGTCAGTTCTCCCGAGGGGGATACAAATATACAGGCAAGGTCTTTTTTCTCAAAGTTTTCAGTATAAGAAAAAAGATCAAACTTTTCCGCACTCCCCAGAACCAGATCAACGCCTTCAATCTTTTTTATTTCATCCGGCCGTAATTGTGCGTAACAGCCGGTTACAATCACATATGCCTGAGGGTTGTTACGCAACGCCCTTCTGACAATCTGCCTGCAGTCTTTTTCTGCATTTTCAGTTACTGTACAGGTATTAACCACATAAACATCAGCGCCGTGTTCAAAATCAACAACATCAAAACCATTATTCTTAAACTGCTTTCCGATAGCCGAAGTCTCTGAGAAATTCAGCTTGCAGCCAAGAGTGTATAACGCAACTTTTTTCAACTGAAAAGATCCGGTTTGTTAAAATTTACTGTTAAAAATTAATGAGTTTGCCCGATATAGAAAAGGGCGGATAAACCGCCCTTTAATTACGGGTCACCGAAAAGAAATTATTTCTGATCTCTGTTTGAAGAGGGAGTGCTGTCAAAACTGGGTATCTCTGATGCATCAATCTTTCCGGTTTCTGCATTTACGATATCCTGCACAGAAACTTTTTCAAGTTTGTGTGTTTTGATATACTCGTTAATTTCTTCGTCGTTTTTGGATTTGTAATAAGCAACAGGGCTTAATACAATCTTTTTGCTTTCTTTATCGAATTCGATAACCTTAAGTTTTAAGACGTTATCAACCTGGAAATGCTGTGAGATATTTTTGATCTTTCCTGTTGAGAGCTGTGATGTGGGTACAAATGCATCCACGCCGCCTGTGAGTTCAACAATGAGACCTTTATCAATTAATCTTACAACTTTTGCTTCGGTTTCAACACCTACAGCGTATGAGCTTTCAAATGCATCCCAGGGATTATCGAAAAGCTGTTTGTGACCGAGAGAAATTTTTCTCTGTTCAATATCCACTGAAAGGATGCTGACATCAATTTTCTCGCCTTTTTTAACAACTTCACCGGGGTGTCTTATTTTCTTTGTCCATGAGAGGTCTGAAATATGAATAAGACCGTCAACTCCTGGCTCAAGTTCAACAAACACACCAAAGTTGGTGAGGTTTCTAACGATACCTGAATGTTTGCTGCTAACAGGATATTTCTGCATGAGCTCATTCCACGGATCGGGCTCAAGCTGTTTCATGCCGAGAGAAATTTTCTTTTCTTCAGTATCGAGGCTTAAGATAACGGCTTCAACAACCTGTCCCATTGAAACAACCTGTGAAGGATGTTTAATATGCTGGGTCCAGCTCATTTCTGAATTATGGATAAGACCTTCAATGCCTTTTTCAATTTCAATAAATGCACCGTAATCAGTAAGAGATACAACGCGGCCTGAAACTTTGTTGCCAACTGTGTATTTCTCTGAGATTTTTTCCCAGGGATGGGGCATGAGTTTTTTGAGGCTGAGTGAAATTCTCTTCTTTTCTTCATCGAAATCGGTGACAACAACGTTGATCTGTTCGTCAAGTTTAACAACTTCGTTGGGGTGATTAATTCTTCCCCAGCTAAGGTCTGTAATATGGATAAGACCGTCAACTCCGCCTAAATCAACGAATACACCGAAGTCTGTAATAGCTTTAACGGTACCCTGGAGAATCTGACCTTTTTCAAGACCTTCGAGAATGGCTTTTCTCTGATCAGCAAGTTCTTCTTCAACAAGCACTTTATGTGAAACGACAACGTTTTCTGTCGGGATGTTAACTTTAACAACTTTGAAATCCATTTCTTTTCCGACAAATGCGTCGAAATCACGGATCGGGCGCACATCAATCTGTGAACCGGGCAGGAATGCTTCCATACCCATGAGGTCAACAACCATACCGCCTTTAATTCTGCGTACAATCTTGCCTTTAATGATTTCACCGGTATCATGTGCATTTAATACTCTGCTCCAGATTCTTAAGAAGTCTGCGCGTCTTTTGCTGAGAACCAGATTGCCTTCAAGATCTTCAACGCTCTCAAGAACAACTTCAATCTCATCACCTATTTTAATAAGTGATATATCATTGAACTCGTCAAGCATGATGGCGCCTTCAGATTTGAATCCCACATCAACAATAACAGCGTCATGCTGGATTCTCACAACTCTTCCGCTAACCAGTTCACCTTCTTTTACATTGGAAAATGAATCTGAATAAAGTTTGGAGAGCTCTAAAAATTCGGCTTCGGAATACTCATCATCAAAAAAAGTCTTCCTTGACCTTTTGTAATCAAGACTGCTGATTATATCATCAGCCATCTTTGAATTATGTTCGGACATTAATCCTCCCGGGGATCTGTAATTGTTCCGTATCTTTTAACCATCAAATCAGATCAGAACAAAAATACGATTTGTGTAACATTAGTTAACTAACGATGGTTTATGCTGTAACTAAACTGTTGAATTTATTTTCAATCACTTCTTTAAACTGCTGCATTACCCAGTGCGGGGTTGATGTTGCTCCGCTTATTCCAACCTTTTCAACGCCCTCAAACCAGCTCCAGTCAATTTCATCAATTGTTTCGGCAAAGTAAGTTCTCTGATTAGCGGCTTTTGCAATATCATGCAGTACCTTACCATTGCTGCTTTTTCTGCCTGCCGTGAAAACTATGATGTCGTTTTCGGAGGCAAACTGCTGCAGTTTTCTTTCTCTTCCGGATACCTGACCGCAGATTGTGTCTTTGGCATGAAACTGAACTGCGGTTTCTTCAATTGAACCAACCACTAATTCTTCACATCTTTGTTTCAGTGCCTCGGCAAGTTCCTTAAAATCTCTTTTATCCATGGTTGTCTGTGTAAAAAGCACGGTGGGTTTTTTGAAGTCCACCTTTTCAAGCGCATCTTCCACATTTTTAACCACTATGGCTGTGTAGCCTGTAACACCGTTGATCCCGATAACTTCGGCATGATCTTTTTTGCCATAAATTACCACCTGATAATCCTGATCAACAAATTTCCTGACTCTCTCCTGCACCCTTGTAACAATCGGGCAGGTTGCGTCAATAATTTCAAGACCGAACTGCCTTGCCTTTGCGTATGTTTCGGGTGGTTCACCGTGCGCCCTGATCAGAATTTTTGAGCCTCTTTCAAGGTTCGGGAAATCATTAACTGATACGGTTTCAAGTCCGAGCTCATTAAGCCGCTTCACCTCAGTGGTGTTATGAATTATATCACCAAGGCAATAAACCTTTGAAACGGATTGCAGTTCATTCTCTGCAAAATCTATTGCCCGTACAACACCCCAGCAAAAACCCGCGCTTTTATCTATGCTTACAATCATTCAAACTCCGGTATTTATCATACTATCTAAACTTATCAGGTGCTGCATCAGTTCAATTTTCAAATTTATACACGCAGGGCTGATCATCAGTTTCCTGCTATTATATCATACATTTTATTCACCTGCTCATCAAGTGTGAGCCCGGTTGTGTCAATCTCTATAGCGTCATCAGCTTTTTTCATCGGGGCGATATCTCTGCTTGAATCTCTGATATCCCGTTCAATAACACTTCGCCTCGTTTCTTCGGGATCAAATTCCATCCCCTTTTCCTGAAGTTCAAGTATTCTTCTTCTTACCCTTTCTTCGGGTGAGGCAGTCATATAAAACTTGAAATCAGCCGAAGGAAATACAACTGTTCCGATATCCCTGCCATCAAGCACAACTCCGCCAGAAGCGCCAAGCTTTCTCTGCATTTCAACCATCACTTCCCTGACCTCACCTACTGTGCTGATTCTGCTCGTGAGACCGCTTACTTCAGGGGTTCTGATTAAATCAGAAATATCTTCTCCGTCAAGAAAAACTCTGATATTTCCCTTTTCAAATATCAGTTTCAGATCGCGCTCAAGGAAAAGTGAAATTCCATGGCTTATTTCATCAAGGAGATTGTTTTTAAGGAGAAATAGGCAGAATGCCCTGTACATTGCCCCCGTATCGATGTAATTATACCCGAGAAGACCCGCAAGTTTTTTTGCCGTGCTGCTTTTCCCCGAACCGGCCGGCCCGTCAATCGCTATAATTAATCTTTTTTTCATAGCCTGTAAATTTAATTAATTTTTGCGAGAAAATTAAATATCCCGGGCTTACGTTTTTAAAGATTTAGATTGCTTCTTATTGCATAGATTCCCATCCCGGCGGAGTTGAGATTTTTCCGGAATCATATCTTTTCTGACGATAATCAATATATCCGGGGTTGGTACTTCATTTTTACATGCTGCATCCGGTGTGAAATCAGATGTGAATTACAGAGGCATCTGGTTAAAGTAAATTTATGGCTTCAATATTGGCCGTTTTTTTTGCAATATTTCAAGTCACCATTCGGGGGAAGCATCCCCCGAATGGTAAGCCAATGCTAAGAAATGTACTTTTGTTATAACTATTTTGCCCTCGCTGAAGCAGACAGCAAGAATAAACGGCATTCAAATAAAGAATGGGTTTCGTGATTACACAGCAGAATTTTTTGGTAAAATCAGACTAAACAGCACCAGTCCTCCCCGCAGACTTTTTCAGCAGCAATACCCCCCTGATGGAGGTGATACATCATGAAAAATAAATCAAGGTAAATCCGCGTCATCCTCGTATCTGTTGTTGTGCTGCTTAACCACAAACAATGCACACCTGAACGATGAACTGATTTAATAATCCGTGTGAATCTGTAATAATCAGCGTCATCTGTGTACCTTCAAGTATATGCTGTTTAATCAGAAACCGGGAACCCAATTTTAAGTAGGATTAACGGCATCAACTGCCGGAAATAAAAAAAGCACAGGGGGTTAACCTGTGCTTTTTGATTAATTTTTCCTGAATTACGAGACACTATTTGACAAGGATCATTTTCTTCATGGAAGAGAAAATGAGATTGCCGGTGTTATCCGAAACTTCAACTGAATAGAAATAAACGCCTGATGTGAAAGAAGCAGCGTTCCAGATTGCCTCATGCTCTCCGGCAGCCAGATTTGCATTGAGTATCTCGTCAACTTTCTGACCCAGAGGATTAAACACACTAACTTTAACTGCTGATTCAGAAGGTATCGTGAATTTAATAACTGTAACCGGGTTGAAGGGATTAGGATAGTTCTGAGCCACACCAAACTGAACAGGAACTCCTTCTGTTTCAACTATATTGAAGTACCTGAAACTTCCGTCAGATTCTTCAGCTTTAAGTCTGTACCATGCTTTGTTTCTGTTGGCAGCATCATTAAAAGTGTATGAACCGTTTCCTTTTGCAGAAATAAATGCGATTGTTTCAAAATTATTTCTGTCATAGCTGCGCTCAACATGAAATCCTTTATTGCCGCTCTCTTTGGTGGTATTCCATCTGAGAAGTGTTCCTTCAGGTGAAACGGAAGCTGTGAATGATTCAATCTGAACTGATGATACCGCATCAAGATTAACTTCCCATGCTCCTCTTCCGTGTGTTCCGATTCTGAGCAATCTTTCAGACTGGTAGTTGGCATAATCAAAATCAAAAACCGGTACAACAGGGAGATTTGAGCCAAGTCTCATCCAGTTAGCGCCCGAGTTTGATGAATAATATACACCCGCATCATTGGCTATGAAATAGAAAGAGGGGTTTGAAGGATCAACAAAAAAATCATTTGCGGGAAGATCGGGCAGATCAGACTGAATATCAGACCATGAAGTACCCTGATTTGTGGATTTGTATATCTGCGGTGATCCGTAACCGCTTCTTACGAGATAAACAGTGTTTGCATCCACGGGATCGGGTACAATACGCTGAAGAGCTCTTGAAGGCTGCGGATTTGCAGAACTTTTATTATCCCAGTTTAAACCGCCGTCGGTTGAAACAAATATTTCATCCTCACCGGCCACAAGATAAAAAAGCTGCGGGTTTACTTTACTCTGAGTCACATCTGTAACGGTATTTTGTGAAACTCCCTGTGCGGTGGTGGGTTCCCAGTCCTGACCCAGGTTTGTTGATTTAAACAATCTGTTTGATGCCGCATAAATTGTGGTGTTCGTAGTTGCATCCTCAAAGAAAGGTGTTGTCCAGGGGAATTGTTCTCCCTGCGGGAAAGTCATGCTTGTCTGATTAACGTTACCATTTTCGATCTGGAATGCATAAAGAGCTCCCTGCTGGGCTGAACCGAAGAACAGATTCGGATTTGAGCCAGAGAAGAAATGTTCCTGACCATCACCCGTTGCCGTTGATTTCCATGATGAATTGCCGTTAAGGCCAAGGGCACAGCCATTATCCTGAAATCCGCCTGCAAGGATATTTCTGTCATTTTTAGATGATGCAATTCTGTAAAACTGCAGAGTTGTAAGTGTATGGTTGAGTGAATTCCATGACTGGCCGCCATCAGTTGAACGTGTAACTCCGCCGTCATTGCCAATATAAATTACGGACGGGTTTGAGGGCGAAAATACTATTGCGTGATAATCAACGTGTGAAACCGATTCAAAAGCTCCGGTTCCTCCTGCTATTCTTACAGGTGTGAAGTTATTGCCGTTTGTTGAAACAAAGAATTCAACGTTGCCCAGATATACTTTATTAGGGTTAGAGGGGTCAACTGCAATGCAAAGATCATAATCACCCTGATCTACTGGTCCGTCACCGTAATCACCGCCAAGATTTTCATTTACCGCAATCTGCACCCAGTTATTTCCATTATCTGCTGAAAAATAAACCTCGCGCTCTGTTCCTGCATATAACAAACCTGTTTGTTTGGGATCTTCCCGCACTACATTAACGGGTCCCATCTTATTCATACCATTTGTAATGTGGAGCCAGGTTTTGCCTCCATCATGCGTTGTGAGAATTGCTGCAGGTGTTCCCGCTGTTGCAATCATTGCCCGCTTCTTGTCGAAAGCATGCAATGTGCGGAAATCCATCTTCTCGAAGGTGCTTACTCTTCGCCACACAAAACTCTTTCCTCCGTTTATACTTCTTCCCACCAAACCGCGTTGTCCGCTGATCCAGATAACTTTTTCATTCACCACCGACAAACCGCGGAATCCTTTTTTCACGGAATCGGCCATTGTTTGTGTAGCCGGCATTCCCGTAAGTACAGCCATTACAGCCTGATTTTTCTGAGCGTAAGCAGAACAATTCAAAAGAATTCCTAAAGCGAGAAGAATGAAACGGATCATGAGTAAATTTACTCTAAATCTATCCGGAATACAACGCAGTGCAATGAATCAAGACGATCTAAAGCTATTGGAATATGTAACTTCCTCCGGAAGATTAACGCTGCAAAGTGACAGAGAAATCTATCGGTTCCTTGAATATAGAAACGGTTTGTTCTATCACAGAACAGGCAGCACGGAGATGAATGAAGACACATCGTTTAATGAAATTACTAAAGAAGAAGCGGTTGAATTGTTGATCAATTTGGCCGCCGGCAAAGCCATGGTTTGGTCGTTAGGTGAAGTTCAGACCGCCGGTGATGCATTGAGAGTGCTGAGTAAAGCACCATAAACAGATTACATCTTACCACAGACTACTTAAAACAGAATTGAATATGGAAATGCAATATCGCAGACTCGGTAAAAGCGGACTTCAGGTGAGTGCTCTTTCTTTCGGATCATGGGTTACATTCGGAGCGCAGATCGGTGATGATACAGCGGAACGCTGCATGCAGATTGCCTATGACAACGGAGTGAACTTCTTCGACAATGCAGAAACTTACGCGAGCGGAAAATCTGAAATCGTGATGGGCAATATTCTGAAGAAGATGAATTGGGATCGCACTTCGTATGTGGTTTCCAGCAAAGTTTTCTGGGGCGGAAAGAAACCTAATCAGATCGGATTGAGTCGCAAGCATGTTGTGGAAGCCTGTCATGCGGCCTTGAAACGATTGCAGGTTGATTACCTTGATCTTTACTTCTGTCATCGTCCTGATCCGAATACACCGGTAGAGGAAACCGTTCGCACGATGAATGATCTGATTTCTCAAGGTAAGATTCTGTATTGGGGAACTTCAGAAT
>JABWCA010000370.1 GCA_013359345.1 Ignavibacteriaceae bacterium
TATCCATAATGAACCATTCTGCTTCCTTAATTTTCAGTCCGGCATCTGTAAGCAGATGATCAAGCTGTTCATTTGTGTTCAGGTTGTTCATATTATTTTGATGTTCAACGTTCGTTGATAATACATTATTTCTGCACAAAGGTAAGAATATTTTTCCGGAATGTCAAGTTTTTTGTTTTATCTCATCAAAAATAACAGGAGAGTGTCTGAATTACGGGAATCTCCTGATGGAGATATGTCCCAAGTCATGCAGATCGTGCTACAAACCGGAATCCCCTTACGGGGATAAAACAGTGCCCGCTTAGGAATAAGGTTTGTCATTTATCTCTGATTGAATAGCGTTATTAAACACTGCAGAATAGTGCAATCAAAAAACAATTGGTTGGAAATCCCCGTCAGGGGATCTCCGTCTGTAGCTGATTCAAAAACAGAGGGTGGATTATCTCCGGAGGAGATTCCTGTTTCAGGACGGTTCACCCCCCAATAAAAAAAGGCTGCCCTTATTCAGAACAGCCTTAATGTAAAACGGTAAGAGAGGGAGAGACTATTATTTATATGATCTAAGGAAGGTGATTCTGTCCTGGAGCTGGGCTATCGGCACAAGGAGTTTATCCTTGCCGTAGATAGCAGCTTCGCGGTTTGTGAATGCAAGCTCATAATCCTTGCTCATCACAATTGCTTCTTCAGGGCAGACTTCCTCACAGAGTCCGCAGAAGATACATCTGAGCATATTGATCTCAAACTTTTCGGGGTATCTTTCCTTTTCACGGTCAGTTTCTGCAGCCTGAACTTCAATCGCAAGCGCGGGACACACTCTTGAGCATAGTCCGCAGGCAACACACCTTTCAGATCCGTCTTCCTCTTCAACGAGTACGGGCCTGCCTCTGTATGATCCCTCGGGCTGGAATTTCACCTCGGGGTATTCCAGAGTGAAATGGGGTTTAAACATCTGGCCCAGGGTCTGTGCAAGTCCCTTGGCAATTTCAGGTAAGTATATTCTCTCTAAAAAAGTTAAATCTTTTAATCTCTTTCTAACTGCCATAATTATCTCCAATCATTAAGAAATTAACATAACGTATACAGCCACCCAAATGAGGTTGATAAGTGAAAGCGGGAACATCACTTTCCAACCGATATCCATCAACTGATCATATCTGAATCTCGGGAGCGACCATCTTACCCATATAAAGAAGAATAAGAGTGCACCCATTTTAACAAAGAATGAACCAACCTGAAGTGCGTATCTTAAAATGTCATTGGTAACGGTGTGCTCATTCACAAAAGGAATCTGCCAGCCGCCCAGGTAAAGGGTTACTATCATACCCGATGCAATTATCATATTTGCGTATTCAGCAAGGAAGAATCCCGCAAATTTCATTGATGAGTACTCCGTATGGAACCCGCCCACAAGTTCAGGCTCTGCTTCAGGTAAGTCGAACGGCAGACGGTTTGTCTCTGCAAACGCTGATACCACAAAAACGATGAACCCTATCGGCTGAATAACCATGTTCCAGAGTCCTGCCTGGCTCCCTACGATTGCCTGGGGATCAAGCGACTGTGAAATAAGAAGAACGCCTGCAATTGAGAAACCCATCGAGATTTCGTATGAAATCATCTGCGCCGATGACCTGATTCCGCCAAGCAGTGAATATTTGCTCCCTGATGACCATCCGCTGAATGTGATTGCATAAACACCAACAGAGGTGAGCGCAAGAACATATAGGATGCCGATATTGAGATCAGGGGCCACTGTGAAGAGTGAAACTCCCCAGAGCTGTGCTTCGGGGGGGCCTATAGGAATTACCGCATAGGTTGTGAAAGCTACAAACAGTGCCACTAACGGAGCAAGAGTGTGAATTGTTTTGAATGCCTTCTCCGGCACAATATCCTCTTTAAGGAGGAGCTTGAGTACATCGGCAAACGGCTGCAGAAGTCCCAGCGGACCCACTCTGTTCGGTCCGATACGGTCCTGCACCCAGGCACTAATCTTTCTTTCAAAATAAACCAGATATGATACGGTAATGAGCATAATATTGGCAACGATAAGGATCTTTACCAGAATTATGCCGGCGTATTGCAGTAAATCCATGACTCAGAATACTCCGCTATACTTTTATTGCTTTTTTGTTTAAATCAACACCGAGCTCACCCAGTGCTTCATAGTCAAGTCCGTGAAGTTCTTCAATGTGCGATGCAGCCTCAATGAAGACATCTTCAGAATCCTGATATTTATACTTGTGTCCGAAAGAATTTGCAAGCTCGGCAAGGATTCTCCATGTTGGTCTTGCGTCAATTCTCTTGTAGTTACCCCAGCGGTCATATTTGGTGCCGAATTTATCAAGTCGGCTGAGGGTCATGCCGTCAAGGGTTCTGTCCATTTCGGTTGTAACCACTGCGGGTCTTATTCTCTGCGCTCTTCCGTCGGTGTTGATCCAGACGCCGTTTTTCTCCGCGTAAGTTGCCGCAGGGAAAACTATATGAGCATATTCAGTGGTTTTATTAAAATTTGTTGCATGAACAATAAGGAGATCAAGTTTTGCAAGAAGCTGCTGCCACTCAGGGTTCTGAGCTGCCAGATCTTCTTCAATAACATAAAGCGCCTTGATTTTGCCTTCTTTAATGCCCTGCATGATTGCCTGCAGATTGCCCTTACCGTCACCGAT
>JABWCA010000371.1 GCA_013359345.1 Ignavibacteriaceae bacterium
AGCAAGAATGGCAAGCAGCAGGAATGTTAACCCGGCAGGAATGGCAAGCAGCAGGAATGGCAAGCAAGAATGGCAAGCAAGAATGGCAAGCAGCAAGAATGGTAAGCAGCAAGAATGGCAAGCAGCAGGAATGGCAAGCAGCAAGAAAGGCAAACCGGCAAGAACAGCAACCCTGCAAGAAAGGCAAACCACAAGAATGGTAAAGAGCGGGACATAAAAACCCCAAAAGTTGTAATAAGGTAAAAATATAAAAATGCCTGAGGTAAACAGCGGCAGTGGTGTAATGTCATGAAAGCTTAACGTTGCATTTGTGTAAACCTGTAACACAGAGGCAAAAAAAAAGCTGCTCCCGATAAGAAGCAGCCTTATTAAAAGGACCCGGAGACTCAGGATCAGGAATTATACATTTCCTCAATGAGTTCTTTGTATCTCTCTTCAATAACCTTTCTCTTGATTTTAAGAGATGGGGTCATTTCTCCGCTTTCAAGGGTGAAAGCCTTATCAAGAAGAGCAAATTTCCTCACTTTTTCAAAGCTGGCGAGTGCTTTCTGGAATTTGGTGAGCTCCTTATCAAAAAGATCCACTACCTCCTGCTTTTTCAGAAGATCCTGCACTGTGTCATAATTAATGTTGCCGTTATCAGCCCACTCTTTGAGAGCTTCGTAATCAGGCACTATCAGTGCGGACAGGAACATTCTGCGGTCACCGATGAGTACAAACTGATCAATGAACTTTGAGGCAAGGAACAGATTTTCAATTGGTGTGGGGGCAATGTACTTGCCTGCAGAAGTCTTGAAAAGGTGTTTTTTCCTGTCTGTGATAACAATATTTCCGTCTTTTGTCATGTGGCCGACATCTCCTGTGTGCAGCCAACCGTTTTTGATGGTTTCGGCTGTATCTTCGGGCATTTTATAGTAGCCGATCATGACGTTATCACCCTTGGCAAGAATTTCACCGTCATCTGCTATTTTTACCTCTACGCTGGGGAGCGGTTTGCCAACAGATCCGAATCTGTAATCATCAGGGCGGTTGCATGCAATAACGGGTGATGACTCGGTCATGCCGTAGCCCTCAATAATTATAATCCCGATTGCTTCAAAAAATTCACCCAGTTCTTTGGGGAGAGCAGCGCCGCCGCTTACGAAGAAGCGTAATCTGCCGCCGGTTTTCTCACGGATTTTTTTACATACAAGGGCATCGGCAATCATATGCTGAACTGCAAGCACGGGATTCATCTTTCCGGCTTTTTTTGCCGCCATGTATTTTTTCCCGGTACCTATTGCCCAATTGAATATTTTCTGCTTTCCGGGTGGCTGGCTTTCAACATTCTTAATGACCTTTGAGTAGATTCTCTCAAAAAGTCTGGGAACGCTGGTGACAATAGTCGGCTTGATCTCAATAAGATTCTGAGCCACTGTTTCAATGCTCTGGGCAAATGAAAAAATGCCGCCTGTTGCAAACCCGGTGTAATAACCTGCCATACGCTCAAAAATGTGACAGAGCGGAAGGTATGATAGAAATTCATCGGTATTACTGATGGGAAGAATACCAAGACATGAATTAACGTTCGACACTATATTTTTGTGGGACAGCATCACACCCTTGGGAACACCTGTTGTTCCTGAAGTATAGATAATTGTGCAGAGGTCATTTTCGGATACCTGCTTTGAAAGCCTGGCAAACTCGCCGGGATGAATTTTTGAGTACTCCTCGCCGAGTTTCTGTATTTCCGAAAATTTATGAAGTTCCTTAATGGAAGGGTCGTAATCTTTCTCATTAAGGATTATTACAAACTTTACTGTCTTCAGCTGTTCACGGATTGCCACATATTTCTTCAGCTGATACTTGTTTGAAAGGATGAGACCAACCGACTCGGAATTATTCAGAGTATACTCCACTGTATCAGCAGTGAGAGAGGGGTAAAGAGGTACATTCACTGCACCGATACCGAGAATAGCCATATCCGAGTAGATCCATTCGGGTCTGTTTTCGGAGATAATGGCTACATTATCACCTTTTTTTACCTGGAGTGACAAAAGACCATAAGCGAATAACTCTGTTTGTCTTTTCATTTCCTGATAGGAGATATTCACATATTCCTTTTCAGGCTTGTGGCGCATGACTACTTTGGAAGGGTCTTTCCCGTAGTCATTTGTAAGATAGTTGTATAGTTCAGGAATGGTTTTGAATTCCTTGAGTATACTCATATTGCCGGTCCTTTTGGATTGGTTAAAAAATTAACATTAAAATTATTTGACTTTGATGAAAAAACAAAATTAAGGTTTCAGTAATTCAATTCCTATCAAATAAATTTTGCCGTCGGGAGTTGCAAAAGCAATCTTTCCGTCCCTGCTTGCTGTGGGGTACATTGCAGGCTGGTCAAACCCGGCGGTCACGTTCTGATACCATCCTCCGTAAACTGATCTGATGTAGATATCAGCATCAAGAATCCGGTATCCGTCATCGTAAACCTGCATATAAACAAGGAGGTTATCATCATACCAGCAGGGATGCTCTGCAAACTGTATCCCGGATTTTCCACCGGTGACATGATCAAATATCATGGTTCCGTTTCCGGCAGCATGCACTGCAAGTTTAGTCTCTTCGGGTGAGATTACGGTTGAAAGTATTTCGCCGGCAGCAAACTCATTTTCGTAATAAA
>JABWCA010000090.1 GCA_013359345.1 Ignavibacteriaceae bacterium
GTCCTTTCCATGCAATTCCGGCGGTCTGGGTGGCATTGTACCTGAGAATGGCTGAGCTGCCTCCCGCAGGTGAAATTACATCCGCCCAGTCTTCAGGGTAAGTCTGACCGAAATTAAAGGGCTCGGCACGCTGAAAGATTGTATTCTGCACTCCGGTTGCAACAGGTGTGTTGGGAGTGGGGTTATCGGCCGAAAATGAGGCTTTAAGCCAGTTGTTGATAAAGTCTTTATCTGTGGCAGAACCGCGTGAATCAAGATCCCACGTAATCTCTGAACCCGTGGTGAGGAGGTAACCGCCGTTTTGCAGATAAGTCTTAACAAAGTTCTGTTCCTGTGTTGTGAAGGTCTCATCAGCGGTTGATTCATCTCCGCAGAACCAGATGATATATTTGTTTCCGTTGAGCTGAGTGGAGTTTGTGATTGCTGAGTTGGTAACGGTTGCAAACCTGATTCCGAGCTGGGTAAGGGCTTCTCCGTAATATGATGCAAAATTATGATAGGGGAACTGATAAGATCCGGAGCCTCCGTATCTGTTGAAGGCGTCAACAATCAGAACACGGTCGCCTGATGAGGCGGTGTAAGCTCCGTATGTTTTGGAGAAATAAGGGCTCTCCCCGAAAATGTTTCTGCCTTTCAATTTCACATAATATGACTGATTTGGTGTGAGTCCCGAAATGGAAAGGGATGTGACCGAACCCGCAACTTTTCTGAAAGGCACAGACGGGAAATTAGTGCCGTCTTCAGAGAGATAAATATCTATCGTATCTGTGAGACCCGAAGGCTTTTCCCATGACAGGTTTATCGTGCCGGGTCCCGGAGTTACCGAAAGGAGTTTTACCGGGCCCACATCTTCAGCCTGTTCAATGCTGAAATTGGCTTTGTTAATGCTTCCTGCGGCAACATTAATATTAAATGAGGAAGTATCTGTGCTTGTGTAAGCATAAATTGTATAACTTCCTGCAGCGAGCGAATCAAACCTGTAGTATCCGTTTCCAAGGCTATCGATCATGTAAGTTTTGCCTGCGGAGGGAATCTCAACCCTTACTTTTTTGACAGGTGTGCCAAGAGCGCTGTTGGTTATCACCCCGGTGATAGTTGCATAAGAAGGAAGCGGCTGATTATAGTACTGAAGGAACGAATAAAAAAGTGTCTGAGCTTCGGTTCTGAGATAGTCAAGGTTTGCAAGCCTGATTCTTTCCTGAGGAAAATCAAAAAAGGAACCTTCTGAGAGAGTTCCGGGCATATTGAGATTATTCAGAACGCCGAGGTTGTATCCGAGAAAGCAGCTGTCACCCCTCGGGTAGCCGTTTGTTGTGTACATATTGGCGAAAAGCTTCTGCGCCTGTATTGCAGCCATGACATCGGTTTGCCCGGGCCACTGAGGGTTGCCTGTGGGGCAGCTCAGGGTTCTGATCTGTTCAAAAAGAACAAGTGAGTAATTTGCAGTTCCCTGAAAAGCATTGTGATGCACCGACTGGAAATATTCAACATTGTTATTATTGGCAATTGCCTCACGGTCTGAGAGGGTTATGCATGGCCCCAGCGAATCAAAATCAGCCCGTGTGGTTATCACGGTGGCGCCTGCAGAGATAAGGTACTGCTTAAGATAGGGCACAACTATATGATTAACATAAGTCTCAAAGCGTTTGGTCTCAGGTTCACAAGTGGCAGATCTGGGGGAGCCGTGCCCGGGATCGAGGGCAAATTTTCTGCCGGCCAGTGACTGTGCGGATGATGTGAATGAGAGAATTAAAACAAGGTATAAAATTTTTTTCATAGGCAAACGGATGATGTATCACGGATCAATCAGGAACCAGTTGCCGATATTGATCTCTTCGTGATTGGTTTTGTGAAAATACTCGTTTTTATGCAGATCGTAGTAATAATCTTCACTCCACCTGTCTATATTCTTTATACAATCTTCAATGGCATAAATAATAGTATCGGCCTCATTCTGAGTTGTGGTGGGGTGAAGTGAAACTCTCACCCAGCCCGGTTTTTCAGAGAGATCGCCATGGTTAATCTTTTCGGTTATTCTCCGGGAATAATCACGGTCAACATTAAGAAGATAATGACCATAAGTGCCTGCGCATGAGCACCCGCCTCTGGCCTGAATCCCGAATCTGTCATTAAGCAGCTTTACAAGCAGATTGTAATGAATTCCTTCTGCATAAAATGATATTGCCCCCAGACGCTTTTTTATATGTCCGGCAAGTATGTGTACCCTGTCAATTGATTCGAGCCGGCTCATAAATTCCGGAACCAGATCTTCTTCGGCTTCCCTCATATTTGCAGTGCCCATCTCATCCTTGAGACTGATGGCAAGTGCAGCTTTAATAGCCTGAAGAAACGGAGGGGTGCCGCCGTCTTCACGCGCTTCAATATTATCAACGAACTTATGCTCGCCCCAGGGGTTGGTCCAGTCAACCGTTCCGCCTCCGGGGTTATCTGGCACACGGTTGTGATAAAGTTCAGAATCAAAAATCAGCACACCGGGTGTTCCGGGTCCGCCGAGAAACTTATGAGGCGAAAAAAGGACGGCGTCAAGTTTTTCTTCGGGGTCATCAGGATGCATGTTTATATCAACATAGGGTGCAGAGCATGCAAAGTCAATAAAGCAGTAACCACCGTGGCGGTGCATGATTTTAGCAAGCTGATAATAAGGGGTTTCAATTCCCGTCACATTTGAACAGGCGGTGAATGATCCTATTTTCAGCATCCTGTTATCATATTTTTTTATTTCCTGTTCAAGATATGCAGGATCAACCAGTCCGTTCTCATCAGGCGGAATAACAACAACGTCACATATGGTTTCAACCCATGAGGTCTGGTTTGAATGATGCTCCATGTGAGTGAGGAAAACAACAGGACGCGCCTGTTCAGGGAGTGAAAGATAACTGCCAAGCTGTTCAGGAATCCTGAGGCCAAGTATACGGTGAAACTTGTTTATGACGCCCGTCATACCTGATCCTGCCGTAATTATTATATCTTTGGGAGAAGCATTTACATGTTTTTTAATAATGGCATGAGCCTGGTGATAAGCGTGAGTCATTGTGGTGCCCGTTATGCTGGCTTCTGAGTGGGTGTTCCCCACGTAAGGCCCGAACGAATCCCGGATTTTATCCTCCACAGGTCTGTAAAGCCTGCCGCTCGCTATCCAGTCAGCATATATTAAGGGTATTTCACCATAAGGCGATCTGAATTTCAGATCAATGCCAACAATATTCCGGCGGAATTTTCCAAAAACTTCTTCTCTTTTCACTCTCGCTGTATTTTGATTAAACAAGACATGTAAATTAATAAAAAATTCAGTCTGTTCAACGGGCCTGGAATATGTGAGATATGTCTCAGTAATTTTTACAGACTTTGGAATTACAGATATATTTAGTAAATAGTGAATTAACTTTTAATGATTTTTTAATAATGTTTGACGATAAAGAAATTTTACATACGCTGACCGAAGAAAAAAAGCGGTTTGTGGGCAAAGAGCAGAGAAAGAAGATCCCGGTGCCCGATGGGTGGAACCCATCAAACGGGGATTACCGGAGACCAGGGGAATTTTCAAACAAACACCTTGAGCGGCTCGAATCTAAAAGACGGATTCAAAGAACTGTCAGATTTATTTTTGTAATGGGTATAACCCTCACCGCTGCATATTTTTTGGCTCAATTTCTCCATTCTTTCTGATACCCCTTTTATTCTGACCCTTTAATTTTTTATTTTAGGTTTCAATGTTATTTTATTTACAACGAAACCGGAATAATAATGCCCTATTTTATTGGAATGGATGGCGGGGGAACCAAGACCCACTGTGTTGTTACCGATGAATTAAAAAATATATTATATGAATGCCGGGGAGGCCACTCAAACTTTCTGATGTTTGGAGTTGATACCGTAACCGAGACCATAATTTCCCTCCTTAAAGAATCCCGGGATGCCCTTAAATTCAGTTTTGATCAGGTCGAATCTGTAGTACTCGGCACAACGGGTGCAGGCAGAAGAAATGATGCTGAACGGCTTGAAAATAATGTAATAGCCAGGCTTAAAGAAGAAAACATTGTTCTGAAAAGATTCAGGGTTGAAAGCGATGCAAGAATTGCCCTTGAAGCAGCTTTCCCCGGTATGTCAGGCAGTATAATCATTGCAGGCACGGGTTCAATCATGTTCGGAAAAGATGCTGAAGGACGTGTTTACAGAGTCGGCGGATTCGGCAGGCACATAGGAGATGAAGGCAGCGGCACGATGATAGGAAAAAAAGGGCTTATTGCAGTTGCAAGGGCGCTTGACCTGAGGGGGGAACCCACGCTGATATCAGAGCTTGTGAAATCAAAAATCAAGGTTGATTCTGTTTCTGATCTTATCACCGAAATCTATACAAATAATTTTGATATTGCCTCTGCTGCACCGGTTGTCATTGAAGCGGCTGAAAAAGGTGATGCTGCCGCACAAAAAATTCTTGATGAAGAATCTTCAAACCTGGTGATTCATATATCGGCAATGATGAAGCAGATGAAAACAGATACCCTCAGAGTATCATTCATTGGCGGAGTCATCACAAACGATAATCATTTCTCACGCCTGCTCATGGAAAAAATAAAAAATGAACTGCCGGGTGTTGAAGTGGTTGTCTCTGAAAACTCGCCTGCATTTGGCGCTGTAATTATGGCTATGGAACTGGTTGTACACAACTAAATTGTAGTATCGGGAGGTATAATGAAATTTCTGCAAAAATTCAGTAAAAATCCATGGTCATGGGTTCCGAGTCTTTACTATGCGGAGGGCATACCTTATGTGGTGGTTATGTCGGTATCCGTTATTATGTATAAGAGGCTCGGCATTTCAAATACTGAGATTGCGCTGTATACAAGCTGGCTTTATCTGCCGTGGGTGATCAAATCACTCTGGAGTCCGCTGGTTGATACAATCAAAACAAAAAGATTCTGGATAGTTACGATGCAGCTCCTTATTGGAGCCGGACTGGCGGGTGTTGCATTTACAATTCCTTTACCCTCATTCTTTCAGTACACGCTTGCATTCCTCTGGCTGCTTGCATTCAGTTCGGCAACGCATGACGTGGCTGCAGATGGATTTTATATGCTGGGGCTCTCTCAGGGTGATCAGGCGTTTTTTGTTGGTATACGAAGCACTTTTTACAGGCTTGCAACCATCACAGGGCAGGGATTGCTCATAATTCTTGCAGGTTATGTTGAAAGCCATACGGGTCTTGATCCCGTTGAGTTCAAGGTTTCCTCTTCAAATCAGACTCAGATAGTTCAGTTTGTTAATCCTGATTCGGTTTCTTTCGGCACTTCATCTGATCTGAAAATTCTGGTCAGCAGTCACGAAGCCACAGTGCCTATGGGAAAAGCCGATAAGGCGGTGGTTGATTCGCTTGTTTCTGAAGCAAGAAAATGGAATACAACGCACGGTTTTTATATAGAAGAAAAAGCGGCAGTCAAGGCTGCAGGCGAGCCCGGCTGGTGGGATAAATCAGTTGCCATGCCGCTTGAATCGTTTCTGAAAAACAACTTCGGGGCCGAAAATAAACCCGTGGTTAAGACGGCAACCTCAGGCAATCTGGCATTCTTTTATCTTAAACTCTCCGGTAAACCGGATGAAAATGTTGTGGTGAATCTTGATAAATCATCGGGCGATAACAGCTTTAAGATTATTGAAGGAGGAAGGATCACCTTTACTCCCGAAACCTGGAACCGTGTGGCAGTAGTTGCAGTTCAGGTTGATCCCAAGCTTGATAATGTTGCCGCCGCTTCATTTGAAGGGCTTTCAGGTAACATTAAGTTTGCATGGGTTTTAACATTCTTCATCCTTTCAGGTCTGTTCGTGGTGTTTTCGGTTTATCATAAATTTGCGCTGCCATTCCCCGCAGAAGATGCAAATAAAAACGTCAGCAAACTTTCAGATGTGATGAAAGAGTTCTTCGGAACCTTTGGTGCTTTCTTCAAAAAGAAAAACATTCTGCTTATTCTCGGTTTTCTCCTTCTCTACCGGTTTGCCGAGGCTCAGCTTGTCAAGCTTGTGGCACCATTTCTCATGGACAGCCGTGAAGTGGGCGGACTCGGACTTTCAACGGGTGAGGTAGGGTTTGTTTACGGCACAATAGGCATTCTGGCACTGACGCTCGGCGGAATAACGGGTGGAATAGTTGCATCACGCGGCGGCCTCAAAAAGTGGCTGATCCCGATGGTTTTCTCAATTCATCTCCCAAACAGTGCATTTGTGTATTTGTCACACATTCAGCCCGAAAGCTTTTTCATGATAAATCTTGCCGTTGCAGTTGAGCAGTTCGGGTACGGGTTCGGATTCACTGCCTATATGCTATACATGATCTATGTATCTGACGGTGAACATAAAACCGCGCATTTCGCAATCTGCACAAGCCTTATGGCTCTGGGTATGATGGTGCCGGGAATGTTCAGCGGATGGCTCCAGGAAATAATCGGGTATAAACACTTCTTTATCTGGGTTATGCTTTCAACCATTCCAGGATTCATAATAGCGTTTATGATCAAGGTTGATCCTAAGTTCGGAATCAAAGAAAAAGCCAAAAAGTAATTTTACGGGGCGGATGAAATGCCGTCCCTTCCTTACATCTATAATTGACCGGCATTAAATTGAAAAAACCGTTTCAGTTTTCAAAAGTAGTTCAGTTCCTTTTAATACTCACCGCAGCCGCAGCACTCACTGCTTTCAGCGGCTCCCTTTCGTTTATCACACCCTTGAAGGGGGATTTTAACATGTCAGCAAAGTTTCATAAAGATTCAGTGAATTTTATGGGGACACCCGAACTGTTTTCTCTGAAATTTGAACCCTGGGCAGATTCTTTGCTCGCATCAATGACCCTTGAAGAAAAAATAGGGCAGATGATTTTCCCAGATCTTGAGCCGCGCTATCTTAAAGCTGATGGTTCGATTGACGAGGAACTGATCTCATTCATAAAGGATATGAAAGCGGGAGGATTTGTTCTGTTTGCGCTCGACAGGGGAAAATATCTCGGAATCTATAATAAGCTCCAGGAGATGGCCGGTGTGCCGCTGCTCATCGGGGCTGATTTTGAGTTCGGGGTGCCAATGAGGTTTAAGGCCGGCACTGCTTTTCCTTATAATATGGGATTGGGTGCTGCTGACGACAGCGGACTGGTTTATGAGATGGGCAGAGTTATTGCTGAAGAATCGCGGGCAATGGGGGTGCATTTTAATTATGCTCCGGTATCAGATGTTAATTCAAATCCATTCAACCCGATAGTCAATGTGAGATCAATTGGTGAAGATCCTGACCTTACAGGAAAGCTGACCTCAGCTCTGATAAGAGGAATGCAGGATAATAATCTTCTCACTTCAGCTAAACATTTCCCCGGGCATGGCAACACCACGGTGGATTCTCATAATGATATTGCTGTGATTGAAAGAGAAAAAGATGATTTCTACGGCATAGATATTGCCCCTTTCAGACATAATATAAAAAGCGGAGCCATGGCTATCATGGTTGGCCATCTGGGGGTTAAAGCTCTGGGCACTCAGGATGTGCCTGCCTCAATTTCACCCAAAATCATCACCGACCTTCTGATAAAAGAGCTTGGCTTTAAAGGTCTCGTGGTAACCGATGCCATGAATATGAAGGCAATCACCAAATATTACAAGGATGACGAAGCCGCGGTTATGGCAGTAAACGCCGGCATTGATGCACTGCTTTATCCTCATGATGAATGGGAAATGTATAACGGCCTGATCAATGCTGTAAAACAGGGAAGGATAACTGAAGAAAGAATTAACCGTTCGGTCAGGAAGATACTTCTGATCAAGCGCTGGCTCGGTCTGAATGAAAACAAGTATATTGATCAGAACGAGATATCAGTCCTCGAAAAAGATGATAATAATCAGAAGATCGCCTATGATCTCGCAAGAAAAAGCATTACTCTTCTGAGATATGAAAAGCCTTTGCTGCCCCTTAAAAAGACTAAAAAGTATTTTGCACTCCTCATTTCTGACAACGAATTCAGGGGTAAAGAAACCGGTTATATTGATGATCTGAAAAAATCACTTCCATATCTGAATTATCAGGTGGTCTATCCGAAACAGAACGACGGAGATTACGGCAGCATTATGGAAAATGCCGCTGAAGCTGACTATCTCCTGATTTCGGTGTTTAACAAGTGGGTGCAGGCAACGGGTGCAATAGGCCCCGGCAAAGAGGTGATATCATTGATTAAGGAAGCAGAAAAGCTGGGCAAGCCAACAATTTATATATCTCACGGAAATCCTTATATCCTTTCTCAGCTGGATAACCCGGATGTTTATATGTCGGTTTACGGAGTGATGAGTGCAAATGATCATGCCATTGCCGATGCGCTTCTGGGCAAGGGGGCAATAGGAGGGAAAATACCTGTCACTATTCCTAACAGCACTGTGCATGCAGGTTTCGGGTTGTATCTCCCTGCTGATTCTGTACTCCCGCAAAGAGAGTTTAATTTCAGCCGGGTGGATGAATTAGTGAATAAATCAGTGAAAGACAGTGTTTTTCCCGGGGGAAGTCTGGTTGTCTTTTACGGTGATGAAGCGGTGTATAAAAAATCATACGGCAGGCTGGTATATGCAGATGAATCGCCTGCTGTCACACAGAACACAATTTATGATCTCGCATCGCTCACAAAAGTTATTGCAACAACAACAGCATCAATGATACTTTTTGACCGCGGAAAGCTTGATATCGAAAAATCTGTGGCGGAATATCTCCCCGAACTTAAAGGGACAGATAAAGAAATAATTACAGTACGTAATCTTCTCACACACGAGAGCGGATTCACCGCATTCAAGCGATTTTATCAGGACTTTAAGACGGCTGATGAGGTAATAAAGGATATATACTCAACAAAGCTTGCATATAAACCGGGCAGCAAGACTGTATATTCTGATCTCGGGGTAATTCTTCTCGGGAAAATTATTGAACGGATATCCGGCAAAACGCTTGATGCTTTCGTGACCGATGAGGTTTTTAAGCCTCTTGGGATGAGCCGCACTTTTTATAACCCGGCGTCAGATTATCTCCCTGATATCGCCCCGACCGAGCAGGATAATTACTGGCGCATGCGTCTGGTGAGGGGAACAGTTCATGACGAGGCAGCAGCCATGCTTAACGGTGTTGCAGGTCATGCAGGCCTCTTTTCAGATGCCGCAGATCTTTCCAGGTTCATGAAATTCCTTGCCGATGGGGGAAAATATGACGGTAAGCAGATAGTCAGATCATCAACAATTGATTACTTCACCGCAAGGCAATCGCTCAGAAGCTCCCGCGGACTCGGATGGGATACTAAAACCGATACGAAAAAAGAAAATCTTGGTAAGGAGTTCTCAAATTTCACCTTTGGCCATACCGGCTTTACAGGCACCTCATTTTTCTATGACCGTGAAAAGAGGATCGGGGTAATCTTTCTCTCAAACCGTGTTTATCCCACCCGTGAAAACACAAAGATTATTCAGTTCAGAAAAAAACTCCATGAGGCGGTGATAAAAGCGGTGCTGCAGTAAAGCAGTCCGCCGCCGTTGATCAGGGTCTTGGGTTCAGAGGTAGCATAAATGGGGGGAATGGTGCTTTTTGACGGAGTGCTTGATTCATGGTTAAGCAGCACAACAATAGATACGCGGATTCCTCCTTCGGCGGACAGGTTCCGGATTAAGCAGATTTACCCGGATTATTATTCAGTTTCTGGTTCGTAGTGCCGGTGTTCTTCGTTTAGCAGCATAATTGATTTGAAGCAAGCATTCAGGATTTCTCGCCACCCATCCGGGTTGCAACGTTTATGCTGAAAAAAATGTGCAGATACCTGCGGATTTTTACTCAGATTTTACCAAAAAATCCTGCTGTGTAATCACCAAAACCATATTTACTTTCAATGTGGTATATTCTTGCCGTTTGCTTTAGCTGACGGCAAAAATTCATTAACACTCCAACCCCCGGGACGGCGTTAAAGTCAACTTGCCAAGCCCCATATATTTAGCAATTATAGGCAGCATTCAGAAATATCATCTCCCCGTTGACTAAAGCCAACGGCAACAGATAAAATGCTGCTAAATGTTTTTCTTGTAATAGTTTACACCATCTATTGCCGTCGGTTTTAACCGACGGAGAAGATCATTGCCGCACATCGGTTTTAACCGCATTATTTTTAGCAAGGTAAAACATATCAATTTAAATTCATGTGTTAACAGTAAAAACGCCCTTTCCAGGTACCAGAGAGGGACCAGAGAGGGGACAGAGAGGGACCAGAGAGGGGACAGAGAGGGACCAGAGAGGGGACAGAGAGGGACCAGAGAGGGGACAGAGAGGGACCAGAGAGGGGACAGAGAGGTACCAGAGATGGGACCAGACAGGGTAAAGAGGGTGGCCAAACAGCCGCCTTGGTTTAACCGACTAAATGACAGATGAATGTGTGAAAACCCGGCAACTACACGCAATGAAATATCCAAAACGCTGGCATTCAATCAATCTGCGGTGCAAAAGCATTTTGAAGCGTTGAGAAAAAAGGAGTGATCGAGCGAATCAGAAAAACATCCGACAGTAGTTGGAAAATACTGATTGAAGCTGATACTGTAAAAAATACTTAAAATATTCAGTAATTCGGAAATTCCGAATTACTGCTAATGATTTTGTAAGGTAACATTAAGTAACCTTAGCAGCAAACAATACTTCGGATAAACTTAATTGAAATTTTGAAAAAAATAATTATGAACGATATTCAGACAAGGAAAATACAGGACAAAATATTTAATATACGGGGCATGCAGGTGATGCTCGATCGAGACTTAGCCGATTTTTATGGCGTGGAAACGCGGGTAATTAATCAGGCTGTGAAAAGGAACATTGACCGATTTCCTGTTGAATTTATGTTCCGGTTAACAAAAGAGGAAGTTGAATATTGGAAATCACAGATTGTGATATCCAATAAAGAAATAATGGGCTTAAGAAAAGCGCCTTTCGCATTTACCGAAGCAGGTGTTGCCATGTTATCTGCTGTTTTACGGAGTGAAACAGCTGTGAAGATGAGTGTGGTAATTATCAAAGCATTTGTAGAAATGAGAAAGTTTATCATCCGGAATGCGGATATTTTTAGCAGGCTTACAAAATTAGAACACAAACAGCTGTTGACCGATGGCAAAGTTGACAAATTACTCAATGCATTGCAAAGCAATGAGTTAAAACCCAAGCAGGGAATCTTTTTTAACGGGCAAATATTTGATGCGTATAAACTAATTTCTGATATTATCCGGACAGCCGATAAATCAATTATTCTTATTGATAACTATACGGACGATACAGTATTAACCCTTTTTACAAAGCGGAAAAAGGGAGTAAAAACAACCATTTATTGCAAGTCAGTTTCCGGTGTGCTAAGACAGGATATTGAAAAGTACAATAGCCAGTATGAAGCAATCGAAGTAAAAGAACTGCAAACTGCTCATGACCGTTTTCTTATACTTGATGAAAAAATAATTTATCATTTTGGAGCCTCATTGAAGGATTTGGGTAAAAAATGGTTCGCGTTTTCAAAACTGGATTTTGATGCTAAAGATATTATTGATAAACTATAAATAGATTAAGGCAACGATATTGCCAAAATTAACCTAAAAGATTGGGAGGATCTGATGGAAGAGTCATCAGAAGGCTGGTGTTGTTCTCGGGAGCACCCCTTGATTTTGATATTGCTGCATGACTATTTTAACGCCGTTTAAGCCGGAAGCCTTCTATCCTGTTTACCCACCAAAACGGCACAAGATAAAATGCTGCTAACTGCTTTTTTCTGTAATAATTTATAACATCTATTGCCGTCGGTTTTAACCGATGGAGAAGATTACAGCCTGCTTCCCGGTTTTAACCGCATTATTTTTGGCCAGGTAAAACTATCAATTTAATTTTATGTGTTAACAGTAAAAACGCCCTTTCCGGGTACCGGAGAGGGGATAGAGATGGGGCAGAAATGAAAAAATTTCAGATCCATAAAAGTTTCAGAATATTGGAGGTGTAAGTCTAACCTCAGCTGCAGCTTCTGAAAATGATTTTTCTCTCTCAGGTCAACTCTGCGTTTATTCGCAAAGAATTAAACAGTTACACAAAAAGTAAATATTCTGATAAGTAAGACTAATCAAAAATGATAAGTATAATTAGTGAATCAAATTATTAACTTATTGTAATTTAATAAGTTAAAGTCATCCCCTGATAAGTAACAAATTCTAACGGTGCAAGTATGGAGATATCTGATCTTCAAATAATAATCCCTGATCCCGCATGGGGCAGTAATCTGGCAAATATTATTCTCGATTTAGAAAAACTGAGATCAAAAAAACTAACCGGAGAGGTTCCTCCTCACATTTTTTCACAGCTAAAAGACATATTCCAGATTTTGGAAACTCTGGGATCAGCAAGAATTGAGGGTAATAATACCACTCTTTCTGAGTATGTTGAAAATATAATTGAAAACAAGATGAAACAAGATGAAAGTCAGAAAGAGGTTTTCAACCTTGAGGCAGCAATAAATTTTATAGAGGGAAATACTGATGAGAAAACCACTCTGAACAGGGCTTATATATCAGAACTTCATAAGATTATAACTGCTGATCTTACGCCGCCGCCAAACGGAGAAGGGTCAAAAAATCCAGGAGGTCTTCGTACTCATAATGTGCAGATCAGGAAAGCAAACCATATACCACCTGACTACGCAATTTTACGGGATTATTTTGATGCATTTGTTGATTTTATCAATCATCCTTTCCGTGAACAATACCAGCTCCTGATGGTTGCACTTGCACATCATCGTTTTGCATATATTCATCCGTTTGATAATGGAAATGGAAGAATGGCCCGCCTTCTGAATTATGCTCTCCTCATTAAACTGGGGTTCAGGGTTAAAAATGGAAGAATCATTAATCCCTCATCCGTATTTTATACTGATCGTGATAAATATTATGACATGCTTGCCAAAGCTGACTCGTTACAAAGCGAAGATTTACTGGCATGGGCTGAGTATTTTCTGTTAGGATTAAAAAATGAGATTGAAAAAATTGACAGCCTGCTGAGTCCGGATTATGTAAAGGATAAAATTCTGCTGCCTGCCCTGATGTTTGCTGTTGATCGCAAAAATATCACCGATCAGGAGTTCAGAGTTTTGAAATATGTTGTTCAGAAAAATGATATGATCATTAAATCAGAAGAGCTGGAACAATTAGGTGTAAAAAATTCAGTGCAAAAATCGAGGATTATTGCTAAACTGAGGGATAAAAAGATCATTCATGCCTTAAAAGAGGGTGGCAGAATATATACTATTACTTTTGTAAACAACTACCTTCTGCGGGGCGTTATCAGTAGTCTTACAGACGAAGGTTTTGTTTCAGATTTCCTCAATAAAAATTGATTGCAACGGTTTGCAGGACATTACAGTCGGAGTTGAATCAACCTTTGGCTGAGTAAAAGACGAATATTTACATTCTTAATCTCAAATCAGATCTGAATGGTGAGCTTATTCAGCAGATTTTTGGAGAATATTGGCTGGTCAGATATTAACTTGTTCGGAATTTCCGAACAACTGCGTCAGATGGTAAAAACTACGATAGCGAGCATTATAATCTTGCTTTAATTATTTCACATGGCTACTGTGTCAAAAAGAAATTATTATATCAGGTGAAACAGTTTGTGGCAACACTGTCGCCAAATTTAACCGATAAATTTGAGAAGTGTTTATTGGGAGAAACTTCAGTAAAATAATGCAAGTTATTAAAGAAATTCCGGATTTTGATATGGTGGCACCACAATTGTGACCATGTTTAGAGCAGAAGCCATATTTTCCCGTTGGCTGAAGTCAACGGCAATAGATAAAATTATTATAAATGTTTTTCCTGTAATGATTTACACCATCTATTGCCGTCGGTTTTAACCGCATTATTGCCGGTAATTCATTCAGTCGGGAGACTCATGCATTGCGCCTCTGCGAAAACCTGCTTTAATATAAATACGATTTCGGTTTTGATAAATGGGGCTAAAGCCCGGGGCCTTTGGGGCTGCATACCCGTTGGCTGAAGCCAACGGCAAGAGAGGATCGGCATACCGGATTTGTCATAAGTGCTTGGGTTACAATGAGTTAGTTAATCTATTGCCGTCGGTTTTAACCGACGGGGAAGATCGTAGCCGCACCCCGGTTTTAACCGCATTATTGCCGGTAATT
>JABWCA010000091.1 GCA_013359345.1 Ignavibacteriaceae bacterium
GGATATAACTATCAACCATGGCAAATGATTTGAGGTATGTTGATATATCTTTAAGCTGAAGTGCTGAAGACTTATTGCTTATAGTAAAATACGCTCCGCTGTTTTGTCTGAGGAACTGCTTAATGATGGTTGTTTTGCCAACCTTCCTTCTGCCTATAACAAGCGTGAAATTTGCATGCCCTGATACCAAAGATGCAATCTGGTTTAACTTCGCAAGTGTTTTTTCGCGAAAGTATATTTTCATTTTATTCCTGGTATTATAAAGTAGTTTATTAATTAATAATTATGTGCACTGTCTGTATAATGTAGTCTTTAATACAAGCCGTAATTTTCTTATATTATAAGTTTGTTTTTGTTCTGATTGAATCACGTATGTAAACGGAAGATTTAATAAGTGTTAATCACAGTCATATAATAATAAATTATCTTCTTAAATAAATCGTTCCAGTCACTACGCAATTTTGTAAATATTTCTGCCAATATCAATAGATATGTTAAAAAAATCCTTAAAACTGTCAATTATATTTTGTTTCCTTCTTATAAACCTCAGTTCACAGCAATTCAGGAAAACAAATGTACCTGAATGGGCAAAAAATGCGGTCATATATGAGGTTAACATCAGGCAGTTTACTCCGGAAGGTACATTCAAAGCATTTATAAAACACCTGCCAAGATTAAAAGAACTTGGCGCTGATATACTCTGGCTGATGCCGGTTCACCCCGTGGGGGAAGTTAACCGCAAGGGATCCCTCGGAAGTTATTATTCTGTTAAAGATTTTAAGAAAGTGAATCCTGAGTTCGGAACGGATGATGACTTCAGGGAACTCGTTAAAGCTGCCCATTCACTCCGGATGTATGTTATTCTTGACTGGGTGGCAAATCATACCGCATGGGATAACCCCTGGGTGAAATCAAATCCTGATTTTTACACTAAAAATGAGAAAGGGGAGTTTATACCCCCTGTTGCCGACTGGCATGATGTAATCGATCTGAATTATGATAATCAGGCACTTCGGGATTCTATGATCTCTGCGCTGGTGTACTGGGTAAAAGAATTTAACACTGACGGTTACAGATGCGATGTTGCGGGAATGGTGCCCACAGATTTCTGGCAGGAGGCGCGTCCTGAACTTGATAAGATTAAGCCGGTATTTATGCTTGCTGAAGAGGAAAAACCCGAACTGCATGACGGTGCTTTTGATATGTCTTATGGCTGGAAATCGCATCACATTTTGAATGACATTGCTAAAGGAAAACAAACTGCCGATTCACTGATTCATCAGATTAAATCAGATCTCAAAAAATTTCCGCCGCAGGCAATGCTGATGAGATTTATAACAAATCATGATGAAAATTCATGGAACGGAACCGAATTTGAAAGGCTTGGAAAAGCGGTTGATGTATTTAATGTCCTGAATTTCACACTGCCGGGCATGCCTCTGATTTATACTGGGCAGGAAGCGGGACTTAACAAAAGACTCAGATTCTTTGACAAGGATACCGTTGACTGGTCTGATCTCTCAGCATCTGAACTCTTCAGGTCACTTGGAAAACTTAAAAAATCGAATCCTGCGCTCAATGCCGGTGAACATGGCGGAGAAACAATATTCGGCGCTGTTTCACCATCAGGAAAAGCAATGTATTTCACCAGAGTGAAAGAGGACAATGTGGTGCTTGTGATTCTTAATTTCGGCGGGAATACCGAGACTCTTGAAATTCCCGGGAGCATGATTTCTGACGGAATGAGTCTGAAGCTCGGAGAGGGTGTCAGAAATCCTGAGTCAGGCAGGAACCTGAAGGCAGAGCTGAAGCCTTATAATTATTCTGTTTACAGTAACAGGTAGTATCTATGTCAGTTTCAGATTTTGAAGCAGTAATAGGGCTTGAGATCCACGCTCAGTTAAAAACTGAGACAAAAATATTCTGCGGGTGTTCAACCAACTTTAAGGCTGAACCCAATACCAATATTTGTCCCGTGTGTCTGGGATATCCCGGAACACTTCCGGTGCTTAATAAAAAGGCCGCAGAATTTGCAGTGAGGATGGGAATAGCGGTAAACTGTGAAATAAACAGAGTCTCTGAGTTTGCAAGAAAAAACTACTTTTATCCTGATCTGCCCAAAGGTTATCAGATATCGCAGTTTGATAAGCCTGTATGCCGTAACGGATATATTGAGGTGACAGATTCTGACGGGAATAAAAAGAGAATCAGGATAAACAGAATCCACCTGGAGGAAGATGCGGGTAAATCAGTTCATGACCGCGGTGATTATACTCTGGTTGATGTAAACAGATGCGGTGTTCCGCTGATTGAAATAGTGAGCGAACCTGATATCAGAACGGCAGCAGAGGCGGTTTCTTATCTGGCTTCAATCAAACAGCTTGTTGAATATCTTGATATCTGCGACGGCAACATGGAAGAGGGCTCGCTCAGATGCGATGCCAACATATCGGTCCGGAAGAAGGGTGAAACAAAACTCGGCACCAAGACCGAGGTTAAGAATATGAACTCCTTCAAAAATGTGGAAAAAGCAATAAACTATGAGATAAGCCGCCAGATTGAGATCATAGAAGACGGAGGAACCATAGTTCAGGAAACCCTGCTCTGGAATGCTGATCTTGGTGAAGCAAGCAGTATGAGATCAAAAGAAGATGCCCACGACTACAGATATTTTCCTGACCCGGATCTGCTTCCTCTGGTGATTGACGATGCCTGGTTTGAAGAGATCAGAAGTTCACTGCCTGAGCTGCCGGAAGCCAAAAGAGAACGCTACCTCAGAGATTTCGGGCTTTCTGAGTATGATGCCGGTGTGCTGACCTCAGATAAAGGGATGGCCGCATATTTTGAAGAAACAATAATTCACACCCATGCTTACAAGCAGGTCTGTAATTTTGTGATGGTTGATCTTCTGAAAGAAATTAATGAAAAAAAGATCACATTCAATGAATTGTTACTAACTCCTGAAAAGCTTGCGAGTCTAATCAGAATTATTGATGAAGGACTGATCAGTGTAAAGATTGCGCGTGAAGTGCTGCCACACCTTCTGGCAACAGGTGAAGAGCCTGCTGAGTACGTTAAATCAAAGAATCTTATACAGATTTCTGACACCGGTGAACTTGCAAAGATCATTGATGATCTCCTTGCTAAGAATCCGGGTAATGTTGAGGAATACATAGCAGGGAAAGATAAGGTGCTGGGATTTTTTGTGGGGCAGGTTATGAAGGCAACCTCGGGCAAGGCGAATCCTGCAATGGTAAACAAACTGCTTTCAGAAAAACTGAATTTATTAAAAGAGAAAAAGAACTAATCGTATAACGGAGGAACGTTTTGAGCTTTAAAAAAGCACTCAAAAGATTTATCGGAATTAAGGACCCTGAAGAACTGAAAGTTGAGAAATCAACAAGGCAAAAAATAGTTGAATTCTTCGAATCATTATTTTACGCCCTTCTGGCAGCCCTGTTCATTATTACATTTTTCTTTCAGAATACCAGAATACCTACGGGTTCAATGGAAGGCACAATTCTGGTGGGTGATTTTGTTATTGTTAATAAATTCATTTACGGTGCAAGCTCTCCCCGCTATGTTCCATTCACAGAAATCAAACTGCCTTACTTTACTCTCCCGGGCTTTAAAGAGCCGAAGCGTTACGATATTGTAGTGTTTGAATATCCGGGTGACAGAGATGAGCTGGTGCCCAAGGAACTTAATGTTCAGTATGTGAAAAGATGTTACGGACTCCCCGGTGATACCCTTGAGATAAGAGACAAGGTGATTTTTATTAATGGCGAGCAGGCATGGATTCCCCCGAATATCCAGTATCTGATGCCCGTACCCGTTCCGAAAGGTCAGGCTGATCCTCAGATATTCCCTCTCGGGTCACAATGGAACAGAGATAATTACGGACCTCTTTACATCCCTAAAAAAGGTGACAAAATAAAGCTTACTCCTCAGAATGCGCTGGGATGGAAGACTATAATCGACAGGGAACATGGTGAAAGAGTTGTCTCGGTCATTGGTGATAAGGTGACGATAAAAGGAGTTGAGGTAACTGAATACGAGTTTCAGAAAGACTATTACTTCATGATTGGCGATAACCGTGATGACAGTGCCGACAGCCGTTTCTGGGGTCTGGTGCCGCGCGATCTGATAGTGGGAGAAGCCCTTATCGTGATCTGGTCATGGGACCGTGAAATTCCGCTTACTTCCCCCTTTAAGCTGATAGGTTCATCAAGGCTTGACAGAGCACTCAAACTTCTGCACTGATTTTGCTAAACTTAACCATACCGGCAGGGCATCCACTCTGCCGGTATTGTTTTTAAACTGAGATAAAATGAATATAAACAAGCACTTAAAATTTGATCTTCAGAAACACAAACTTGAAAACGGGCTTGATGTTGTACTCTACCGTGATACTTCAAACCCGCTCGTGTGTGTCAATCTGCTTTATAAAACGGGATCAGTGAATGACCCGGCAGGTAAGACCGGAACAGCCCATCTCTTTGAACATATGATGTTCCAGGGATCAGTGAACGTTGAAAAAGGAAAGCACTTTTATCACATACAGCAGGCGGGCGGTTCGGCAAATGCGGCAACCAGTTATGAAACAACCGTTTATCATGAAAAGCTTCCCGCAGAGTATCTGGAAACAGCATTATGGCTTGAATCTGACAGAATGGGTTACTTTCTTCCGGCCCTTACTGAGGAAAAGCTGCAGAATCAGATTGAGGTTGTAAAGAACGAGCGGCTGGAGCGTACTGATAATGCACCTTACGGCACTTCATGGGAGAACCTGATGGATCTGGTCTTTGGTCCGGAACATCCTTACGGCCACCCCATCATAGGTCACATGGATCATATCGGACAAATTAATCTTGACGATATCAGAAGCTTCTTTGGTGAATATTATAATCCCGGCAACGCTTCACTGGTCATTGCAGGTAACTTTGAATACGATGCCGCGCTTAAAATGGTCAATAACTATTTCGGTGAATTCAGCGGTTACCCGGTGAGAGATAAACATGAATATGTGCCTCTTACTCCTTTAAAACATATACGGCACCGGATGGTTGAAGATAAAATTGAACTGGTTAAAGTCACTCTGGCTTTCCCGACCACCAATTTCTTCACCGCCGATGAAGCCCGGATCAACATGCTGAATGAGCTTCTTAATGAGGGGAAAAATTCAATCCTGAAAAGGGAACTGGTTTACAATAAGCAGATTGCGGTGGGTGTTTCCTCATATCATTTCTGCAGCAAGTACGGCGGTATAATGGTTGTCACCGCATTCGTGACTCCGGGAGTTAAGTGGCAGGCGGTGAGAGATGAGATTGTAAGCATAATGAGGTCACTCAAAAATTACGAATTCACCCCTGAAGAGATTGAGAAATCCCGGAACCGTCTGATCAGTGATTTTCTATACCCGCTGGAGCAGCTTGCAGGACTTTCACAGATATTTAACTACTATAACTACTACCTTGATAATCCTGATTCGGTTGAATACGATCTTAAGAGGTATCTTGAAGTAAAAGATGAAGATATGAGAGAGATGGGTAAAAAATACTTTTCTGACGCGTATGCAGAATTGATTTATGTTCCGAAAGGAGGAACCAATGCCTGATAGAAGCCTACAGCCTGCACCTCTTGATCACATTCCTTTTGATCTGCCTGAAATTGAAATAATTGATACTCCTGCCGGAAACAGAATTTACTACTGCAGCCAGGGAAAACTTCCTGTGGTGAGATACAACGTAGTCACCGACTGCGGCTCAAAAGATGACCCCGCAGGCTGGGAAGGGCTTTGCAATCTTATGGCTGTTCTGCTGGATGAAAATGCGGCCGGCATGGATTCATTCAGGATTTCTGATGAGTTTGCCATGATAGGGGCAAGATTTAAGATTGAATCGGCGACAGAATCAGTTAATTTCGGACTTCAGTCACTTTCTGAGATGCTTGAAAAAGGCATTGAACTGATGTCAAAAATCTATTTTGATCCCGGTTTCACAGAATCTGACTTTGAGCGAGAGAAGCAGAGAGAAATTGCCGGACTTATGCACATGAAGACTTCCCCTAAATCAATAAGCGGCGTCGTTTTTGACAAGCTGTTTTACGGCAGCGGCTCTGTTTACTCCCGGCCGGAGCACGGTTATCTGAATACAGTCGAAAAAATTTCAAACAATGATATCCGTGAGTTTTACAACAGGAATTTCAGAGGCAGGTACCGTTCATTTCTCGTTACAGGCCGGGCGGATAAACAGGAAATCATCACACTTACCGATAAATATTTTGGCAGGCAGGAAGCTGCGGGAGTAACGCATTCAACAGATCCTGAAAACACAGAATTCAGAGGAAAAATCTACCTGACGGATTTCCCGGGGGCACTGCAGTCAGAAATTTATGTGGCTCAGCTTCTGCCGCCCCCGCCTTCAGACGAACTCAGGGCTATGATGCTGGTTAACTATATTCTCGGCGGGCAGTTTTCAAGCAGGCTCAATATGAATCTGAGGGAGAAAAACGGTTACACTTACGGAGTTCACTCAAATGTGACGTCTCTGAAATATCACTCTGTAATTATTACTGAGGGATCTTTTGACACACAAAAAACATCAGGCGCACTTACTGAAATCATATCCGAATATTCAAGAATTGCGCAGGATTTCTCTGAGAAGGAGCTTAATGAGGCAAAGGATTATTTCACTAAGGCAAACCGTCTCCGCTTTGAAACAACAGGGCAATCGGTACTGGCACTTAATGCAATACGCCGCTATGGTTTCCCCACCGACTATTATAAAAAATATGCAGATCTGATTAATGCCGTTACTTATGATCAGTGTCTTGCGGTTATAAATAAATTTCTTAACCCCGATAATCTCTTTATCTCTGTGACCGGTGATAAGGTTAATGTTATTGATGAGCTCAGAGAGAAATTCCCGGGCAGGGAGGTGGTTTTAACTGATGCCGAGGGGAATTTGGTTCAGTAAGTAACAGTCCGTCGCGGCGGTTCAGTAAGTAACAGTAAATAACAGTAAATAACAGTACGTAACAGTAAGTAACAGTAAATAACAGTCCGCCGCGGCGGACCAGTAAGTAACAGTGTTAGCAATATACCGGTTAGCCTTTACTCAGAGTGTTGGGATGATTAAAAGAGGGGGAAGGAACGGGTTGTCTGGAATAAGAGTTTGCTGTTTGAAATACAACCGGGGGAAGCGTCCCCCGATCGTATAATGCAAGTTTATGGCAACAATCTCAGCCGGGGCGGACAATCTTTGCACAAGGCGAACAACCATCCAATCATGAACTTTGCAGCCTATGCCACATAACTGCAGAGCAATTCTCATTTAAGGATTTTTGAGACAGGGAGGAACTTAACGCCTTTTCTTTTCAGAAGTTTGATCTCATTGTTGAGGAAGAGGTAGTCTGATGCCTGCATCAGAATGATCATTTTGCCGGCCGGTTTGAGATTTTTAATCTGGCTTCTGAATGAAGCAGTCACTTCAGTTGAATCGGAACCGGATATTTTTTTCATTCGGTTTGTGGCCAGTAAACCCGCACCCCGTTTTTCAAACTCATCGCGGACAAAGGGGAAAACTGTCGAATTATAAAGCACTCCTTCATGATCAATTGTATAAACTGAATCGGAAGGGAAGACCCGTATTATATCATAAATCACGAGCTGAAGCCTTCTTTTGGAATAATCTTTCCCTATCTTGTATTCAATATCTTCAGACTCCTCATCAAGCTGAATAAGGTAATCTTTACCGCTTTCTTTGATAGGATTAATCAGAACTGAATTTTTCCTGTTTGGCTTGAGCAGCAGTGTGAAAACATCACCCTGGTTAAGTATTTCTTCAGACATCTCAGGAGTTAATTCGGGATAGCCGGAAAGGATAATTGAGATTTCTCCTGCATCGCGAGTGATTTTTTCAAGCTGTGTGACAGTCACCTTCAGATCACCTTCTTCAGTTTTGAGTTCGATCACCGACTCAAGATCGCGTTTCACCTCAGTACCCGATATGGGGATATCAAAGTGAGATAAGGAACTGTAGAGGTACTGGAGGAAAATAATCAGCGGGAGATCGGCAGGAACGCCTATTTTGTAAGACCTGACAATACCGTTTTTAGGGGCTTTACCCCTGGTGAGGTACTTATCAGGAATTGAGAACTGCCTGAGGGAAGAAGCCAGAAGGCTGTCAAGTTTTTCCGCAGAGAAAGGGTACTTCTCAAAAGTTAAGTCAGTTTCAGGAGCTTTTTCTGTACGGCCGGAAATAAAACGCTCTGTGAGTGCATTTGCAGCCACAAGCAGAATAGTCACAAAGAATAAATATACAGTTATCTTTTTTTTAAGCTCCACGTAAACCCTGATTACTGATCAGTAAACGATGCCGGTCTTTTTTCAAGGAATGCGTTAGTGCCTTCCCTGAAATCTTTTGTATCGCAGCATATCCCGAAGAGGGAAGCTTCATATTTAAGACCTGCAGAAAGATTCATGTGAGCAGTCTGCCTGATTGCGCTGAGTGAGTATTTAACGGCATTCATTGGTTTGGAAGCAATTTTGAGAGCGGTTTCCATAACCTTTGCCATAAATTCCTCTTTCGGGAAAACCCGGTTCACAAGTCCGGTTCTGTAAGCTTCATCAGCAGTGATCATATCACCTGTGAGAATCATTTCGGCAGCACGTGCCTGGTTAATGAGCCTTGCAAGGCGCTGTGTTCCGCCGTAGCCGGGAATTATGCCAAGATTGACTTCCGGCTGACCAAACTTTGCATTTTCTGCTGCGTATCTTATATGGCATGCAAGCGCAAGTTCGCATCCGCCGCCGAGCGCAAATCCGTTAACCGCAGCAATTACCGGCTTCTGTGAATTTTCTATATCCTCAAACACACCCTGCCCGTACTCTGCAAAATCAAGTCCGCTGAGAGCACTGCATTTGTTAAGTTCACTGATATCAGCTCCGGCAACAAATGATTTCTCACCGCTGCCTGTAATCACGATCACCTTTACATCACTGCTGTTGTTCAGTTCATGAACGGCTGATTTCAGGTCTGTGAGAACCTGATGATTAAGTGCGTTGAGTTTATCAGGTCTGTTAATAGTTACTGTTGCAACTTTATTTGCGGTTTCAATTAACAAGGTCTGGTATGTCATGCTGATATCCTTAAAAATTTACAAACAGTGGTAAGCGAAGTTTAAGATCAAGCGATAAAAACTGATTTGATTTAACATAGTTATAGTTTGCCATCAGTTCAAGTGCAAACGCCGATACACCCACTCCGAAAGAAAATCCCGGGGCAATTCCATCCTCGAGATAATTATTTTTTCCCAGTCCGGCCTTATAATCATGAACTTCCTGAAATACATTCAGAGAAAAACCTGCTTCAAAAACAGGCATGATCGGGATCATGTTCTGTATCAGGGGCGACATATAATATCTGATACCCAGCCCCATAGGCACATGTGCAATTGAATAATGCGTATACTCAGAAAGCTGGTAATACTCCTGGGATCCTGTGAAGATTTCATATCCGAGTTTGCCGTATATGAAGAAAGGGAGGAACTTATCATCAGTGAAAGAGATTTCAAAATTACCTCCGTAGCCAAGCACGCTGCGTTCGGCAAAATTTGAAACCGGCATTCTCGGACCCACCCCTATTGAAAGGAAATAACCCCTTGCGCGGTCTGATCCCTCGGCAATTCCGGATACCGTCAGTATTAGAATGATTACAGTAAGATACTTTTTCATAATTTTCAGAATCATCTCTCAAAGATACAAAAAATAAGGGAATGCCGCTTTAACGGAAATCATACTGTATAAGCCTGCTTCATTTAAACAAACCGGTGCCCACACCGTATTTATACACAAGCTCACCGCCATGCCAGCCGGTGTAAACAAGCAGTAAAATACCCGCCGCTGAAAGTAACACAAGAAGCCACATTCTCAAACCGGTTATGGCCGAATCATCTTTCCGGAGAACTTTCTTAATCCAGGTTATCAGATATGCCGCTCCGAGAACCGAATAAAACCAGAGAAGCAGGGTGGCAGCATCTTCATGCTCTTCAATCACTTCCTTTATCTGCTTATCCGTTTCTGATTTCTCTCTCCCTTCCATTATTTTGATTGTTTCCTGGGCGGATAAATTTCCTGTGAGCACGGCTGTAACCCCGGTGATAACCCCGGCAAGAATAAATATAAGGCTTAAGGTTAAAAAGAGATCCTTTTTTCGTATCACCCACAGAAGCGCTGCAACTGCGTGTATGATGAGCAGAACAATGGGGAAGTGGACAATAAGCGGGTGCATGTCATTAAGGTCGGTCATTTAATCTTTCTCTCAAAATATTCTTTTGTTTTTTTATGACGCAGACTGAACATCTGATTAAGCTGAATTTTTGCAAATATATTCTGCAGCCCCGGTAAAAAGGGGAACGGAGGCGAGTATGTGATATGATCGGTCATCAGAACTCCCTCTGCTGTTTTTTCGAATTTATGAACGTGGTAAAACTTCCTGAAAATGCCTTTCAGCTGATTATCTGTCACAAAATCAGGCCGCTGAGCATCGGCTATTTCAATCTCCCACACAGAACTGAAAATGATAAAATTCACTCTCAGCTTTATACGGGATCCTTTTTTCAGCGGGATATCCGAGATTTCAAGCAGCCTGACAAACGGGAAAGGGGGAGAAATGGCGGGCAGATTATTTGTATCTGCATGGAAAAGCCAGAGATCATCAATCTCCGCATTGCTTATCAGCACACTCTTTTCAAAAACGTATTCTTTCATCAGTAAGTCACTTTGTATAAAAATAATCCGTGGGCCGGGGCAGAAGATGCGCTGAGTTTGCGGTCTTTCCCCTCTATAATATTTCCGAACACTTCAGGCGATTCTTCTGTTCTCTGCAACATTAACTGTGTGCCGACAATTGTTCTTACCATGCCGTGCAGAAACCTGTTAGCCTCAATCCTGAAGATCGTATAGCTTCCTTTCTTTCGCCATTGGGCAGATATGATATCGCAGATGTTTGAGTCGTTTTTATGAAACTGCTTGGTGAAGGAGGCGTAATCTCTTTTTCCCGCAAGCAGCTCCGAGTAACTGTTCAGCAGGCTGAGGTTAAGCGGGTTATACATATAGACGGCATACTTGTAAAAAAAAGGTGATTTAGCTCCCGTGATAATGTAATAATAAACCCTTGTTTTGGCAGAAAACCTGGCGTTGAAATCCCCGGGTACAACCGATACATTCTTTACCGCTATGCTCCTCGGCACAATTGAGTTTAGTTTGTACCTCAGGTGAGCTGTATCTGTTTCCTCATCAGAAGTAAAATTTGCCACCTGCCCCAGAGCATGAACTCCGGCATCGGTTCTTCCGGCACCAATGAGATTGATCTTATGCCTGAAAAGAATTTCAAGAGCGCGGGTGATTGTCCCCTGCACAGAATTCTCCTGCTTCTGGATCTGCCATCCGCAGAACTCACCGCCGTCATAAGATATATCAAGTCTGTAGTTGGGCATTGCTTCCGGTATTTATAAAAAAGGGAAGTGTAAATTTAAGAAAAAGGGGGGAGAGAATGGCAGGTAATTGACCGGAAATCTAAGGTAATTGTTCGCCTTCGGGGAAGATTGGATGACCCGGCGGAGATTGGATGAAGCAGTGTCTGACTTGAATTAGCATATAATACTTTGCAGCCATACAGTATGATTTACAGTTTCAAGTTAAAGCTTTTATGATAACTGTTCTCTATTTTAAATGAATATCCGTTTATATTAGAACAGATATTTTTAATCCAAAAGATGAGATTTATTCAGCACAATGATAGCTAGACTTGAATTTTGTCCGATTATTTTCCTTTATTTAGAAAATCCGGATTAAAGGTGTAAGAAGCTTTTCAGAAAAACTCCCTCTTTTTTGCCTCTATAAGCGCCTCTGCTTTATTGGCTGCGCCAAGTTTTTTGTAAATGTTTTTTATGTGGAATTTTACGGTACTTCTATCGATAAACAATTTGTCAGCTATAAACTGATAGCTCTTCCCGCTGCATAAAAGGTCAAGAACCTCGTGTTCCCTTTCGGTGAATTCTTTAATCTCCCGAATATGGAAACTTTGAATGATCCTCCTTGCTATCCCCATACTCATGGCTGCTCCGCCTTCGTAAACAACTCTAATAAATTCAACTATTTTTTCAGATGTGATTAAATTTTTGATCAGATAACCTATTGCACCATTGCGCAGAGCCTTGAAAAGTATTTCATCTTCATCATGAACTGTTAGAACAATAATATCTGTATTTTTTATTGTTCCTTTAATTTCTCTGATCAGATCCAGACCCTTCAGCTCTCCGTAAAAATTCAAATCAACAATGAAAATATCGGGAACACTTCCTTTAGTCAATTTTAACTTTTCAGGCGATGTAATAACATCAATACATATCATATCATCCTGTGAAGAAAGTATAGATGCTATAGATGATGCATATTCAGCATTGTCATCAATTATCGAAATTGTAATCATGCCAGTCTCCCTTTTACCTTTTTCCCGGATATTTTATATCCGTCATCAGAAATCTCCGGGAGAATTTTACCTGAGGATCCGGCACAATCGGTAACATTATACTGACATTAGTACCAACCCCCTGAATTGAATTGATCTTAAAAACTGCATCTATTAGTTCACACCTTTTCATATTAAGAAGTATACCGTTACCTGGTTTGCTTTCTGTTGTATCAAATCCGCATCCGTCGTCTGAAATCTGAATGTTCAGGGTGTTTTCCGAGATGTGTAAAATCACTTTAATGTTTCTGACTATTCCTCCATGCTTTAAAGAGTTAATGACTGATTCTTTCAGGATTTTCACGACAGTGTTTTTCTCATTAATACCAAGACATATTGATTTGTGATTATTCAGATCGGAGTCGATTTCAAAAATTGTGTCAGTATCAGACAGCAGACGATCCAATACTCTCCAGATATAATCAGTGAGATCATCAACTGAGTCATTCTTAGGGTTCATCACCCACGTAAAATCTCTTATCTCATTGAACAAATCACTGACCTGGGAATTAAGAAAATTAATTTTATTTGAAAGATTCTGATCCTGATTCAAAGGTGAGTAGATTATTGACTCACTCAAAAGTTTTATTGAAGTGAGTTTGTGTCCCAGTTCATCATGTAAATCTTCATTTAATTTTGTTCTTATTTTTATTCTCTCTTCAAGTAACCGCCGCTCAATTCGGACTATTGATTTTATCCTTAAAAACATTATAAAATGAATCAGTGCCGCAGTAAGAATGATCATCACGAAAATAAACCATGGTTGTGCCCAGAATTTCTTCGGGATAGTAAATCTGACTCTGTCACCAACAGAATCCCATAATCCTGCTGCATTAGCTGCCTGTACTATCAGCTCATACTCACCTGCAGGAAGAGATAAGAAATCCAACTCTTTTTTACTGCCTGAATACCTCCAGTCATCTGTATAACCTTTAATTTGATATCGGAAGGAGATATTCTGTCCGGAATGAAAATGTATTCCTTTAAATCTCACAGTGAGAGGTTTCTCATCATTTTCCAGAATAAAACTCTTATCACTCTTGCCTGCGCCAGCAATCAGGTTAATGCCTCCTTTATCAAATGAAACTATCTCTGTTTTTGGGGGGCGTTGGAAAGCTTGTCTGATTTTACCGGGATTTACAGAAATTAAACCATAGTTTGTACCAAACAGAATAAACCCGTCGGTTGTTTTGCATGTGCTGTTCATATTGATGTCATTTGATATGAGACCCTGGTGAACCGAAAAATTCAGAAACACCTTATTTTCTGAATCAAATCTGCTGATTCCCTTGCCAGTTCCGATCCATATGAACCCAAAATTATCAGGTGTCATTGCAAAAATATTTTCATCCGGTAAACCACTTTTACGGGTGAATGTTTCTGTTATATAAAATTTTTCATCGGTAAACAGCAAACCACCCGATAGGGACCCCAGAATAATTTTATGGTTATCCAGAATAAGGCCATTAGTTAACCTTATCATCAGATTACCATGGCTGAATTTACTGTCAGAACCAACCTGTACAGCCATATTATCTGAGGTGTTGAATTGAAGAATTCCCTTGTCGTATGAGGTGAGAAGAAATTCACCGGGATTTAATGTCCTGATAATTTTAGTAATCCAGATCTGAGACAGGTCGGTGAAATTATAT
>JABWCA010000092.1 GCA_013359345.1 Ignavibacteriaceae bacterium
CTCAGAGCTGAGCGGCCATTTTCATCGCTTTGGTGCTAATGTGAGATTTCCGCGTTGAATGTTTTGCAGGGCATAAAATCTTTTGAGAGGAATTAGTGCAGGTGAGAAGGCAGGCTATTCTGAAAGAGATTTATATCAAACAGCAGAATGGGTAAATGAAGCAGTTCTTTAAAATAAAAAAGGCCACCGGAGTTGCCGATGGCCATGTAAAACAGAGAATCCCTGTTTATTATCTGTTGGGATCAACAATGATTGCTTCTGAAGGACATAATGAAACGCACATTGGTTCATCGTGGAAACCTTTGCAGTCTGTGCATTTTTCAGGAACGATGTATGTGTGTTCGTCATTTAATGCGGCAAATGTCTGTCCGTTAAATGTGTAAGAATCGCCGGCAGCGTAGATAGCTTCATTCGGGCAATCTGCTTCGCATGCAGCACATGAAATGCAATCATCAGTAATAAAGTGGGCCATTGTAAACCTCTGATAAAATAATTAACAATCTGATTTTCTTAGTAATTTTAAGGAGTTCTTTCAATTTTGAGAAAAACCCCGCTTAAACTCTTTGTTTTTATATAGTCAATTATTGTGCCAAAAAAGGCAGTTTAGTCAGGAATATAGTGGCATCTTCTGCATCTTGCCTCATACATATCAGATGCACCTACGAGAACCCGGTCACCCCCGGCAACTCTTCTCTGTGTCATGCTCGCAGGGTTTCCGCAGACAACACATATTGCCAGAGTCTTGGTGATGTATTCTGCAATTGATAAAAGCTGAGGCATTGGTTCAAAAGGAACACCACGGTAATCCATATCCAGCCCGCCGACAACAACCCTTTTTCCGGATGCCGAGAGATCAAGACAGATCCTGATGATATCATTGGAGAAAAACTGCGCCTCATCTATACCTATGACCTGAGAGTCAGCAGCCATTGCAGGTATCTCGTTAACATCCGAAATTACTATCGATTCAAGAGCCATTGATGAATGGGAAACAATTTTATACTCTTCATACCTGTTATCAATTGCCGGTTTGAATATTTTAACACGCAGTTTGGCTATCTGAGCGCGCCTCAGGCGTCTTATAAGCTCCTCGGTTTTGCCGCTGAACATGCAGCCTGCAATCACCTCAATCCAGCCATGGTCAATCATTGAGCCCGGTTTATGCTGTATCATTGAAGAAAATCCTGTGTAAATGAGAGTGGGAGAATATCTTTGAATTTGTAGACCGAGGTTTCGCCGTTATTTTTCACAAGCACAATGTCGGAGTCGGGTCCGCAGAACTCCGCCATTACCTGGCGGCATGCACCGCAGGGGGGGCAGTATTCTTCAAGATCTGAGGTTACAGCCACCGCTTTGATTTTTTTATGGCCGTCATAAACAGCCTTGAATATGGCGTTTCTTTCTGCACAGACCGCAAGTCCGTAAGAAGCATTTTCTATATTTGTGCCTTTGTAAAGGGTGCCGTCATCCGTGAGAACGGCCGAGCCAACACGGAATTTTGAATAGGGAGAGTAAGAATGTGTTTTTGCCTCAGCGGCCGCTTCGGCTAAAGTTTTATAATCCTGCATCAGTTTTTCCATTTTTGAGAAAACAACCGGGAGTTTATCAATCAGTCCCGGCAATAAATAATTAAAATTTCAAAGGGGATTAAGCTGCTTTTTCAGTTTTTCAATTTCATCCCTGAGTCGGGCAGCTCTTTCAAATTCAAGGTCTTTTGCCGCTCTGCGCATTTCATCGGTAAGCTGATCAATCAGATCTTTCTTTTCATCGATGCTCATATATTTCATAACCGGCTCAGCAACCTTTGAGATCGCATATTCTATATTGCGCTCCTCTTTTTTCCTCACATCAGCAACTGCGGTTGAACTGAGAATTTCTTCCACAGACTTATAGACTGTGCGGGGTTCAATGCCATGTTTTTTATTGTATGCAATCTGAAGCTTTCTTCTTCTGGCCGTTTCTTTGATAACCTTATTCATTGAATCGGTTATTTTATCTGCATACATAATCACAAGTCCGTTGGCGTTGCGGGCGGTTCTTCCTGCGGTCTGCATGAGCGAACGCTCGCTTCTCAGGAATCCCTCCTTGTCTGCATCAATTATTGCAACAAGAGAGACTTCCGGGAGGTCAAGCCCTTCTCTCAGCAGGTTTACTCCGACGAGAACGTCAAACTCGCCGAGCCTCAAATCCCTGAGGATCTCAACTCTTTCAAGTGCATCAATATCACTGTGGATATATCTTACCGCAATTGCAATCTTATCAAGATACTCAGATAGATCTTCAGCCATTCTTTTTGTAAGAGTTGTTACAAGAGTTCTTTCACCTTTGCTGACTCTGGTTCTTATTTCACCGATAAGATCATCAATCTGACCCTTGATGGGTCTTACCTGAATCTCAGGATCAAGCAAACCTGTCGGTCTTATAATCTGTTCTGTAACTATGCCGCGGCATTTTTCAAGTTCGTAATCACCCGGAGTGGCCGAAACAAAGATCACCTGGTTCATCTTTGATTCAAACTCATGAAATTTCATGGGCCTGTTATCAAGGGCCGAAGGGAGTCTGAAACCATGCATCACAAGTGTCTCTTTTCTCATCCGGTCGCCGTTATACATGCCTCTCACCTGAGAAACCGTTACATGAGATTCATCAATGATCATAAGAAAATCATCAGGGAAATAATCAAGCAGGCAGTAAGGCCGCGTTCCGGGATCCCTCAGATCCATGTGCCTGGAGTAGTTCTCAATTCCTGAACAATAGCCCACCTCTTTTATCATTTCCAGATCAAACCGCGTGCGCTGTTCAAGGCGCTGGGCTTCAAGAAATTTACCTTCCTCACGCAGCTCATTCAGCCTTTCTTCAAGCTCAGCCTCAATCAGGAGGAGCGACTGCTTCTGTTTTTCAGGATCTGTAACAAAATACTTTGCGGGATAAATTGCCGCTCTTGTAATATCCTGAATAACATCACCTGTTATCGGGTCAATTATTGAAAGCTTTTCAATTTCATTATCCCAGAATTCAATTCTGATTGCCTCTTCAACCTCATAAGCGGGTATTACTTCAATCACATCGCCGCGCATTCTGAAAGTGCCGCGGGTAAAATCCATATCATTTCGTGTGTAAAAAATCTCGATGAGGTTTCTCATCAGCTCTTTTTTCTCAAGAGTATCGCCCTTATGAAGAATGATAGTTTTATTTGCATATTCCTGCGGGGCACCGATACCGTAAATACAGCTCACTGAAGCAACAATTATCACATCGTTTCTTCCTTCCATGAGGGCAGTTGTTGCTTTAAGCCTGAGGCGGTCAATCTCTTCATTTATGGAGAAATCTTTTTCAATGAAAGTATCAGAAGAGACCACATAGGCCTCGGGCTGGTAATAATCATAATAGCTTATGAAAAACTCCACACTGTTTTCAGGGAAAAATGACTTAAACTCTCCGTAAAGCTGGGCTGCAAGTGTCTTATTATGGGAGATTATGAGGGCTGGTTTTCCGGCCTGTTTAATAACGTTTGAAATAGTGAACGTCTTGCCGCTGCCGGTAACGCCCAGAAGTGTCTGATATTTTTCACCGTTTCTTATTCCCGCACTCAGTTTTTCAATTGCAGAGGGCTGATCTCCGGCGGGGGCATAATTTGAGTGCAGTTTATAGTCACTGAGTCTGTAAATTTCCATCTTCTCTTAAAAGTGTCGCTTAATAATATATGTTGGTAGTCATTACGGTTTATGAGCAGGGTCTATTTTACCACTCTCAGCCTGAAATACACCTCTTCGGGAGAAAATATGCCGGCAAAAAACCTTTCATAAATTACGGGCTCTATATTAACAATGATATCCATCCATTTCAGCACCGAAAAATGAGAAGTGATGAACCTCTTTTCAAGAATCTCAAACTGGGCTTTCCCCTCATAATTGGTTCTGTGGTTCAGTTTCCATTTTTCATAAAACTTGAGTGTTCTGTTGCCTATATATTCATAGTTGTCAAAAGTGCGGATTGAAAACGGAATTTTGTGGTCAGGCTCGCCAAAATATTTAGTATTAAGGAAGAATGGCGCATAAACAATAATTGTTGAATCGGGTTTGGCTATTCTGTAAAGTTCGGTAACTGTTTTATGGAAGCTGTCAAGGTGCTCAAGAATATGAGAGCAGTAAATTTCATCAAATGTATTTTCCTCATAGGGATAGGGAAATGTGTTGATGTCATGAATATCATTTCCGCCGTAATCAACAATATCAAGATTAACGTATCCCGGTTTAATATCTTTACCGCAGCCAAGGTTAAGTTTTTTCATTTTCCAGTCATCTATTTATAATTAAAACACTCTTTGAGGTATCCGCAACTGAGGCAAAGTAATTTTTGCGGAAACTTAAAGTTAAGAAAAAATAGATACTTAAACTATAACCGGGGCAGGAAAAAAATCGGGTGCGATCTAAGAATTGTAATTATTAACCATTGATGCAAGAGGAGAAGATTATGATATGGAGCTGAGAATGGAAGGGTTTAAAATAAAACAGCCCGGATAAACCGGGCCATTGGAATTCTTATTAGTCTGCCGAAACAATCGGGTTAAGTACACCCGAAAACTGGACTATCTCCATTTTGAGTTCGGCAACACCGGCTAAGAGCATGTCTAATTCACGAGCTGCGCCTTTGGAAAGATCGAGATCCAGATATAAAGAGCCGGGACCTCTGTCATTGATTTTCACTATCACGGATTTGTCATTTTTTAAGTTGGTCACTCTGACCATTGTGCCAAAAGGCAATGTTCTGTGAGCGGCAGTAAATGCTTCCTGGTCGAAGACTTCACCACTCGAAGTCAGGTTTCCGTGAAATCCAGGTCCGTACCAGGTTGCTCTGATCGTTTTTGCGTCAATATATTTGATTGACAACGTATCTTCGTAAGCAACCTCAACCTTTCCGGAGTTGTTAAGCTCGGTGAACTGATCATCGATTTTGGATTTCTGCGATTCCGCGTTAAATCCGGCAAAAATAAGTAGCAGAGTAAATAACACTAACTTATTAATCGAGCTCAATTCCACCTCTTTCATTATTTAAAGAACGATTTTTATGTTTCAAATATACTTTCGTTATATTGCATGAACAATAAGGGGGGATTGAGTGAAAGCATTTTGCGGGGATTACTGAAGAATCGACCAAAAAAGTATTTTGTTCGGTTTTGGCACTTTTTCCGGTTTGTGCCGTATAAACCACATGAACCGAGGAGTTTTTATGAAATACAGAAAATTTGTTTTCGTTTTATTAGCAGTTTCTGCAATTGTTTTCAGTTTAGGCTTCACAATTTACAAAATGAGCGACTCTGAAAAAAACTTTTATTTGAACGGAAAAGCTTTTTACCGGCCGGGTGCTGAAATCTCTTTTGAGATTTATGGCCCCTCCAGTTCTGATCTTTACAGGATAAAAATTTTCAGGATTAAAGATCATGCAAATTTTATCACCAAATATTATGCCCACCTTAACAAAACAAGATTTGATATATGGCTTAAGGGTGACCTGACCATTTTCCCGATGATGGAAGAGGTAAGGTCATTTGATTACGTGCCGCAGAATAATTCCTGGAGCTGGAATAATAATTCAGTGAAAGCAGGGAAGCTTGATAAAAGCGGACTTTATGTTATCCAGGTTACCGGCGGCGACCAGGTAGGGTATCTCCCTGTAAATATAACCCCCTATGTGCTGAGTTATAAAAACAGCGGATCTGAGGTTCTTGCATTCCTGAGTGATTCAGAAACGGGCAGATTTATTGAGGATGCGGAATTCTCAATCTATGTTGACGGAAAGGAAACCCTTAAGAAAAAAGCCGGTAAAGACGGAGTTGCATTATTCACTGATCTGAATATTGAGAATGACTCCGGCAAGGAACTTCTTGTTGCAAGGAAAGGGGATAATATTGTTTTCAGTAACCCCTATTTCTTTGTCAGAAATGATAAATACTATACCACAAAGGGCTACATATTTACAAATCAGCCTGTGTACAGACCCGGTTCAACGGTAAACTTTAAGGCAACGGTTCTCAGCTATTCAGACGGTGAACACATACCTCTCAAAGAAAGAGAAGTGAATATCTCGGTTCGTAACCCTGAGTACAAGGAAATACTGAAAAAGACGGTGAAAACCGATGCTTACGGATCATTGTGGGGTGATATTGAGATTGAGACTGATGCTAAGATTGGTACATACTATATACAGATGGAAAGTGACGGGATATACTTCTCTAAAAATTTTGAGATCGAGGAGTATAAAAAACCTGAGTACTTTGTAACGGTTAAAACTGATAAAAACAATTACTCTTACGGAGATAAGATTGAAGGCACGGTTTCGGCTGATTATTATTTTGGCTCGCCGGTAAAAGATGCTAAAGTGACAGTTAAAGTATATAAACAGAGATACTATATACCATGGTGGTATGATTATGAATATGCCTGGTACTATGATGCTTTCTCATACCGTTACTGGGAGGCAGGCCGAGAGCTTATTAATCAGACTAAAGGTGTTTTTGATCAGGATGGCAAATTCAGTTTCAATATTGCCGTAACAAAAGATAATGAATTTGATAACAACCTGATTTTTGTTGCCGAGGTAACTGATAATTCAGGCAGGATGATTCAGGGAAATACAAAAGTGCTCATAACACGCGCTGATTTCAGGCTCTCACTCTACGCAGATAAGTATTACATCCGTGCCGGTGAAGAGATAACCCTCAGCATGAAGACCGAAGATTTCAGTTCAAAACCTGTGAGCCAGATGGTTTCATATCTGATAAACATGACAAATTATAACCGCAACAGCTCTTATGAGGAAACTCTTCTTAAAGACTCAGTCAAAACTGATTCCAACGGCAGGGCATCATTTAAATACACTCCCAAAGAGGCGGGTTATTACAGAGTGATAGCAACTGCAATTGACGGCAAAGGAAGAAAAATAACCGAGACAACTCATTTTTATGTTTCTGATGACGGAAGTCAGGGTTACGGATACAGTTATAATGATATTCAGATCATAACAGGCAAAGATGTCTATAAGCAGAATGACACTCTCACCGGAATGATCATTCTTCCGGAAGAGAATCTTGATGTGCTTGTTACGCTTGAACAGAACGGAATACTCACTTACAGAAAATACTCGCCGGAAGGGAAGGTGACCGATTTCAGGTTTATTCTCGGGAAGGAACACACACCCGGAGTTAAAGTCTCGGTTACTGCATTAAAAGGTGACAAACTGATGACAGCTGAGAAGCTGGTGGGTGTTATCAAGCTGAATAATAAGCTTAATATTAATGTGTCAACATCAAAGCCGGTCTTTGAACCCGGCGACTCCGCAACTTACAAACTGAAAGTAACGGATGAGTCAGGCAATCCTGTTCAGAATGTTCAGCTTGCCATGGGTGTCACAGATGAAGCGGTTTATGCCATTAAAGCAGATGATACTCCGGATATAAATAAATTTTTTAATCAGCTTTATTACTCATATATAGCCCTTAACTCAACAGTCTGGGAATATACATACTCTCCCGTAAGCAGAAGGGTGCTCCGGTATGAACGTGACCCCTCAAAGCACGGATCAAAGGAGACAGGAGCAAAATCAACCGTATCCGGAAAACTTGATCTGATCAGATATGAGATGAAGGCCGATGTATGGAAGGATGTGTATATCGTCTTTGCAAGTGAATCGGCATTATATACTGCTGCGCTTGATTCTTCATTCAGTTTTGAAGTCAAAAATATACCTTCAGGCAATTATGATGTGGCTGTATTCACAGGAGATAACAGTGTCAAGTTCATCAGGGAGCTTGAAATTGTGCCCGGTGTTACAAAGGGTATAATTTTCACAGCAGATATTTCTGACCTCATGGTTCAGCCTGTCTTGTTTGACACCGAAGGAGCCGCCGGAGAAGAAGCTCCCGCTCCCCCAGTGCTTCAGAAATCGGAAGGCTACAGAAATGACGAAGCCAAGACAGCGTTCAATGCTCCTGAAGAACAGGAAGTTCTCGCCGCGCCAAAACTCAGAAGTGAATTCAGGGATGCAGCTTTCTGGAAACCTGAACTCCTGACCGATAAAAACGGTGAGACAGAGGTCAGTTTTATTCTTCCTGATAACCTGACTACCTGGAGAGCAATGGTGAAGGGTGTGGCGCCTGACGGTGTAACCGGTGAAATTTTAAATAAGGTGATTGCGCGCAAAGACCTGCTGATAAGAGTTGAATCACCGAGATTTTTCAGGGAAGGTGATACGGTCACTATTGTGTCAAATATACACAATTACCTGAGCACTGATAAAAATGTTAAAACAACACTCTTTACAGACAGCTTTGAATTTCTGAGCGTAACTTATAACGGAAAACTTCTTAAGGAAAAGGAACTCAGAGTTGATGTGCCTGCAGATAATTCTGTGAAGCTTGAGTGGAAGTTTAAAGTGAAGTATGCAGGTGACAGCGTAACAGTTTTTGCTGATGCACTCACTAACGAAAAATCTGATGCAGTTAAAATTAAATACCCTGTTCTGCCTGAGGGCGTTCAGATTTTCACGGGAATAAACACCATAGCAGAGAAACAGGATAATTCAAAAGAGATTGTTATTAACATTCCGGCTGATGTCAATCTTGAGACTGTAAAACTTAAATTCAACGCGTCGCCCACTATCGGCACAACTATTCTGAAGGCTCTTGATGATCTTGTAGAATATCCTTACGGATGTGTTGAGCAGACCATGAGCAGATTTCTGCCTGCAATTGTGGTTACGCAGACCTATAAAAAGCTGAACCTTGAGATGAAGTCGGAAACACTCAAAAAACTGCCTGATGTTGTGAAAAAAGGGCTTGAACGGCTTTATGATATGCAGCACGGCGATGGAGGCTGGGGCTGGTGGAAAAATGACCAGACCAATCTTTTCATGACTGCATATGTGGTATACGGACTTACACAGGCAAAGGAAGCTGGCTATAAGATCCCGGACGAAGTGTATTCTCCGGCAGTTTCCAGACTCGGAAGCATGATCTCTGAAGCAAAAATTATGGATACAGAGCTTGCTTATGCGGTTTACTCTTATAATTCGGCCACAGAAAAGACTGATTCAAACTTCGCGGTTCTGAACAAAATACTTGAGGTTGATAAAAATCCGTATTCCAGAGCGCTGGCAGGGCTTGCATACGGAAAGGCCGGAGATAAAGAGAAGATGAAATCTGTTGCTGCTCAGCTTGCTGCTGAAGCAGTTGAAGCGGGCAACTTTGCATACTGGGGTCAGAATGAATATTATTCATGGAGATTTGATAATGTTCAGACAACTGCCACAGTCATTAAACTCCTGATCATGTCAGGTAACGAAAGTCCGCTTATTCAGAAAGGAATCAACTGGCTGCTTACCAAACAGAAAGGTTTTTCATGGTACTCAACCAAACAGACTGCTGTGGTTCTCTTCACACTTACAGATTATCTCTTGTGGAAAGGTGATCTGGAAGCAGATTACTCTTACAGTGTTGAACTCAACGGAGAGAAAATTTCTGACGGCAGGTTTAATAAATCAAACATCCTTGAAGAAACAAAACCGATTTCTGTTTCAGGCAAAAACGGACTGCTGAAACACGGTAAAAACGTAATAGTGGTGAAAAAATCAGGGACAGGTAATCTTTATCTCAGCGGCAATTACTCATTTTACTCAAAGAATATTCCCACGGGTAATGAGAAACTCTTTGCGGTTGAAAAAGAAATCTGGAAACTCACTGAAAAAGCCACACTTAACGGCATAGTTTATGAGAAATCCAAACCGGGTGAACTCAAATCAGGCGATATGATCTATATTAAGCTGAGAGTGAAACTCTATCAGAAAGGTCTTGAATACCTTATGACAGAAGATATTTTCCCGAGCGGATTTGAGTATATAAAGGATGACCAGGATCTCAGTGTTGAGGGTGAGTATAATTACAATGACGGCGGTATTTACAAAGGCGGAAGATGGTATGCGAGACCCGACAGAGAAGTCAGGGATTCAAAAGTGAGCTTCTTCCTTACCTACCCGGGTGAAGAGATGGAATTCACATACATTCTCAGATCCCAGTCTGAAGGTCATTTCAAAACCGGAGCTGCAGAGGTATCGCTGATGTACTACCCTGATAATAAAAGTTACAGTTCTGTGTTTGATCTGATCGTGAAGTAAACCCTTCCACGTAATTGATGCTGATATAATAATAAAGCCGGCAATGATGAGTTGCCGGTTTTTTTATGTCTGCTCTGACCATAAAGAAGCTATAAAAAGCATATTTGAATTTCTTTCTGTTCAGGACTAAAAGTGCTTCTGATATAGCTCTGAACTATTATTTATGAATATCTGTAAAAGAATCATTGAATTTTTCCAAAGACTTAAACCGGAACAATTTTTTTCTTAAACGGGTCAAAGAATTAAACATGATATTTTAACGCCGGATAAGTGCTGCCGGCAGACGAATCAGATTCAGATTATAAAAGATCCCTTCCGGACTAAACGGGGTAATTAAGGGGGGAGCAAACACTGATGAAAACAGATATTTTACTGGTGCGCCTGTTGCACCGGGTAAATACACGGTGAAGGTATCATTCGCAGGTAACAACATTGAGGTTAAAAATGTAAAGGTGGCCGCAAACAAAACGGTTGATCTTAAACAGGTCAGCTTTAACACAAGTGCTGATACGCAATGAATTTTAAGTGGCAGAGCTGATTTCCGTTTTGCCCTGCAGTTTTTTTATAATTTATAAGAACCCCTCTTAATTTCTTCCCGGCCGCCAGTCTCAGGCGATCCCGCTTCAATGAAAGCACAAAATTAATAAATCAGCATGAATCAGAAGCCTCACTGCAGACTGCTGAATCTCCTCCTTTTCAGGTGAATCTAACCCTTGCTGAGCGGCTGTAATTTTACCTGAATATCTGACCGGGTGAATTCATTAGTCGGCTGCGGTGTTAAATTTTTTTTATCAGAATAATCTTTTGTTTTTTTCAGAAAAGGATTAGTATTTTAAAGAGAAAAATTTTTGCATTTAATCGGAGGAAAGTGAAATAAAAGCAATTTTATTTGAAAGGCATTTTCCAATACTCCAGCCTTCCTGATCGGGTGTTGAATGGTAATTAATAATTATTTAATATTGATCCCGAAATCCAATTTAACCAAGAGTCTTACCTTTAAAGACTGGAAAAAAAATTTTATCAATCGGATAAAACCCAAAAACAAATACTCAAAACAGGAGTAACTTTATGAAATCTTTCTTTACAAGGTTCCTGAGCCTGGCACTTTTTGCATTTGTATTAATCAGTGCAGATATGAGTGCTCAGGTTACATCTTCCGGAATCTTCGGAAAAGTAACGGATGACGGCGGAAATGCTCTGCCATCGGTTGCTGTAGTGGCAACACACGTTCCTACCGGAACCGTCTATGGAACAACATCCAGAAATGACGGTAATTTTAATACTTTCGGATTAAGACCGGGCGGTCCTTACACTATCACCGCCACAATGGTCGGTAAGAAGAAAGTAGTTCTTGAAAACATTTCACTCGACCTGGGCCAGAACCTTCGTCTTGATTTTGTTTTGTATGATGAAGCAGTACAGCTCCAGGAAGTAATGGTAACTGCTGAAAAGAACCCGATCCTCAGTGAAACCAGAACCGGTGCCGCTCAGACCATCGATAAAGAACAAATTCAGCTTATCCCCACTATCAGCCGTCGTTTTCAGGATCTTTCAAAATTAACACCTCAGTTTTCAGGTAACGGAAGTGACCTGAGTGCTGCAGGAAGATCCTCAAGATACAACAACATTCAGATTGACGGTACACAGTACAATGACCTGTTTGGTCTCGGCAGCTCAGGCACACCCGGCGGACAGGCAAGAACCACACCAATTTCTCTGGATGCTATTGATGAATTCCAGGTTGTTGTTGCTCCGTTTGACGTAAGACTCAGCGGTTTCACCGGCGGTGGTATCAATGCTGTAACAAAAAGCGGTACAAATACTTACACTGTGGCTGCTTATGGTTACGGCAGAAATCAGTCATTTGTTGGCAAGAGCCCCGATGCAAACAAAACTGCATTTGCTGACTTCTCTGAATACACCTATGGTATCAGCGCAGGCGGCCCCATTCAGAAAGACAAACTTTTCTTCTTCGCAAACGTTGAAAGAACAGATTATTCAAGACCGCTTAATAACGTATCATTAACTCAGGGCGCAAACACTGCCCTTTATAAAGCTTATGCTGATTCGGTTGCAACAATCCTCGCAGCAAAAGGCATGTCAGCCGGTTCATATGGTGAATATAGTGCAAAGAGACCCAGTACAAAAGTTTTTGCAAGACTTGACTGGAACCTTAATAATACAAATAAATTCACATTAAGACACAACTACGTTGATGCTTCTGATGACATTCTTGCTAACAGAGACAGAAACACAAATATTTCATTCGATTCTTACACATATCAGTTCAATTCAACAACCAACTCAACCGTTCTCCAGTGGAACAGCTCATGGGGTAACAATATCTCCAATGAATTTGTAGTTGGTTACACAAGAATCCGTGATAACAGAAAAGGTAAAACAGAAGACAGACCTGAAGTTGAAGTAAGAAACGGCGGCCTTACCCTTACAGCTGGCCCTGACAGATTCTCTTCAGCAAACAGGCTTGATCAGGATATCTGGGAAGTAAGCAATAACTTCACCTACATTACCGGTAAACATGTGCTTACCTTCGGTACACACAATGAGTTCTTCTCATTCACAAACCTTTTCATCCGTTCATTCTTCGGATATTATGTATTTAACAGCATCCAGGATCTCGCAGCCAATAAGGTCACTACATACCAGAGATCATTCGGCAGAGCAAAAGATTCATTTGACAATGCTCCTGCTGCTGAATTTGACGTAAGACAGTATGGTTTCTATGTTCAGGACGAGTGGTCAGCCAGCGATAAACTGAAACTTACACTCGGATTAAGAGTTGACATACCCACCATCCCCCAGACCCCTGCAAGAAATGACTCCGTTTCCAAATATTTCGCCGGATATTCAACAGAAGGCATCCCGAGCGGAAACTTATTATGGTCACCCAGACTCGGATTCAATTACAAAATTGATGATGACAGAAAGAGCCAGATCAGAGGTGGTGTAGGTATCTTCACCGGCAGAATTCCTTATGTCTGGATGTCAAACAATTTTGGTAACAGCGGTGTGCTTCTTGCTGAAATCAGCGGCGGCAACGGTACTGTATTCTCAATCGATCCCAGAGTTCAGCCCAGGGTTGGTGATCCCGGTACAGGCGCTCCGAACCTCAGATCAGAAATCAACATGGCTGATCCTAATCTGAAATTACCTCAGATTTTCAGAGTTAACGTTGGTTATGATCAGACTCTTCCCTTTGGTTTCATTGGTACAGTTGAATTCCTGTATGCCAAGAGCTTAAATGAAATGTTCTATGAAAAACTTAACATCAGCAAAATTGACGCTCCCACAACACTCACAAGTGAAGCAGGACGTTTAATTTATGGCGGCACTGACAGAAAAAATAATAATTTCAATGATGTTCTTTCATTAAAGAACACAAGCGAAGGTTATCAGTACAACCTCTCAGTTCAGTTACAGAGAAACGTTGCAAGAGGGCTTTCAGTAAACATGGGTTATACCTATGGCAAAGCAGAAGATGTTAACTCATTAACTTCTTCACAGGCTCAGAGCCAGATGAGATTCAACCCGATTTCAGAAAACCCGAACTCTCCTCCGCTCAGAACATCATTATACGAAATCAAACACAGAATTTTTGCAGCAGTCACCTTCACTCATGAATTCCTCAAAGGTGCACCCACTGCTATTACAGTTTACTATAATGGTCAGAGCGGTCAGCCTTTCTCGTTCATAGTAAGAGGCGACGTAAATAATGACGGTTTTGACAGAAATGACCTCGTTTATATCCCCAAAGATAATAACGATATTAAATTAGGTTCATACAATGCCACAACCGACGTATTTACCCCCAGCCAGACAATGTATGATAACTTCAATGCATTCATTGAAAACAATGACTATCTCAGAGAAAACAGAGGAAAGATGAGCGAACGTAACGGCGCCCGCAATCCCTGGAGAGATATCATTGATCTTAAGATTGTTCAGGATATCCCCTCGATCGGAAATCACAGATTCCAGGTATCGCTTGATATTCT
>JABWCA010000372.1 GCA_013359345.1 Ignavibacteriaceae bacterium
GCTTATCAAGCATTGCGTCTTTATTCAGCTTTCTGAAGATTTCATTGGTCTGAGCCAGTCGTGTTACCGCTGGATCCAGATCAACCACTGTAACTGACTGCGGGTTATAATGCTCAAATATCTCACGTGCAGCACAGCCATCTCCTCCTCCCAGAATGAGGACATCTTTAACTTCGCCGCATAATGCAGCAGCCGGATGAACGAGAGGTTCATGATAAAGCCACTCATCAAATGTACTCAGCTGCTGATTGCCGTTAATATAAAACCAGTAATAATCATTCCACTGAGTTACCACAAGTTTCTGATAACGTGACTGCTCAGAGTAGACAATTTTATCTGCATACTTTGCCTGCTCACCATAAAGTATTATTTCCTTTGCAAAAACAGCCCCTGTGCTTATAATTATCAGAACAGCGGCAGCTGATACCATTATAATGTTCTTATTTATACTGAACAGCGGTTTAAGCCTGATGTACAGCATTACCGCAACAAGGAAATTTACCATGCCAAGTATGAACGGTGTGTATGTAAGCCCCAGATAAGGCAGCCCGACAAATGCAAAAAATAATCCGCCGAGCAGACTTCCGTAATAATCTTTCTCAAGCACATTTGCAATATTTACTCTCAGTTCCTCAAACTGTTCGTTAATACGGGTTACAAGAGGAATTTCAAGCCCGATCAGTATCCCGATAAGTATGGCAAGTGAATATATGATTATTCCTCTCACTTCAGTGTAAACAGAAAAAGTATAAGCAAGTGAAGTGGAAAAGGCGGCAAGAACTGAGAGCAAAAATTCAATGAATATGAATTTATCAATCAGATTTGTCTTTATAAATCTGCTAAGACTGCTTCCCAGCCCCATTGAGAAAAGCATGAACGAGAGAATAAGGGTCCACTGCATTATTGAATCGCCGAGAAAATATGTGGCCAGTGTGGAAAGAATATACTCCGCCACTATCCCGGAGAGACCGGTTGCAAACAGCGCATATTTAAGAATGTTTGACTTTTTCTGCATCCTGTATTAAATGCTGCTGATCACTATTGCGGCACATAAAATGTATGATACTGCCTCAAGTATACCCAGACCGATATTGGGAATCGTCTGCTGTGAAATCTCCTGCGCAAAGGTTCTTTTCCTCAGGAGAATCTTCTCAAGTGCAAATCTTGTAAGCGGCAGAAACACCGCACCAAGTGCAAGGTCTGTACCTATCTTTTCGGCTGTCACAATCCACGACTGGAAATCGCCCATAAGTGCTTCATTCACAAGCAGCGAAACTGCAACAAGTATTCCGGCAAATGCAACGCCTGCTGCGGTATTATCACGTTCAATCTCTTTGTGAACGTCAAAACCTGCAAGCTTTTCGTATATGAGGGTGAAAATAATCAGCGCAATCTGACCAACAATCCAGTAAATTATTGCGGTAAGAAAATTACCACCCTCACCTGAGATTGCACCCATAAGAACAATACCTGAAGAAATATAGCTCGCGGCAAGAACAACTCCTGTTGCAGGGCTTTTATCTTCAATTATTTCCTTATAGATACTGAATTTCCGGAGAATTATTTTATCATTCACAACAGATGCCAGAAATAAAAGCACAATTCCCAGATTGCCGTATATAACTATATCAATAATATCTTCATAAAACCCTGCTGAGGGTCCCATGAAAACACCTGCAATGGTTATCACAAGGCCTGCAAAGTAACCGGCATATGATATAATGAAAGCGGTGTTATCTTTATCAACAAGCTCAGAGTTAATATTGATCTTTCTGTTAAAGAGACCAAAAATTATCTTTCCTTCGCCAACAAGGATGAGGAAAGTTATAAAGTATCCGCAAAAAGTCAGGATATCATCAAGCAGCATATTTAACTTCCTCTCCTATTTACCGAAACCGCCGCCGCGGGATCTGAAATTATAGTTGTTTTTATCTCCCGAACGTGTCACTTTCTTTGCCACTCTGTCCTTAAAACTGCTCCCCTTCTGCTTTATTTTAGCAACTTTATCCAGAAAAGTGGGAGGTTTTGTGTCATAAGTAGTTTTGCTGTATGTTCCGTATTTTGATACACCGCCATCCATGGGTCCGTAATACGGCTTGCGGTAGCGGTAATTGTTGTTGTAATCATCATACCAGCCTCTGCCCACCCGGTAAGAACCCATATTGAAAATAGTGTTCATAAATGCGTAGTATCCGAAGAATTCCCAGACAGAAGTTCCGCCCGCGCCGTTCACCCAGTGGCCATATTTCGGATTGCCAACATAGTTTGAAAATCCTGCCGGAGCAACGCCTTTCACTATTTTACCGTCTTCGCCCTTTGCGGCTATTTCCATGCCAAGGTCATTTTCATGCTTCCAGAAAAAATCTTCGCTTACCTCTGTCCACGGAGTTATTTCCTCCTGAGGAATGGAATCATACTGCTTAAGAATTTTATACTGATGTTTATATGTCTTGAAAAATGTTCCTTCTGCATCCATATCATTCAGTATTATGGTGAATTTCGGAACCTTATCCAGTTTTGAGATCAGATCATCAACCGGTGATTTTACATACTCACTTCCGCATCCCTGAATTAAAAAAACTATGAGGATGAAAGAGTAAAGTATTGTTTTGTTACCGGTGTTCAGGAATTTTTTCA
>JABWCA010000373.1 GCA_013359345.1 Ignavibacteriaceae bacterium
CTGACAGATGCCGCCGGGAAAAAATGGGGATCGACCCGGGACGGGTTGAATATCTGCAGAAAGTGGATTGGGACATCAATACCATTTGAAGACCAGGTTCATGACCAACCCGGGACGGGTTGAATATCTGTAGAAAAAGATTACCCGGAAAAACCTCAACCCCGGCGGGGTTGGATATAAAAAAACGGGTTGCAGTTAATTCTATCACCCTTTTTCAGCATAAATGTACTGATCCAGAAAAATCTGCCGGATACATTTACACACCTGCACAAAATCCCCATTGCCGGTCCACTCTTTCCTTCGGCTTCAGCCAATGAAAAAAAATCTGCAATTCACCCCAAAACAGCCCTTAAAAATGGTTCCCCGGACAGACAGGAAAATTTTTCCTGCTTCAAAATAAAGCCCCCTCTCCTGCTTTGAAATTTGCGGTATTTTGAATAATTTACAGTTTTACCGGATTATTTAAATTTATCAAGGGCTTTAATATGACAAAGGAACAGGAGAGAGACGAACTTCACAAAACTATCTGGCAGATTGCAAATGACCTCAGGGGCAGCGTTGACGGGTGGGATTTTAAGTCGTATGTTCTGGGGATGCTGTTTTACAGATTCATCTCGGAGAATTTAACCACATATATTAATCAGGAGGAGCTCAAAACCGGTAACAATTCATTCAGCTATGCAGATCTGAGTGATAAGGATGCCGAACTTGGGAGGGAGGAGACTGTAAGAGAAAAGGGGTTTTTTATACTTCCATCCGAACTTTTCGCGAACGTCCGCAAAAATGCTAAAAATGACCCTAACCTCAATGAAACCTTAAGCCGCATATTTAAAAACATTGAAAGCTCTGCCAGAGGCACCGAGAGTGAAGATGATCTGAGAGGCCTGTTTGACGATATCGACGTTAACAGCAATAAACTCGGTGCCACGGTTGCAAAAAGGAATGATCTTCTTGTCAAGATACTTGAAGCCATTGGTGACCTGAAACTTGCAAGCTATCAGGACAGCAGAAACGACACATTCGGCGATGCCTATGAATTTCTGATGTCAATGTATGCAAGCAATGCAGGCAAATCGGGGGGTGAGTTTTTCACTCCGCAGGAAGTTTCTCAGTTGCTTGCCGAAATCACCGTTGCGGGTAAAACACGGGTTAATAAAGTTTATGATCCCGCATGCGGATCAGGTTCACTGCTGCTAAAATTTGCGAAGGTACTCGGTAAAGAAAATGTGACGCAGGGATTTTACGGTCAGGAGATAAACCTCACCACTTACAACCTCTGCCGTATAAACATGTTTCTGCACGATATCAATTATGAAAAGTTTGACATTGCCCACGGCGATACTCTCACCGCCCCGAAACACTGGGATGATCAGCCTTTTGATGCAATAGTTTCGAATCCCCCTTACTCAATCAAGTGGGAGGGAGATTCAAACCCGCTCTTTATAAATGATCCCCGTTTCTCTCCGGCAGGAGTGCTTGCCCCTAAAAGCAAGGCAGATCTCGCATTTACAATGCACATTCTTTCCTGGCTTTCAACAGCGGGCACTGCCGCAATAGTTGAATTCCCGGGTGTACTTTACAGGGGAGGGGCAGAGCAGAAAATCCGTAAGTATCTGGTTGATAACAATTACATAGATACCGTCATACAGCTCCCGCCCGATCTCTTTTTCGGACCAACTATAGCAACGTGCATAATTGTTCTAAAGAAAAGTAAAAAAGATAATGCCACACTTTTCATTGATGCATCAAAAGAGTTTGTGCGTATTAGAAACAAAAACAAACTCACCGACGAAAACAGGCTCAGGATTCTGAACGCATTTATTAACAGAACCGAAGAGGATCATTTCTCAAGGGTGGTTCCGAATAATCTGATTGCAGAAAACGATTACAACATTGCCGTCAGCAGCTATATTGAGCAGGAAAACAACAGCGAGGAGGTTGACATTGAACGCCTTAATGCCCACATTGCCGAAATTGTCATAAAACAAAACCACCTGAGGGCAGCAATAGATGAGATAGTTGCCGATCTGGAGGGGAGTGATTAATGAGCAGAATTAGTGAGCTGATTCAGGAATTGTGTCCTGATGGGGTGGAGTATATTAAATTAAAAACTCTTATTGATAAACAGATTATTATAAATGTCAAAGCCCCGGTAAAGTTGAAAAAGGAAAACTATAAATTAAGTGGTAAATATCCTATAATTGACCAAGGACAGAATTATATAGTGGGTTTCTCAGATGATGATTCTTCATTAGTTCCAAAGGGTTTATATGTAATCTTTGGTGACCATACAGAGAATTTTAAGTTTGCAGATTTTCCATTTATACAAGGTGCTGATGGAATAAAGATACTACGAACAACCAGGCAATTTCTTGATACAAGATATTTTTATTATGCTCTTGAAAGTTACTACCTTAAAACAGGTGGATATACCAGGCATTATAGTTTTTTAATGGATACCTCCATCCCCATCCCCCCGCTTGAAATACAGGAAGAGATAGTAAAAATACTTGATAATTTCACTCAGCTTGAGGCGGAGCTTGAGGCGGAGCTTGAGGCGCGTAAAAAGCAGTATGAGTATTACCGGAATAAACTGCTCAGTTTTGAAGGAAAAGATGTTGAATGGAAG
>JABWCA010000374.1 GCA_013359345.1 Ignavibacteriaceae bacterium
GTTAAGTTGTTTGCAAAGGCATCTGAATGCACACCGGCACAGGGCTGAAACAGTTGAAAAGAGTAAGGATTAAAGGGTCGGGTTGTTAATGCAGGAGGCGGTTTTTCATTGCTTTGAGTTCTGAGTAAATGATGATTCCCACTCCCTCTTAAGCAGACTGTAAACTTCAAGATCGGTGAAATTTCCGTCGGCAAGGAGTTCTCCGTCACGTTCAAATCCCTCAAATCTGAAGCCGAGGCGTTTCGGAATCTTTTTGCTCGGAATGTTGCCGGCTGCACATCTTATGGTGATCCTGTTCATGTATAATTCAGTGAATGCATATTTGCAGAGAGCGGCCGCTGAGAGGGTCATGATCCCTTTTTTCTGATAATCCTGTGAAAGCCAGTATCCTATCTCGCATTTCCTGTTAAAGTTGTCTTTTGATTTCAGGGTGATCAGTCCGCATATCACGCCCTCAAAAGAGATTGTGAGAACATCTTCTCTGGTTTCCGGCGGAAATATATTCACATAGCCGATATAGTTTTCTGTTTGCCTGACATCGGAGGTAAGACTTACAAACGGCAGCCACTTGCCAAGATACTCACGCTGAGAATCGATGATTGAGAATAAAGCAGGAGCATCAGGGAGATCAACCCTTCTGAGAGTAATCTCTTTGGTTACGAAAATTGCAAGATGATCTTCGGGAGAAAGTATGGACATTTTTTTAGGATGATTTATTAATTTTCAGATGTAATTTAAAGGAAAAAAGATGAAAATACCAATATACATTGCAGATGCATTCACGGGAAATTTATTCGGCGGTAATCCGGCGGCCGTTTGTCCTCTGGATGCGCCGCTTTCTGAAGAACTGATGCAGAAGATAGCTGCCGAAAACAATCTCTCGGAAACCGCATTTATTACTCCTGTGGAAGAAGGGCTGAATATAAGATGGTTCACCCCGAAAGTGGAGGTTGCCCTCTGCGGCCACGCAACCCTTGCCTCGGCACATATTCTCTTCACAGAAAGAAATTATTCGGGTGATCTTATCAGGTTCACCTCAAAAAGCGGACTCCTGAGTGTGCAGAGGAAAGGAGAAATGCTGACGCTTAATTTCCCGGCTGACTTTTCTTCAGAAGCAGCTCCTCCTCCCGGTCTGTTTGAAGCCATCGGGAAGGAGCCCCTCAGAATTTATAAAGGCCGAACTGATTATCTTCTCGTCTTTGAAAATCAGTCAGATATTCTGAGCCTTAAACCTGATATCGGCAGGCTTGCTGCAGTTGAATGCAGGGGGGTGATCTGTACCGCCCCGGGGAATGAAAGCGACTTCGTATCCCGCTTTTTTGCTCCCGCAGCAGGAGTGAATGAAGACCCCGTCACCGGTTCGGCGCATACAACCCTTACACCCTACTGGGCTTCGGTGCTGAATAAAACTGAGATGACGGCAATCCAGCTTTCTGAAAGGCGGGGTCATCTTATCTGCAGGATTGAAGGGGAGAGAGTTTATATTTCAGGTAAATGTGTGACATATTTAAAGGGTGAGATTGAAGTTTGAGTTGTTGATTCTTGTTTATCTTTTATTATCCGTCGGTTAAAACCGACGGCAAGAGATATGAATTCAGCGGTAAGACATTATAATAAAATGATTTAAGACCGCTTTGATTATTGTTTTATCTATTGCCGTTGACTTCAGTCAACGGTGAAGTATCTCTGGAAAATCATGTGCCTTTAAACACACATTGCTGCATTGTCAATCGTAAAGAAAAGGTGGTGGTTGACCAAGACGACTTCATCAGCCACTTTTTGTTGTGCAATCGCCTTTGGTGCGTGAAGGCGGAAAGGATCGCATAAGGGCTTTTAACGGCACTACAAAACTAAAAAGTTTAAATTGGCTAAGAATATTTGACTTATTGTTGGCATGTGATTATATTTCTACTTAAATTGAAGATGGAGTATATTGTTTGCAGCATTTAAAAACTGCTTCAAGTGGGGGTGTGGCTGCCCACAATAACCACTTGGGTGAGAATGAGACACTTCAGAAATAGATAATTGCTGGTTATCCGAGGAAAAAATAATCAAAAACTAAAGGAGCTGTTAATATACCTCCTGAAAGTGTAAACCATCGCACAAGAGTTCCGCTCATCGAATGGGACACCTGTGGGTTTAAAAAAGGATAGGATTAACTTATGAGCGTAAACTGGCTTAGAAAGCTCTATAAAAACGCCTCAAAAATGAATATGTAAGAGCTATCAAGGGGATTAAATGAAGACAGAATCAATACAAGTGACTTGTGAAACAAGAATACTAGTTGGCTATTTAGGGGAAAAACAGCAGGCATGCTGGTGGGTATCATCTTTCCTTCCTTTATCATACAGAGCTTTAATGACACCTATTTACCATAATTCAATCGTCAGGAGCTTGAAATGCCTTGGACATCGGCACATACAAAATGGCTGATTAATACCGGTGAACTGTTGAAAACCGCAGATGGTAAAGACATCCAAGTCTGGGAGTTCCGACATGAGCAAGATAATAAAGTACTATCTGCCTGGGCGAAACACTTTAGGAATCACTATTGTCTGGATACCGACATTGATTTTCTCCGTGGGAAACGTTCACGCTCAGATTATTTAACTGTATCCGAGCAGGAGATTTTGGAGAAATTTTAGTTTCCGATTATCTTCAATGGCTTCTCGAATATTGGGTACCCAGAGTTCGGTGGTCATCGAAGGTTGTTCGGGATGAATCGCCCAAAGGAAGCGATGTAATTGGATTCCGATTCAATAATATAGACGGCGCAGCCTCCACCAAGGACGTGTTGTTTGTCTTTGAATCCAAGACAAAATTCTCCGCCTCTAAAATCAACCGCCTGCAGGATGCCATCAACGATTCTGCCAAGGATCACATTCGAATCGATGAATCGCTGAACTTCATCAAGCAAAAGCTCTTCGAAAAAAAGGAAATCGAACAAGCTCAAAAAATCGAAAGATTTCAAAGCCCGGTAGATATGCCTTATAATGAGACCTACGGAGCAGCGGCAATCATTTCTGATGAGTGTTTCGACGCCGCTGAATTGGCTTCGGCAGACTGCCAAAATATCCCCAAGTCAACGAAATCCACGAAGGTCTTTCCTCATCCTAATCGCGATAGCCTTGTCCTCTTGGTTATCAAGGGACCCGGCATGATGAACCTTGTCCACGAGCTCTACAGGAGGGCTGCTGATGAGGCCTGATAAAAAATCCAATCGTCTTTTGGGTGTTACTCGATCAAAAGCTAAGATGATTGAGTACCATATACCTGAAGAATATCAGGAGATAGATTTATCACTACATCCAAATAAGCTCTTCACCATCTCGATTGGCCTGCTGGGTGACCTCGCTGCAGCCATTAACCGGGAGGAGCCAGATTCCGATTCCCTCTTAGAGCTGAAAACCAATCTGCTATTTTCCGCTCGTTTTTTCGACTCTTATCTCCAGTCAAAGCTAAACGAGACACTTGAACCATACCTCGTGCTTCTGGGCTCTGCCTCCTATTACTTGTGCGATCTACCCGGAAGTGCTTCGGTATTGGCGAAGCGCATCGATGGGGCCTGCCCGGATCTGGATGGCGATGGTTTGGAAGACCTGTTGCTCTGGTTATTGAAGGCCGATCTGAGAACTGATTTCGATGGAAGAAAGGGAGTATTCGGCGGATTAGTTGACGGAATTTCAAAATTGATTGTTCAGTTTTTCATGGATGGAGATGGTGAAGATAGCCTTCTTGATTTGGCCACGAAGCTGAGGGCCGCCGTCTATGAGTCCGGCACTCCCAGGCAGCTTCTGTTTGGTGATGTGATCGCGGCCGTTCTGAGGAAAAAGCTGAAGAATTCCGCCTGGAAGGCTTTACCGTTATATTCCGGGCTGCCTCGTGACACGTGGCTCCATATACTGCAAAAGAATTCCTTCATCAAGGAACTCTGGCCTGCCCAACACCTTTTGGGTAAGGCGGATGTTCTAAAAGGCAAGTCTGCCATCGTTCAAATGCCCACCAGCGCTGGCAAAACGAAGGCAACTGAACTGATCCTTCGCAGCGCGTTTCTGGCCGATCGCGTATCACTGGCCATCATCATCGCCCCGTTTCGGGCGCTGTGCCATGAGATCAAGAACAGCCTCATCGAGGCATTCCACAACGAATCCACTAATGTAGATGAATTATCTGATGTCCTGCAGACCGACTTCGAGATTGCCGAACTCCTGGGGCACCAACAGATTCTGGTGGTAACCCCCGAGAAGCTGCTTTACGTCCTTAGGCACGCTCCGGAGTTGGCTTCCCAAGTTGGCCTGCTGGTTTTTGATGAAGGACACCAGTTCGATAGCGGCACCCGAGGCATTACATACGAGTTGCTTCTTACATCGCTGCGATCCATGATTCCCGAAGGAGCTCAAAAGGTACTGATCTCAGCTGTCATCAGCAACGCCGAGGCTGTTGGGGAATGGTTAAACGGCGAGCCAAATGTCGTTGAAGGCACAACACTGATTCCGACTTTCAGGTCGATCGGATTCGCGAGCTGGCTCGATCAGTTGGGAAGGATCGAGTACGTCGACAGCCGTGATGCCGAACAAGGCGAGTTTTTCGTACCGAGGGTGATTGAAAGATTCAATCTCGGAAAGAAAGATCTGGAACGGGCGAACCGTTTTTTTCCCAAAAAAAAGGCTGACGCTCAGACTATCGCACTGTACC
>JABWCA010000093.1 GCA_013359345.1 Ignavibacteriaceae bacterium
AATCTTAAAATTGTGGAGATAGATCAGAGTATTCCCGAAGGAACGCGGGCAAAATAAATTTAAGCAAGGTCAGTTAAATGATAAAGAAAGTATTACTGTTTGTGGTTTTAATCAGTGCGGTTCAGATTTCCGCACAGTCGGATATGACAAAACTATCAGCAAAAGTAATTAACGCTGTGAATTCAGGAGCTCAGAGCCTGGATGTATGGATAGATTTAACAGATAAGGGAAATGAAACCGCTTATCTGATGGCAAATCCTGATCTTTATCTGACTCAGAAATCAATTGAGAGGAGAAAGAAATACGGTATAGCCATAAATTATACCGATCTCCCGCTTAATGACAGTTACGTTTCGGCTCTTGAGGAGAAGGGTGCTGTTATCAGAAAAAAATCAAAATGGCTTAACGCCGTGAGCGCCTCGATTAAAGTGTCAGATCTCAGCAGGTTCACATCATTGTCTTTTGTTAAAAAGATAGACCTCATTGCAAAAATGAAGTCTGATAAACCGAAGTCATTTGAAGAACCGCTGCCTGAGCTTAGTAAAAGCGGTAACACCGGGAACCCCGTTCCGCAGTACAATCTGAATTACGGAGAATCGCTGGCACAGCTTGAAATAAGTCAGATACCCGCCGTTCATGATCTCGGATATGCAGGGCAGGGGATAACCATAGCAATGATGGATGCAGGCTTCAACAAGCTCAGCCATGAAGTTTTTGACAGTATGAATGTTGCTCATACCTGGGATTTTGTGAACAATGACCCCGATGTTGGTGATGGCGGCATGGGTAACGGTACTCACGGCACATACACCCTCTCTGCAATCGGTTCATACAAGCAGGGTATTCTCGTGGGTCCGGCTTACAGATCAACTTACCTGCTTGCCAAAACTGAGAACACCGATTCGGAAACACCCCTTGAGGAAGATAACTGGATTGCTGCAGCAGAATGGGCCGACAGCCTTGGTGCCGATATAACCTCCACCTCACTGGTATATCTTGATTTTGATCCTCCTTATGTGTCATACACATGGCAGGATATGGATGGCAACACCCCAAGGATCACCAGGGGTGCTGATCTTGCCGTTTCAAAAGGAATTGCAGTTTTTAACTCTGCCGGTAATTACGGATTTAATTCAGATCATAACACCATTGCCGCTCCTGCTGACGGCGACAGCGTTATAACCATCGGATCTGTGACAATCGATGGATTGCGTTCCGGGTTCAGCAGCGTGGGTAATACTGTTGACGGCAGAACAAAACCAGATCTTATGGCACGCGGAAGCTCTGTGATTTCAGCAAGTCCGTCAAGCAATTCATCATACACCTATACCAGTGGTACATCTTTGAGCTGCCCCATTGCTGCAGGTGCAGGCGCACTCCTGCTCCAGGCAAGACCGCATCTCACACCAATTCAGCTTCGTGATGCTCTTAAAGCCAATGCCACAAACTCTAACTCGCCAAACAGAGAGTACGGCTGGGGTATTATAAAACTGCTTGATGCAATCAATAACACCCCGTCTTCAAACAAAGATGAAAACCCTGCTGAACTGAAAACATTCAGCCTTAAAGGAAATTATCCTAATCCTTTCAACCCGTCAACCAGGATCAGGTTTGAAGTTGGTGTAACTGCTGATCTTAAGCTTGAAGTTTATAACACATCAGGTGAGTTAATTGCTGTACTGGCAAATCAGACTTTTTCTGCCGGTGTTTATGAGTATAATTTTAACGCTCAGGGGCTTTCTTCCGGTGTTTATCTGGTGAGGCTCAGTAATTTAACAGAAAATAAGATGTTGAAAATCACTCTTCTGAAATAACATTTGAGTCCGTTTAAGAAACTTTTTTCAGACTCTGCAAAACTGACACAATTTCAGTTTTATCTGATTGTCAGTTTTGCAGAGTATTTTGCCTCAATAGGATTGATTTATAAATATACACCATTCTACCTTTACCCCCTTATTTTTTTATTTCTTTTAGCCAAAAATATCTCAGCTGGTCATCTGATTAACCGGATTTCAGACTCCTCAGCCCTGCGGTTTGTTCTTCCAATTTTGTTTTTAATACTTCTGGCAAGCTATTTTGGATTTAACAGCCAATTCCCGGAATATGATAAGAAGGTTGACCGTGATGAAGCACTTGAGATAAGTGCAGGAAATCTTTTAAGAGGGGATTTTATTTATGCAGAAAAAACTCAGGCGGGAAACCCTATTACACCGCTGCCCGGAGCGGTAATAATCTTTCTTCCTTTCTATTTCACCGGAGGGGTTCTGGTAATGAATTGCACATTCCTGCTGCTTCTCTTTATTTTTACATTAAATATTGCCGGTGTTAAGAAGGGAGCTTTATATCTCCTTTTATTGACGACAACGCCTGTATTTTTACATGAATGGATTTTTGAGGGAGATTTAATTGCAAATTCTATCTATGTGCTTTTATGTTTCGGTTTAGTTTATGGACTTAAAGACGAATCCTCTCTATTGAAAAAAGTGATCTGTGTTTTTCTGTTCGGACTATCATTAACATCCCGACCTGTCTTTTTCATATACCTGCTGCCAATTCTGTTCAGCTATAAAAGGTTACCCGAATCAAAGAACCTGCTTATTCTATCGTCAGTTTTTTCAGTGCTTCTGACATTATCTGCTTACCTTTTTTCGCCTGGAGATTTTCTTCCGATGCATGTACAGGGGTTTTTATACTCTGAGAATAATCTTACTGTAATTATAATTTCTCTTTTCCTGTTGATATACCTGTTTGTCAGAAGAGAAATGGTTTCTTTTGAATTATACCTTGAGACAATTTCAATAGGTGTTGTAATTGTCCTGATTGTTCAGTCAGTCTATAGGTTCATGGTGTACACGCAGGAGGATATTTATCTCTTCAGGGAACGGTACCCTCTGTTCTTCTTAATTCCTTTGCTCTTCTCTTTAATCATCAGGCAAAAGGAAGAAAGCTCTTCTTAAAGACAACCTCTTTTTCTGGAATTATATTCAGTTTTGTACGATAGCATCGTATAAAAACAGGGCATATTATACGATAGCATCGTATAAAAACTTGATAATTATACGATAGCATCGTATATTACATGCAAAAATAGCTAAAATTATGAAACAATTACTTTATAGATATAATCCCTGGTGGGATTCCGGATGGAAATTAACCAATGTATACAGTCGTGCAGCGATGCTCGAAAAACTTGAGACAAATCTTGAAAATAAGAGTATTATATTTATCTCCGGAATCAGGAGAGCGGGTAAATCAACTCTGATGAAATTGCTGATAGATGATATGATTTATAAGAAGGGGATCGATCCCGCACGCATCTTTTATGTTTCAGTTGATGACTATACTCTGATTAATAAATCAATCTCAGAAATAACAGATGAATTTAGAAAAATTCACGGTATAAGTTTCAGTGAAAAGATATGGCTTTTTTTTGACGAGATAACATATGTTCCTGATTACGAAATACAGCTCAAAAATCTTACCGATAAAGAGAATGTAAAGATCTTTGTCTCAGCTTCAAGTGCTTCACTTCTGCGGAGTGGTAAACCCTATCTTACCGGAAGGAATAAACTGATTGAAGTTCAGCCTCTCAATTTTGAGGAGTATCTGATATTCAGGGGGCTAAGTGACCTCCCTGTTTCTGATTCCCATCTGTATGAGAAATACTTTGAAAATTATATGTTAGCCGGAGGAATTCCAGAATTTGTTATCTCAGGTGATCACGATTATCTGAAAGAGTTGGTAGATGATATCATCATGAAAGACATTGCTGCTCAGCATAATGTCAGAACTGTGCCCGTGCTGAAAGAGTGTTTTTTATTATTTATGGAAAGAGCCGGAAAGGCAGTAAGTCTGAACAAAATTGCCAATATTCTTAAAATATCACCTGATACTGCCAGGAGGTATCTGGATTATTTTGAAAACAGTTATCTGCTTAGCACCTTGTCTAAATCAGGTAAAACAAATGAAGTGATTCTTTCGCAGAAAAAAATATACAGCTCTGATCTTGGCATCAGAAATCATTTTACGGGTTTCAGAGATAAAGGCAGTCTGTTTGAAAATTATGTATATAACCGGATAAAGTATCTGAACCCCGGCTACATTACAGAGGGCGACTATGAAATCGACTTTATGACTGAAAACGGAATTTTGATTGAGTGTAAATATAAATCAGAACTGAAAGGGAAACAGCAGGAGCTCTTTAACAGAATACCCGCTGCCGCAAAATACCTTCTCTCAGATCACAATGATCTTGAGAGGATGCTCAGAGAGCCGGGCACAGATCAGAAATAATCACAGATGCGTCCGCTCTGAAAAACGGTTTGATAAGCACCCCCTGCCCAGCCGGTGTTCTGAATAAAGGATGCCGGGGGCGCATAAATTCTCTCACAAAAGTGAACCATGCACAATTAAATCTGCATTATATTGAAACAAAAGAACCTGATCAGCTTATATCCGTCTAACTTACTTGATTTTAAGCGTTTAGTTTAGGAAATTACGGGTCTGAATTATTTTTTAGTGATAAAGGTAAAAAAAGACACGTCAAAAACCAGAATCACAAACCGTCTGATTATCCTTCATCAAATATATAGAGGTTAAATTATGTTTATTAAAAAACCGGCAGTTTTATTTACCATTTTTGCTGCCTTTCTTGTTGTATCATGCTCAACACCCCAATCTGAGATTGTCGTGGCAAAGTACGGCGATAAAGAAATCAAAATGGCTGAATTTGAAAAGGCTTACACCAAAAATGCCGGAAGCGCTGAAAAGGCAAAAACTGATAGTATCTCACAGTATTCAAGATTCCTCGATCTCTTTGTCACATTCAAAATGAGGCTCGGCGAGGCCGACAGCAAGGGGTATGCTGAACTGCCCGAAGTGAAAAAAGAACTGGTTGATTACAAGAGAAAAGTTGGCGCCTCCTATATAATTGAAAAAGAAATGATAGACCCCGCCATACGGGATATGTATGAGAGACGCAAAAAAGAATTCAGAGTTTCTCACATAATGATAAGACCTGATTCTGCTGATTCACCGGCACCTAAAAAGCTGGCCCAGTCAATTCTTGACAGCATTAAATCAGGAAGAGCGTTTGAAGAATTTGTGGCTGCTTATTCACAGGATGAGTACAGCAAACTGACGGGCGGAGATATTTATTATTTCACCAGCGGAATGGTTATCCCTGAATTTGAAGATGCAGTTGTAAAAACAAAAGCCGGTGATGTTTATCCCGAGATTGTCACGACAAGGTTCGGATACCACATCATTAAAGTCACCGAAATAAGAGACAGAGTTCCGCAGGTGCGCGCAAGCCATATTCTGATTGATTACACCACCGAAGACGGTAACCAGGATACTGCAGCTGCTCTCGCAAAGATCAAAGAAATTCAGAAAATGCTCAAAGAAGGCAAAAGCTTTGAGGAGCTTGCACGTCAGTATTCCGAAGATTTCGGGACAAGAGACCAGGGCGGCGATCTCAACTTCTTTGAAAGAAGATATATGGAAAAACCTTTTGACGAGGCGGCTTTTAACCTCAAAAAAGGAGAGGTTTCTGATATCGTTCAGACAGTTTACGGCTATCACCTGATCAAAGTCACCGATATTAAACCGATGCCCTCATTTGATGAGGAGAAAGAAAATCTCAAGAGACTCTACAGACAGCTCAGATATCCCAATGAATATGCAGCTCTCCAGAAAAATCTGCTCGCAAAATATGGCTATGCTATTGATCCCGCGGTTGAAAATGAACTTGCTTCACTCTGCGCGGATACTGTGACTATTAACGCCCACTACATGAAAATGGACTGGCGTGATCAGATAAAGGATAAGGTTCTTTTCACGGTTTCAACTACAGAGCAGATCACGGTTGATTCGCTTATGAATTTCCTCTCAAAGAGATATGAATTTCTCCAGAGACCCATCAATAAAGCTCTCATTGAAGAAGGCGTTAACAGGCTTGCTTCTGAGCTGATTCTTGAAGTTGACGCTCTTTATCTCGATCAGAGAAATGAGGAATTTGCCGGACTCATGAATGATTATAAAAACGGCGTCTTTATTTTCAGACTTCTTGAAGAGGAAATCTGGAACAAGATTAAACCCGACAGCCTCACTCTTCTGGCACATTATGAAAAGACAAAAGACAATTACAGATGGAATGACAGAGTTCAGTACATGGAAATTTACTCAAAGTCAGATTCTCTGATAAATGTGTATTATGAACAGCTTAAAGCCGGCGTTCCGTTTGATACCCTCGCACTTAAATATACCGAAAGACAGGGACAGAGAAGCAAATCTGGTAAAACAGGCCTGGTTGAAGTTTCTTCATCAAACCCCGCAAAAGTGGCTTACTCACTCTCAAAAGAAGGTGATTACTCTGCACCCTTTAAAGATGAACAGGGGCAGTGCATTGTAATGCTGGTTAAAAAAGATCCTTCAAGAATCAAAACCTTTGAAGAAGCAAAACCTGATGTGATGGGCAGTTACCAGGATCAGGAAACAAAAAGGCTTGAAGATGAGTATGCCGGATATCTGATCAATAAATATAAACCGGAATATTTTTACGAAAATCTTAAATATGCATATAAAACCGATACTAAATAAAGGTTTTATATTAGTACCGGTATTGTTCCTGGCGGGCTGTTCTGAAGAGCAGCCCACAGGGAAATATGTTGCCAGAGTGGAAAACTCCTACCTGTATGAAAAGGACTTTCAGACCGAACTGGATACGCTTAAGATCAGCAAGACGGTGAGAGATGAGTATATCCGCAACTGGATAGATAAGGAAATACTCTTTCTTGAGGCAGAAAAAAAGGGACTGAACAATAAAGAAGAATATAAAAGACTGCTGAGAAAAGCCGAAAAGGAAATTGCTTCAATACTGTTTGTAAAGCAGCTCACTTCTGAAGGGGAGATGAATATAACTGATGAGGATCTTCAGAAATATTACCGGGAAAACGGTGAGGTTTTCAGGCTGAAGCAAAGAGGTTTTGTGCTTAATCTCGCCTCGTTTAAAAGTTTTAACACCGCTGTTAATTTTTACTACTCCACGCTTGAAAAAGGGTGGGAGCTTTCAGCAGCCGAATTTGACTCAAACCCGGAAAAATTAAGTGTTTCACTCAACAGTTTTAACTATGAATATGAATTGCAGACAGGAAGCCTGCTCAGGGTTTGCAGGGAACTTCTCACGGGTGAGACAAGTCCCATAATTCCCGTTAATGAAAATGAATATGTGCTGCTCCAGATGGTTCAGCAGGTTGAAAAAGGAGCCATACCCCCTTTCAGTGCAATAAAAGATGAGGTGGGGCTTAATTATTATAATATGCGCAAACGCGAAGTGCTTGACGAGTTTTTTGCAAAGGCATATTCCAAATATGAAATTGAAATAAAAAAGTGAAAGAATGAAAAAAGTTTTATTAGTCCTGATAATGCTTTACGGCTCAGTGTTTGCTCAGGAAGTGCTTGACAGAGTTGTGGCCGTGGTTGATAATGAAGTTATTCTTCAGAGTGAGCTCGATTTCAGAGTTCAGATTGAAGCCGCAAAACTGAGAATTGACCCCTCATCACCCGAGCTTAAAGCCCAGATTCTTGATCAGATGATCACTGAAAAGCTGTTTTATGCTCAGGCTATCCTTGATTCTGTGATGGTTTCCGCAAATGAGATTAACGGTCAGGTTGATTATCAGGTTCAGTATCTGCTCCAGCAGTACGGATCAAAAGAGAACCTTGAAAAGCTCTACGGACGCTCCCTGGAGAAAATCAAAAGAGAGCTCAGGCCCGAAGTTGAAAAGCAGATCATGGTTAAACGTCTGCGTGAGAAGAAGTTCGGACAGATTGAGGCATCAAGGCGCCAGGTTGAAGATTTCTTTTACACTTTTAAAGACAGCCTTGGCATGATTCCTGAAAAAGTGAAGATTGCACATATTTATAAAAACCCAAAAATGTCTGACCGTCTTAAGGCGCGCGCTTACGAAGTAGCCAAAACACTCCTTGATTCAATCAAAAACGGGGCAGATTTTGGTGAGCTGGCAAAGAAGTTTTCTGAAGATCCCGGCTCTGCATCAACGGGCGGTGATCTCGGTTTTGTAAAGCGCGGCATCTTCTATTCAGAGTTTGAGTCTGCGGCTTTCGCGCTCAAAGAGGGTGAACTCTCCGATGTGGTTGAATCACCCGTGGGTTTTCATATAATTCAGCTCCTTGAAAAAAGAGGCGAATCAATACATACCAGGCATATCCTCATTAAAGTGAAGGCCGATAACCAGACAGACCTTGATCTGATCACATTTCTCAGCGACGTGCGCGATTCAATAATGCTTAAAGACAACACTTTTGAGTATTATGCAAAACTCTACAGCGATGATAAAGAAACCTCTGTTTTCGGGGGTGTGCTCGGCACGTATTATATTGACCGCCTTGACCCTGAACTGCTTGCCACAGTTTCAAAGCTTAAACAGGGAGAAATAAGCGCTCCCAAACGCATTGATTACTCGGCCGATAACTACGGATACCACATCGTTAAACTTATTGAACGTGTGCCGCAGCATAAGCCTGATCTCGAACTTGATTATGACGAGCTCAAGAACCTGACAGTAATGTATCTGCAGGATGAGATGGAGAAGACATGGCTTGAGGAAATCAAACAGAATGTATTTTGGGAAATTAAACTTTAGAGGTCTATTTGAAGCTCCCTGCTGATGAAGTTGAATTAGTAAAAGAGTTAAACCGGTACTATAAAGAAATTAAAAAGGAGATCGGGAAAGTCATAGTTGGTCAGGAACAGGTTGTTGATCAGCTTCTTATCTCACTGCTCTCCAGGGGGCATTGCCTTCTGGTGGGGGTGCCCGGCCTCGCAAAAACGCTTCTTATAAAAACCGTTGCCGAAGTTATTGCGCTGAAGTTCGGAAGAATTCAGTTTACACCTGATCTCATGCCGAGTGATATAACGGGAACGGAAATAATAGATGAAGACCCCGCAACCGGAAGAAGACAGTTCAGATTCATTCAGGGCCCTGTTTTTGCAAATATCATTCTTGCGGATGAGATTAACAGAACTCCCCCCAAAACACAGGCCGCTCTGCTTGAAGCCATGCAGGAACACAGAGTTACAGTTGCAGGAAAGACCTATCAGCTTGAAGAGCCGTTTTTCGTGCTTGCAACTCAGAACCCGATTGAGCAGGAAGGCACCTACTCGCTCCCCGAAGCACAGCTTGACCGTTTCATGTTTAATCTCTGGCTTGATTACCCCTCTCTTGAGGAAGAACGTGAGATTGTGAAATCAACAACCGGCCGCGCCGGCGAAAAGCCGAAGGCAGTTATTGATGCAGAAAGCATTGTCACCTTCCAGAATCTTGTGCGCATGGTGCCCGTTGCAGATAACGTTATTGATTACGCAACCAAGGTTGTGCATGCCACCCGCAAGGGAAGCGATAACAAACTTATAAAAGATTATGTGAGGTGGGGCGCCGGCCCGAGGGCTTCACAGTATCTTATACTCGCCGCAAAAACCAAAGCCGTTCTTGAAGGCAGATACACGCCTGATATTGATGATGTGAAGGCTGTTCTGGTTCCCGTACTGCGCCACAGAATAATAGTGAATTTTAATGCTGAGGCAGAGGGCATAGGGTCAGAATACATTATCAGGCAGCTTGCTGATATGATTTAGATCATATTTGTTAAACAGGTACCAAAAAAATACCTTATATTTATAAATAACTGTGTAAGGCTTAATTTTCCCGTTTGGGTTAAGCCATTTAATCGTTATTTTGAGTAAATGTCTCTCAAAAATTAAGCGTCATGGTCACAACTCTTTTTAAATTTTTGCAGGGCCTTCACAAGCTCAAAGAAATCAGCCGGAAATTCCCTTCAGAGTTTTCAGATAACCTGTGTGAATTCCTCGTTGAGGAACTTGATATCTATTCATCGGTTCTCTTCAGAATTGAAGATGAAAAGCTTATCGTTCTGGGGAAATCAGCCAACTCGAGAAAATCATTTGAGAAATCACAGAGTTACAAGTGCGCAAAATGCAAGCTTGTGACAGGAGCCATGACCCCCGGCAAACATTATTACAGCGATGATAACTGTGACCTTAAATCATCGAATTTCCTTCTTCATGAAATCTGCCTTCTGATTGATGACGGAGCTGAAAAACGGTATCTGCTCAAGCTGACGCAGAACACCCCCTTTACATCAATCGACAGTGAAAATCTTAATCTTCTGAGTTATTTCCTTTCTGATTATTTCAGAAGCACATTCCCCGGCGCAAAATCATCAGGCATCAATTTTGCTGATGTTATTTCTGATCTGGCGGGTGAACTGCGCACACCGGTGAACAGCATTTCGGGCTTCGGATCCCTGCTGCTCAATGATAACCTTAATGATTTTCAGACAGAATACGTAAAATCAATTAAAGACAATGCCCAGAAGCTCCAGTTGCTTGTGAGCGATCTTATTGAGCTTTCAAAAATTGATTCGGGCAGTGTTGAGCTGGGTGAGCATCATGTGAATCTCACGGCAACGCTTGAAGAGGTGATTAAAAATTTCACCGATAAACCCGATACAGTGCTTTTCACCGCAGAATTTGTGATTTCACAGAGTGCGGCAAACTCGGTCTCAATCGATTCAAGAAAACTGAGGATGATTCTTGTTAATATCCTCACCCTGTTTGTCGCGGAAAAAACCGACGGCACCGTTAAAATTGAGGTTAATCCTGTTTCTGAGGCAGGGCTTCAGTTTATCCTGAGGGCACCGTCTCTTTCAATACCTCCGCAGAGGCTGAATAATATTCTGCGCGTTTACATTAATCAGGATAAAAAGGCAGTAAGCCATTCACCTCTCCTGATGAATATTGTGAAACGGTACGTTGAGATGCTTGAGGGATCGGTTGAGATTTCATCAAACCCGATACAGGGCACAGAGGTTAAGTTCACTGTTAAACATCAGTCGGTTTCGGCAATTGAACAGACTATAGCGGCGCTCCCCAAACCGGAAGCCAAAAATAAGGTTCTGGTTATTGAGGATGACTACGCAACATCAAAACTCCTCAGCAATTACCTCACTAAATGGGGATATGATCCTAAGATAGTCAACTCAGGCGTTAAGGCGCTTGAGGATCTTGAACAGGGTGATTATCTGGCGGTTATCACTAACCTTATTCTCCCTGATATTAACGGACTTGAACTTCTTAAGAAGATAAGAGAAAACAATAAGACAAAGCATACACCGGTAATAGCCTGCTCTGTTGAAGCAGACCAGCAGAAGGCTTTCCTTATGGGAGCTGTTGAGTATTTTGTAAAACCGATCAGCTATAAAGATCTGGTGGAGGTTCTTACAAGTTACAAGCTTAAGAAGAATTCAAATGTTCTTTGCGTTGATGATGATATTAACATGCTCAACCTTGTGAAAGATGCCATACAGTCAGTCGGCTTCAATCCGGTTTATGAGAATGACTCAACAAAGGTGATTGAGCGGATCAACGGAATGGACCTTGACCTTGCAATCATAGATCTTGATATGCCGGGAATGAACGGTTTTGAGCTTATAAAGGCGATTAAATCAGAAGCTCAGTTTGCCAACCTCCCGATCGTGATTTATACCGGCAAAGAGAATTTTGATGAAGACCTTGCTAAAATTGACGGACTTTTCTCTGAACTCCTGAGCAAACGCAGCACAAAGATTGAAGAACTGGCGCAGACAATCAGCCAGATGGTCAACAGATATGAAGAGCCCACCAAACCATCTGAAATGGTTAAGGCTGAGGAATCTGATGCTGCTAAAATCCTTCTTGTTGAAGACTACAAACACTCCCAGATTATTGTTACCCGGCTCCTGAAGAAAAACGGATTCAACTTTGTTAATGTTGTTGAAAACGGACAGGAAGCTGTGGATAGTGCTCAGAAGATGCAGTATGATCTTATCCTTATGGATATGCAGATGCCGGTTATGAACGGATTTGAGGCAACCGAGAGGATAAGGCAGATGCTTAATTATAAGGACACACCCATTATAGCCCTCACGGCGTTTGCCATGAAGGGAGATAAAGAAAAGTGTATTGAAGCGGGTGCCACAGACTACATCCCCAAACCGATCGATAGCCATGATTTTATCGAAAAGGTTAAATTCTACACAAAAAAACTATAACCAATTTATTTATCCGGACAGAGTAAATGATAAGTGATAAAGTACGAGTCAGATTTGCGCCCAGTCCTACAGGGTATCTCCATGTCGGCGGGCTGAGAACGGCTCTCTATAATTATTTGTATGCAAAAAAGAATAACGGTGTTTTTGTATTAAGAATTGAAGATACAGACCAGAACAGAAAAGTTGAAGGAGCGGTTGAAAATCTCATTAAAACACTGAACTGGGCAGGACTCCGTTATGATGAGGGACCTGTTACGGGCGGTGAACACGGACCCTACGTTCAGTCTGAAAGGCTTGATATCTATAAGGAACATGCCGATCGGCTGGTAAAAGAGGGTAAGGCATATTATTGTTTCTGCAGTAAGGAGCGGCTTGAACTGCTCAGAAAAGAACAGGAAGAAAAAAAGCTTCAGCCTGTTTATGACAAACACTGCCTTAAACTCAGCAAACAGGAAATTCAGGAAAAAATAAACGACGGTTTCCCCTATGTCATCAGGCTTAATATCCGTCCCAATGAAAATGTTGTGGTGAAAGATATTATAAGGGGAATAGTTGAGTTCAGCACTTCAACTGTTGATGACCAGGTGCTTCTGAAAAGTGACGGCTTCCCGACTTATCACCTTGCCAATGTGATTGATGATCATTATATGAAAATCACCCACGTTATACGCGGAGAGGAATGGCTGCCATCAACACCAAAACATGTGCTGCTGTATAATTATTTCGGATGGGAAGTGCCTTCATTTGCGCACCTTCCGCTGCTGCTTAATCCAGACCGCTCCAAACTCAGCAAAAGGCAGGGAGATGTTGCAGTTGAATCTTACGCCGAAAAAGGTTATCTGAAAGAAGCGCTTGTAAACTTTGTGGCACTGCTCGGCTGGAATGCCGGTGATGACCGTGAGTTCTATTACCTGAATGAGCTTGTTGATGCCTTCTCGCTTGAGAGAGTAAATAAAGCAGGCGCAGTATTTGATATCCAGAAACTCGACTGGCTTAACGCAGAGCATCTGAGAAAGCTTGATGATGCCACGCTGGCAGGTATGCTTAAAGAAGAACTCGCTGCCGGAGAGTTGAAGGATTTAATACCCGGCGATGAAACCCTGCTTAAAATTGTGAGCTGCATGCGTGAGAGAATTTCATTTATAAAGGAGATTCCCGTTAATGCCCCTTATCTTTTCAGAAAGCCGGATTCTTATGAAGAAAAAGGTCTTCAGAAAGGGTGGAAAGCCGAAACCCCCGCACATCTCAATGAAATTCTTCCAAAATACGAAGCGCTTGAGAATCCTGTTAAAGACGATTATGAGCGGGTTCTGAGAGAAACCGCAGAATCACTGGGAATAGGGGCAGGCAAGCTGATTCATCCTCTGCGCCTTGCGGTCTCCGGAGTATCAGGCGGCCCCGGCCTGTTTGATATCTTTGATGTCATTGGTCAGAAAGAGGTTGTTGAACGTATTAAAACTGCAGTTGAGAAGATCAGAATCTGACCAGGCTTAAAGTATGCAAATCAAAAGGCGCTACTGTTTTAAGGGCGCCTTTTTGGTTTTAAAAGGGCAGGAAAGCAAGACCCGGCATCATTATATGCAAAGTAAACATTTGTGAAGAAGGTTGCTGCAGGTAAGGCTGTAATGCTGTCAGAAACCGGTCGGGGGATGAACCCTGTCGGGGGATGGTATCCCCCGACTGAGTAAAAATGACTTGTAGTAAGCCGGGCACGGCAATGTTATGTTAGCAGCTTAAGATATGATAAACTGATTATTTGCAGCCGTTAATGGAGTGCGCATAAAAATTTACTGTTGTTTTATTATCGTGAATCAGGATTATAAGCCTGATCAGGTGCTTCAGCCGGCATTGCTGGAGATATCTGATCCCCCCCTCACTCCATCGGT
>JABWCA010000375.1 GCA_013359345.1 Ignavibacteriaceae bacterium
CTATTTACAGTTACGGCGTTAACGAAGATGATCCCGATGCTGAGGGAATAATAGAAGATGAGAATCCCGAGGATACCAACAGGCTGGATCAAAGCTCGAGGGATTTTCTGGAAGCCGCTATTCAGGATTACAACAAGCTGTTCGGCACAAACTACGATACCTCATCAGACAAATTCCAGAATTATTACAAGGATGTTTCGCAGAGAATTAATGACCGTGAGCTTGATCTGGTGATAGTGGTTAATATGTTCCTCACCGGTTTTGACGCAACGACACTCAATACGCTATGGGTCGATAAAAATCTGCGTCTGCACGGTCTGCTGCAGGCCTATTCACGCACCAACAGAATACTGAATTCTGTTAAGACCTTCGGGAATATTGTCTGCTTCAGAGACCTGGAAGATGCCACCAACAGGAGCATAGCTCTCTTTGGCGATAAGGAAGCCAAGGGAATTGTTCTGCTCAAACCATACAAAGATTATTACAACGGATATGATGATGTTAAGGGATACAAAGGCCTGGTTGAAGAGCTGCAGGAAAAATTCCCGGTTGGTAGTCAGACAGAAGGGGAAGAGAAGCAGAAAGAATTTATAAAACTTTACGGCACTGTCTTAAAGGTTAAAAATATCCTTTCGGCTTTTGATGATTTCAAAGGGGAGGAAATTCTCACTGAGCGCGATGTTCAGGATTATCACAGCATGTACATTAACCTCTATAATGAGTTCAGGAACAAAGACAAGCGCGATGCGGAAAATGTTAACGACGACATCGTTTTTGAAATGGAACTGATCAAGCAGGTTGAAATCAACATCGATTATATTCTGGCACTGATCAGAAAGTATCACAGCAGTAACGAAAAGGACAAGGAAATTTTAATCAGCATTAACAAGGCGATAGATTCAAGTCTGGAGCTGAGAAACAAAAAGGAGCTGATAGAGGAGTTTATACAGTCGCTCACCCCAAGCGCCGATGTTGATGATTTCTGGAAGGATTTTGTAAACACGGCAAAAATCAGGGAGCTTGATAAAATAATTGAGGATGAAAACCTGAACAAGGAAGAGACCTACCGATTCGTTGAAAATGCCTTCAGGGACGGCTTTATACAGTCATCGGGAACAGCAATCAGCAGGGTGCTCCCGCCTGTTTCACGCTTCACCCCCACAGGTGAGCGCACAAAGAAAAAGGAAAGCGTTCTGGAAAAGCTCAAAGCCTTCTTCCTCCGGTTTTTTAATATTTCAGGGGGGAAACTGGTCAAATAGTTATGAGTTATGAATTATGAGTTATGAGTTAAGATAGAATGAGAAGAATGGGCTTCGCCTGAATGTATTTGATTGTATGGTTGTATGATTGCAACGAACCTTGAACCTCGAACTTTGAACTCAGAATGTAAAGAATGGGCTTGGCCTGAATGAATTTGAATGTATGAACCGTATGATTGTCCGCCCCGGCGAAGATTGTATGATTGTATGGATTTTATGGTTGTCTTTGCGGGCTATTTAAGTGCACATGAAACAGGAAACTACCCATGCCCCTGACTCAGAGTGACAAAAATGTAACGCCGACATTCCTGTCGGTACATTTATGCTGTAAAACCTGTCAGAATTAGCGATATAAGTATAATTGTCCGCCCCATGGGAGATTGTATGATTGGATCATCGAATGATTGTCCGCCCCGGGGGAGATTCAATGATTGTATTTAAGCCGGATAATCTGTGATGAAGATTTAACTCATTTAGGTTGATGACTGATATTCCTTATTTTAACAATGTAGTTTTTCTAAAGAAATTAACTTTCAGACTAAACAGTGAAGCGACAAACATCTGCTTAGCGATCAATACAGTTGATAAAACAGCACGAGTGATAACAATTTTAAAATAAACATAAATACTGCAAACGGAGTAAATTATGCCCGAGAATTTAAGAATACCTGCAATTAAAGTTCATCAATGGATTGATACGTGGGATAGTGTGCCATATTCCGAAGAGCTTGGTAAATACAGAAGAAAGCCGGATCAGCATTTCTATATTTTTTCTATAAGTGCCATTTATTTAAAGAGGCTTTCTAAAATATACAGACGGACTACTAAGGAGAGAAGAGCATTTGAAACAAATATACAACGGAAACATGACTCAGAGCGCTCTATGGAAATAGCCAGATTTCTTAAAAATGGCTTTCCTTTGTCAGAAATATCCAACCTTAGTTTTTCTAATGAAAATGAAAAATATCGTATGCCTGGTTGGCTACCCACCTCAATTGTTGCCAATATTTTAGTGACGGGAAATAAACGGGAGGGTTATTCAATAGAGGAGTCAGATTGTATTAAGCTTGTTGAAAGTGAGAATACATATTATTTTCAGCTTCCAAATAAAGTAACTGCTGAAGATTGGTCCCCTGAGATTGCTCCCATTGAGATAATTGATGGTCAACACAGATTACTTTCTTTCGACGAAAAGGATCCTGAATTTACAGACTTTGAATTGCCAGTTGTTGCATTCCTGAATTTAGATTTCACATGGCAAGCATACTTATTCTACACTATAAATATTAAACCGAAAAGGATTAATAAAAGTCTTGCTTATGACCTTTACCCTTTACT
>JABWCA010000376.1 GCA_013359345.1 Ignavibacteriaceae bacterium
GACGGAAAAGATTTCACCCTGGTTTCCAATTCAAAGAGCGGGCTTGAAGTGTTTCATAAACCCGGCAATTATTCCCTTGAGAATATCAGTGTGAACCTCTCATCAGACACAAAAAGAATTTATACAATCAGCGGTGATAACGTAACCACAATTAAAGATATACAGATGCTGGGGAGCATCCAGAAAAGCAAGTTTGACCTTGAGCGCATAAGTCTCAATGTGAATGATTTTCTGAAAGCGAAACTTGCAGCGGCATCAGATTTCAATAAAGACAGTCTCTTTTTTGATATCTATGAGGCGGTTGTGAAGTATAATGATTTTGAGGTTACCAATGATGAGAACATTCTGATTACGGTTTCGCGTGATATGTTCCGTCTCATCAACTTTAATCTGGGCAGAGGCAGTGCATATATAAGTGCAAATGCCGCAATAAAGGAAGATTCAATTGCGCTTTTTGATGCCGAGCTGAAAGGACTGAGAATTGCCGATGTGGTTGAGAAAATGCTAAAGATACAACTGACCGATAAGTTTGACGGTTTGCTTGATTTCAATATGACTGCAACAGGCACGCTCTCTGATCCTGAATTCAGAATGAATTTTTCGGGTGATAATCTTTCATATAACGGCAGTAACCTTGGGCTCATTGACTGCAAACTCAATTATGCAGATAAAACGCTCTATCCGGATTTTAAATACTTCAATAACAAAAAGAATCTGACCGATTCGCTCCTGTTTATAAGGGGTGAAATACCTTTTGAGCTTTCAGTTTACCCGTTCACAGACAGTATTCCTGATGACCGGCTGGTGGATGTGGACATAGTTGCCGAGAGTTTTTCTATAGCCTCGCTAGGTGTGCTGATTCCTTACACAAGGGAAGTGAGAGGAAGGGTTGAATCTGAAGTGAATGTTTCGGGTTATTACCCCAATATCACTCAGGAAGGTTCTCTCAGACTTTCTGATGCATCTTTTCTGGTCACCCCCACAAAGCTGAAATACGGAGGAAATGTTGAGCTTTCTCTTAAAGATTCCACTCTTACAATTGATAAGCTTCTTCTGGAAAATCTGGGTGAGATGAAGCATAAGGGAAAAATCAACGGATCGGGTACGGTCAATTTCTCAGGACTTGAACTGAGCAAAATGAACCTGGCCATGGCAGGCGATCTCACAGTAATTGAGAGCACAAAGCCCAATAACATTCTTCCTTTTTCAGGCATACTCTATATGGCAACCGAAAACCCCATTGAGTATAATTTCAATAAAGGATATTCAACCCTCACGGCAAATATTATTGTGAAAGAAGGGAACCTGGTTTTCCCGCCCCTGAAAAACACTTACAAGGGAGTTAACTCAAACTATATTTACAGGGATATAGAAGTCAAGCTGCCAGGCACCGGTCCCGATCGGGATAAGGAAAAAATTGATGCCATTCTGGATAAAAACAGATCAAAGTTTGATTCGAAAAAAGCCGTTAGCATGAACTTTGACTACCGTGTGAAAGTAAAACTTGAAAATGAAGCAGCAATAGTATTCTTCTTCTCGGAGGAGGCAAATCAGAAACTGAATGCAAAAATGCAGGGAGAACTGATTTATGAACAGGAAAAAGGATTCCAGAACGTTCAGGGTGAACTGAAACTCCTCGATAACTCCACTCTTGAATTCCTTAAAACCTTTCAGGCCGAAGGTATTATCAGATTTGAGAGCGATATAGCAGATCCTTATCTTGATGTAACAGCCCGTTATAAATCATATTATATCTTCACGCAGAATAACAATGATCAGGAAAAAGAGGTGCAGGTAAAGGTTAAGCTTAAGGGCGCCCTCTCAAATCTTGCGACTTCATTTACCAAGGCCGAAGATAATATTGCTGTATATGTAGGGCAGGATGATATCAGCAATGATGTGGCATCTGTGCAGTATGACAAGGCCGACGCTGTCTGGTTCATTCTTACGGGCAAGTTCAAGAGTGATCTTACTCAGGAAGATAAATCAAGCGCCGCGGGACAGGTGAATGCAATTACCGGCACGGCAACATCATTGGCAGGCAGCCTTCTCGGCGGGCTTCTCTCCAGTTACCTTGGCGACTTTGTGCAATCGATAGAATTCAGAAACAGCGGAACGGATACAAAGTTTAACCTCTCCGGCAGGATCAGCGACATAAAATACACATTTGGCGGCAATACAAATTTTCTTTCGGATCTCTCAAGTGCAAACTTCCGGTTTGAAATCCCGGTAATCAGCAATCTCCTTTTCAGAGTGGAGAGAAAAGAATCGGGCTCTGAAACCAGCACAAAAGGCCAGATGATCAACGAGCTTGGCCTCAAATTCCGTTTTGAGTTTTAGCCCCTCCCTTAGTGCAGTAAAAATTCTGTCTGAACTTTGATTCTCATGATTTATCTGATAAAATTCAGGTACCCTGACAAGGAGGATAACCCCGTACCGCCAGCCAGCTGGCTGGTGACTGTTATGCGGAAAATACCCTCACAACTAACACAAATCTCCTGAGTTTGACACCTCATTTTAGAAAAATTAAAAAAAAGTGGGTTTAATTGCTTAGAATGCAGTTTTTAGGGTGATTTTCACTTTTTCAAAATCAAA
>JABWCA010000377.1 GCA_013359345.1 Ignavibacteriaceae bacterium
ATCCTGATATTAAACGGTTCTTCATGACTATTCCTGAAGCGGTTCAGCTTGTGCTTCAGGCGTCTGTGTTGAGCTCAGGCGGTGAAATTTATGTTCTTGATATGGGGGAACCTATCAAAATTGTTGATATGGCTAAAGATCTTATCAGGTTATCCGGATTGAGAGAGGGACTTGATGTTAAGATTGAATTTACAGGGCTCAGACCGGGTGAAAAGCTTTATGAGGAATTGTTTCTTGAAGACGAGAGTTATGAAAGAACAAGACATGAAAAGATATTCTTTGCAAGAAATGCCAGCTCTATTATAAATGCCGAGCTGGAGCTTTTTGTCGGGGAGCTTCATGATATGGCCCTGAGCGGCAAAAGCGATGATCTGAAGAATTTTATAAGGACATTTATTCCGGAATACAACTGGGAAGAAGCGCCTCAGATCATATCTAAATAGAAAATATTATTATACATTTATATGCAGCAACAGTAATGATCACAGTTATTAATGTTGCTGCTTTTTTATTTTAAACTTATTTGGTAAAAAACTTAATAATTCTCCTTGTTTCATCCGCATTGAATAAAGGCTTTCTTCTTATTCTTCCTTATATAGTTTCAGGTGAGATATATAATGAATTCAACTCGCTATATTACAGTGCAACAATGCTCACGGTTATTGCAGTATTCGGCTTGGATTTTGTTGCGGCGCGCAAAAAATATATTCCCAAACCTCTCTTCACAGCTATAGTTTTGAACATCATTTTATCATTCGGTTTATTCAGTATTATAACGGGAGAATTTAATGCTGAGGTGCTGATCTTTTTGGTTACTAATATCAGCTTTTCATTATACACTACATTTTTTCTGTTCAAAGGTGATTTAAAGAGGTATCTTGTATCGTCATTCTGCTATTTTGGAACAGGATTGATATCCATTATACTTTCATTTTTATTAAGCTGGCCCCTGTTCACTATCTTTACTTTTATAAGTATTTCGCTGATAACGGGATTAAAATTCGTTAATTTCGGGGACGATCAAAATAACTATAAACTCAGCGAAATATACATTTCAGGAGGAAGCATTTTCCTGATTAATGCTCTTTCGGGAATTGTTTTCAGCTTTGATAAATATATAGTTAACAACTACCTGGGAATCGTTAACGCTAATGCTTATACATTCGCCTGGACCCTTCTTGTACCGGTGTTTTATATCGGAAACCTTTTTGAAAAGCAGATTTATACGTCAAAAAAGGAAAAAACAGAATATCGTGATGTAGCTAAAATAGCAGCCTTTAATGCAAGTTCATTATTTCTTTACCTTGTTGTAGTAAATTCTGTAATACTTTTCTTCAATCTTTTACCCGATTCAATAAATAAATATACATTTTCAAGAATATCCCTGATGCTTAGTGCCGGACTTTTTATTTTTTCCTGTATTCATTTTCCGCTTAACGGAGTATTGTTAAAATATTCTTCATCCCGGATTCAAAAACTGAGCGGATTGATAAATCTGGCCTTACTGGTCATTTTTGCTGGCAGTATCTTAATTGCGCTTTTCAGCTTCAGTGGAGGAATCGGGACAATTATCACGATTTCTTTTGCTGCTTTAATTATCTCAGCTTTGGCTAAGATGTTACTAGTTATGGATGAATCACGTAAAACTCCTTTCCCGGATTACCAGGATATATAAATGAAAACACTGGGAATTGATGCTCATAACCTCCGTTCAGGCGGCGGTCTGATATATATACAGGAGTTTCTCTACCATCTGGAGAATTACAGTGGAAAGTTTGAAAGAATTATCATATGGACAAACAAACATGCTGCGAGTGACCTTAATTATGTGAGTTCTGTTCTTGAATTACGTGTGCCGATACTTTTGAGATCCGATTCTGTCATCTTCCATTTTATATGGGTCATATGGTTTAATCTTTTTGTAAAGAAGAAAACAGATGTGGTTTTAACACTTAGCGGAATGAATTTGTGTCGTGGAAACGGTAAAGAAATCACAATGTTTCATTCAATCCTTCCGTTTTCTCACGATGTGATTAAATTGTACAGGGGGAGACTGGACTATTTCAGGTATTTGATGCTCAGGAAATTGTATAAAAGAAGCATTAACAATTCCGACGGGATTCTTTTTTCGAGTAAATTTGCCGCTGATATTGCTCTGAAAGAACATACTGAGAAGCGAAATATGGTGTCTGTTGTACCGTTCGGGATATGGACAAATTTCCTGAAGTTCAGAAAAGAAAAAAATAAAACACCGGATCATATACGCTTTTTATATGTATCTAATTTTTATCTGTATAAACGTCAGTTATTCTTGATTTCTGTTTTTGAAGAGCTGATTTCAGCAGGGTATGACGTTTCTCTCACATTATGCGGGGATACTTACGGACATGAAATTGTACTTAAACAATTAACCTCATCAATTATAAGAACTGACAGGATAAAATATATCGGAAAAATTCCACATAAATTTATTCCGGAGATTTATAATAACCATGATGTGCTGATTTTTCCATCACTGATAGAGTCATTTGGCATCCCTTTCATTGAGGCCCAGTATTTCAGATTATGGATTCTTTTCTCGTTTCAACCTGCC
>JABWCA010000094.1 GCA_013359345.1 Ignavibacteriaceae bacterium
CGGTTTTGCAATCACCTTTGTGCTTTTCTGGCTGGGAATTTTATGGATAATGTATAAGAGAAACATTATCATAAAAGTATAGATCCGGATAAGATTTAAAGAAAATCCGGTTCAGGGTCACGCCCCGGGCCGGATTTTACTTTTTTAAACCGTATCAGTTATCAGAGTTTATGACGCAGCGGCGCAAGTTTTTCACCGAGGAGTGCTCTCAGATTTTTTCTTACCGCAGCAGATTTTTCCCGCTGAATATTAAGTTCAAACACTGCAGGTCCGCTCTGATCATGCACAAGCGCGGAATTAAGGTCATGGTCTGAATCGGAATCAAAAGCGAAATGGGGGATGCCAAAAGCCTCAGTCATGGCTCTGAAGTTGAAATCCGGTTTTGTCCGCACATACTCGCCAAAAATATCATCAACATTTCTGACCGGAAGATATTCAAATATTTCACCGCCCCGGTTATTGACAATTACAATTTTAAGGGGGATGTTTCTTTCCTTTAACAAATAGAGGGAATTCAGATCATAATAAAACGAGAGGTCACCCAGAATCAGGATAACAGGTTTCTTTTCCGCCTCGGCAATGCCCGAGGATGTGGCAATTAATCCGTCGATGCCGCTCACACCTCTGTTAAGATAAACCCGGATATCCTTTCCCCTGAATGAGATAAACTTGTTTATATCCCTGACCGTCAGACTGTTCCCTGTAAACAGGCTTTCCCCCTGACTAATACCCGAAATCAGCTTCTGATAAAAAGTGAGTTCAGATGAATTTACAGGGTCATTCAGGAAATCTGAAAGTGTTTCTCTTACAACTTTATCTGCCTCTGTGATCACACCGGCAAGCCCTCTGCTTTCACTAAGCCTGAAAACAAAATTGTTATTGAAGTCAAATATTGAGTGCGGAATCTTGAGCGGTGAGAGGTTCTGGCCTTTGTCATTTATAAGCTGCAGCGTGTCTGATTCTTCAACGAGTGCGAGAGTTTTAATATTTACCGGGGCACTGTTTAACTGGCAGACTGAGCTGACCTCATTTGCGAGGTCGGGATAATGATCAAGGATTATCTCTGTGAATTCAGCGATATGATTATGGGCGATGGTTCTTGCCGGTGAGCCGATATCGGCAGAGACTGCAATTTCTTTTGAAAGAAGCGATTTTATCAGCTCCTTTTCTTTATCAGAATTTTTATAACTGATGCCCGCAAAGAAAAACTGAGTTTCTATAAGCTCAGATGATCTCCCGTTATCATACTCTTCCGCTTTCAGATACGCTATATAGTTATCAATGAAATCTTTAACCTGATTTTCTTCAAAATCGGTCTCATAATCAAATGTATCAGGCTCAAGCGGCTTTTCAAACTGCAGATTTATATGAACGGGTCCGCTGCGCATTCTGAGGGGATTATGAATTTCAAGAATCAGATCGGAAAAAAACTTTTCAAGTGAAGAAAGGGAGAATTCAACCGAGTAGACCTCTGTATCGGTGAAACTCAGAACATAATTTCCGTAAATATTTTCCTGATTAATAGTCTGGTTTGCTCCTGACGATCTCAGGTAATTCGGCCTGTCAGCGCTGAGAATTATAAGCGGCTGGGTTGTTTTGAATGCTTCTATAACTGCAGGGAAAAACTCTGCCACGGCAGTACCCGATGTGCAGGTTATTATCACCGGTTTACCCGTTGCTTTGGCGAGCCCGAGGCCAAAAAAAGCATTCGCCCGTTCGTCAATAACCGAACGGCACCTGATACCGGGATTGCGCACCAGTGCGGAGATAAGGGGAATATTGCGGGAGCCGGGTGATATCACTGCATCTTCCGCACCGTAGCGGTTCAGAATATATGCAATATGACTTGTGATGAAATAGTTTTTATTTATTCGCATTTTCGAGGAATTCCTCCAGAAAGGACATTTTGGTTTCTGTCTCATGGAATTCGGATTCGGGGTCTGAGTCTTCAACAACCCCGCAGCCCGCAAAGAGCAGGGCACCCTGATTATCAAGAATACCGCATCTGAGCGGCACCTTTAAATCAAATCCGGCATCCTTACAAAAATAACCAATTATTCCAGTAAAAAATCCTCTTTCATATTGCTCAATGAGCTCTATTTCATTAATTGCTGTTTCCGGAGGTGTGCCGCCAACAGCGGGAGTGGGGAACAGGTTGCCCGCAATTCTGAGTGTATCAGATAAGCTGCATGATTTTATACTGAAACCGGTGTGCAGATGTATAATGTTTTTCAGTTCCCTGACCCCGGGAGAGAGGTCATATCTGAACTGATCAGTCACATCAGCAATACCGTTTCTGATATGATCCCTCACAAAAATATGTTCCTTCAGATCTTTTTGTGAACTTAAAAGAGCTTGTGAAAGGAGTGAAACCGGCTCACCCGTCTTTCTTACAGAGCCTGCAAGGGCTTCGGTTGTCATCTCTGTTCCTGTTTTTCCCTGCAGAAGTGTTTCGGGGGTGAATGAAATAAAGACCGAACCGTTAATGCGGTAAAACAGGAGAGTTGTCCCGTTATTAATTTCTTCTGCACTCAATAAAATATCATGCAAGTCTTTCTGCAGTTCTGCCTTATTAAATTTACAGCGTGAAAGAACAATTTTTTCAAGCTTTCCCTCTTTGATTGCCCTGATCCCCATGGCAACTTTAGAAGTGAAATCTTCCTTGCAGGTATTGCTCTCAGGGAAATTAACAGGCTCTGCATTCTCAGAACCGGCGGTAACATGGTTCAGGGTTTCTGAGTACCTGCCGCCATCAGCATAAATCCTGATTTTATAATGCTCATTATCCTTAATAAGTACCAAAGAGGGCACAAACCAGTAATTGAGGGGAAATCCTTTCCAGTAGTCACTCTTCAGATGTGAAGGAAATGCAAAGCCGCCAAAGACATCGTATTTATAATCACCATGCTCAGCAGATGAAAGGCCGGGAAATTTCTCCTCAAGCTCACTGAATGAACTGAGGGTATAACCGGTGAAAACATCATAGCCTGAAATGGTTTTCTGACCCCGGGCATAGCTCATTGTGAGTTCTGTTTTTTTTATGCGGGAGAGAAGCTGTCTGAGGAAAAAATATCCGTGGCAGTCCGTTTCTGCTTCAAGGAAAGAGGGAGCATCTCCATTTCGGGTAATCTTAATATTCCGGGTGATTTTGTACAGATCAATCATTTTGCGAGACGGAAGAAAAACTCTGAGCCCTTTCCATACTCGCTTCTGACATCAATTTTGGAGTTATGCGCTTCAAGAATATGCTTTGTTATTGCAAGTCCGAGTCCGGTGCCGCCAATCTCCCTGCTGCGTGCTTTATCAACACGGTAGAAACGCTCAAAAACACGGCTGATATCCTCCTCAGGTATGCCAAGTCCGGTATCCTTAACCGAAATAAGCACATTGTTATCAAATTCTGTCACTGTTATTTCAACCCTGCCTTCGGGTGTGTATTTGATTGCGTTCTGGATCAGATTATTAAACACCTGCTGGAGGCGTGATTTATCACCGAATACCTGAAGCCCCTTTCTGACGGGGTGGAGAATCAGTTCAATTCCTTTCTTCTCCGCCTGCTCCTGAAACTCGGGAATCAGATCAGTGAGAAACTGCTTAAGGTTAAAGTATCTGAAGCTCATGCGCATCTCGCCTGATTCTATCCTTGAGATATCAATCAGGTCATTAAGGAGATGACTCAGGTTTTCAGTGTGATGGAAAGCTTTATTCAGAAAGTGCATACTTACATTCTGGTCATTAATTGCGCCGTTGAGCAGTGTTTCAAGGTAGCCTGTGATGGCAAAAATGGGGGTTTTCAGTTCATGCGATACATTACCGAGAAATTCTTTTCTTACCTGTTCAAGTTTTTTGAGGTAAACAATATCATTTGTGATTTTAGTGTACATGCCCGTGAGTTCATCCTGGATCATGCCAAGTGCCGGGGCAAGTTTAATATCTTCAGATTTTATGATCTCATTGTTTTTGATATTGGAGAGTGCCAGCCTTATTGACTTAATGTCATTAAAGCGTTTTCTGCCGAGCAGAATGACTGATATCACTGATGCAGCCGTGAACAGAAGAGTGAAAAGCACGATGTAAAACGGACCGGGGGAAGCAATAATAATGAGAAAAAGCCCTGTGAGGAAGGCAATCAGAAATTCAGGAAGATACCTGAGGGAATATTTTAAATAATCTGAAACTGATTCAGATTTCTTTAAATCTATAGCCAACGCCTTTAACGGTTTCGATTAAATCAGCATGATGCCCGAGCTTTTCGCGCACTTTCCTGATATGGACATCAACAGTTCTGTCTACAACATAAACTTCGGTTCCCCAGATCTCTTTAAGCAGGTTATCACGGCTGAACACGATACCGGGATTCTTTGACAAGAAAAAGAGAAGTTCAAATTCCTTGCGGGGGAAAACCTTCTCGGTCTCATCAATCCTGATTACATATTTTTCTTTATCAATTTTAAGGGGACCAATCTCGTTGTAATAATCTTTCTGGGAGTTCTGATCAAGTCTGCCTGAGTTTCTGAGTGTTGTGTTGATTTTGGCGATGAGTTTTTTAGGGGATATCGGTTTTTGTATGTAATCATTGGCTCCCAGCTCCAGCCCTTTAACCTCATCAGCCTCAGAGGTTTTGGCGGTCAGGAAGACCACCGGAAGATTTTCATACTTTTTATTTGCCCTTATTTCCCTGCAGACTTCATATCCGTTCAGTTTAGGAAGCATTATATCAAGAAGAACTATATCCGGGTTGTGTGAAAGCATTTCAAGACCCGCTTCTCCGTCATGAGCGGTTATGACTTCAAACTTCTCTATTTCAAGGTTGTATTTGAGAAACTCAACTATATCTTTCTCATCTTCAACTATTAAAACTTTTTTTGCAGACATATTATTATCAGAATTTTATTTCAGATTTAATTGATGCCGAAAGATACATAGCCTCAATAATACCCATGCGTGATACTGCATCTTTAGCAGAAGAGAGAACGGGGTTAAGACCTTTTATAGCACCAATAAAATGGTTGATTTCATTAACATATGATTTTTCAAAAAGTTTTCTCGGATTTTCCTGCTTTGAATAAGCAAGATCAATCTGATTACCCGATAAATTTTTTGATATTCTGAGCGGATTCAGGAATGCGTTGCCTTTTTCACACTGGATATCGAGGTAGAATGTATCATTACCCGACTGAAGAGACCATGAAGATTCAAGATAAACAAGTGAATCAGGCTGAGCCTTAATTAAGCTTATTGAAGAATCTTCAACATTCCTTGTATTAATATAGTAATTTTGTGTTGAAACAGAAAGGATATCAGGAAAATCAAGCATCCAGAGTGAAAGATCAAGGAGAACAATGCCAAGATCAAAGATAACGCCGCCGCCGGCTTCTATTTTTTTGGTAAACCATTTGCCTGTTGAACTCTGTTTTCTCAGCCACCCGGCTTTAACATAGAAGGGGGAGCCAAGATCACCCGAGTTGATAATGCTTTTAAGGAGCATGATATCAGGTCTGTATCTCATATTCATACCCACCATAACCTTTACGCCTTTTTTCTCTGCGGCTTTGGCTATCTCTTTAGCTTCTTCAAGGGTTCTGGCAATCGGTTTCTCAATAAAAAGATGCTTGCCTGCGTCAATGCTGGCAAGAGCCATTTCATGGTGAAATTTGGTCGGAGTTGCAATCATCACGGCATCAGAACCACTTTTCTCAAGCATTTCTCTGTAATCTGAGTAAGTGTTTTTGATTGAAAAACGCTCAGACACGTTATTGAGGATATTTTTATTGATATCAACAATGCCTGAAATTTCAACTTCTTTGTGCTTGGCAAGAACAGGAATGTGCATCAGCTGAGAGATGCCTCCTATCCCTATAACTCCAACCTTAATTTTATCCATTTAAAACCACCTCATCAACCGGGTTTTTTGATTCGCAAAACTTTTTGATTTTAAGATAAATGCCTTTGGGGTCTATTCCTAACATTTCGTGAAGCTCAGCCTGTGTGCCATGATCAACAAATTTATCGGGTAAGCCTATCCTTAATATATCATTTTTATAGCCTTTATCAATGAAATATTCTGCTACTGCTCCGCCAAATCCGCCGATTACAGTGTTTTCTTCAAGAGTGACAATTTTTTTGTGAGTAAGCGCAACCCTGTCAAGAAGTTCAGTATCAAGGGGTTTTATAAATCTCATGTTTACTATCTTAGGATTGATGCCTTCTTTCTGAAGCATCTCCGATGCCTTAAGTGCATAGTCAACAAAGTTGCCTATAGCAAGCACCGCAACATCCTCTCCTTCGGTCACTTCTTCTGCCTTGCCCATGGGTAATTTTCTGAAACCGGGTTCAAGTTTCACGCCGAGCGCGTTGCCTCTGGGGTATCTTACAGCAACGGGTCCGTCTTTGTGTTCTACTGCAGTAAAGAGCATATCTCTTAATTCGGCTTCATCTTTGGGAGCCATGATCACCATGCCCGGAATCATTCTGAGATAAGTGAGATCAAGTGTGCCGTGATGAGTGGGGCCATCCGCGCCAACCAGACCGGCTCTGTCGAGAACAAAGACAACATGGAGCTTCTGGAGCGCAATGTCATGAATTATCTGGTCTATTGCCCTCTGGAGGAAAGTTGAATAAATAGCAACTACCGGAATGATGCCCTGAGTTGCCATGCCTGCAGCAAAGGTAACACCATGCTCTTCCGCTATTCCGACATCAAAATATTTGTCAGGTCTCTTTTCTGCGAGTATGTTTAGTCCGGTGCCGTCGGGCATTGCCGCGGTAACGCCCACAACATTATCATTCTGATTGACAATTTCAACCAGTGCATCACCAAATATTTTTGTGTATGCCGGAGGCGCTCCCTCTTTTTTATATGCTTTTCCGGTTACTTTATCAAAAGGAGTTGATGCGTGAAGCCTCTGCTCGTGACTTTCGGCCGGGGCATAGCCCTTTCCTTTCTGAGTGATTGTATGAATAAGAATGGGGCCGTTAAGATCTTTTGCAAGTTCAAATACTTTTATAAGCTGGTGCAGATTGTGACCGTTGATAGGGCCGAAATATCTGAACCCGAGAGCCTCAAATAACACACCCGGAGTGATAACAGCTTTAATGCCGTGCTCAAGTCTGCCAACGGCCTTTCTGAGCCTGTCGCCGAATGTATCCATTTTGCCGGTCAGATCCCATACATATCCTTTAAAGCGGTTGTATTCAGGGTGGGTGATAAGTCCGGTGAAGTAATTTGAAACCTGCCATACGTTGGGGGCAATAGACATATTATTATCATTAAGTACAACAATCATGTCAGATTTCAGGAAGCCGGCGTTATTCATAGCCTCGTAAGCCATACCGCCCGTCATGGCGCCGTCACCGATTATGGAAACAACTTTTTTGCCTGATTTCTGAATCCTTGCGGCAGAGGCCATACCCACACCGGCCGAAATTGAAGTGGTGGCGTGCCCGGCACCAAAGGTGTCAAATTCACTTTCTGTACGCTTCAGAAACCCGGAAATGCCTTTAAACTGCCTGATAGTGGGGAGCAATTCTTTTCTTCCGGTCAGAATTTTATGCGGGTATGCCTGGTGACCGGTATCCCATACGAGAAGATCATCGGGGGTGTTAAAAACCTTGTGTAATGCAACAGTCAGCTCAACTGTTCCCAAACCTCCGCCAAAGTGGCCGCCAATTTCGGAAATAACATCCACCATATACTGCCTGACATCCTGACAGAGAGTTTTAAGATCATTAATGTCAAGATGACGGAAGTCTTCCGGGCCGTTAACCTGTGACAGAATTTTATAAACGTTTGGATCAAGCATCTGTAAAATACTCCTGAATCTGAGTTAGTTTGCTATATCATTTAATAATTTATTTTTGAGCTCGGTTATCTTAAGCTCAGCCCCTTTTAGCTGTTCAGTGCATTCCTTTGCAAGAATCATGCCTTCTTCATACAGTTTAAGAGCATCTTCAAGGTCAAGTGTTGTGTCTTCAAGAGATGAAGCAATCTCTTCAAGCCTTGAGATCTTATCGCGGAATTTTGTTTCTTTACTCTTTCCCACTTTTTATCCCGATTGTTTTATCATGGAAATTAATTTCAAATTCTTCGGCGGCATTAAGCGCAGCACCGGATTTAACTATTCTGCCTTCCTGCCGTACAATGGCAAAACCCCTTCTGAGGGTTCTGTTTATATCACCGTGCGAAATTGCCGCTGTGAGTTGTTCAAGTTTTGATCTTAAGGAGTTTCTGTTGTTCTCCATGCTTTGATTAAGCTTATAAAGAGCGTAATCAAGCCTCTGGGTGCTGAACCTTATAAGGTCAGCCGGCACTCTTGCCCCCGCTGATTTTAAGAAGGAATCGGCCACATCGCGCTGCTGTTTAATATAATCTTCCATTGTACCGGTTAAGCCGGCAGAAAATTCATTAAGCGCTGCGCGGATATCAGACTGATCAGGAGTTATAAGTTCCATGGCTGCGGTTGGAGTTGCGGCTCTTACATCAGCAACAAAATCTGAAATGGTGAAATCAACCTCGTGCCCCACACCCGATATAACGGGAATTTCAGAATTATAAACCGCCCGCGCCGTAACTTCTTCATTGAATGGCCATAAATCTTCAAGAGAGCCACCACCCCTGCCAATGATAATAACCTCCACGCCTTCTGTTTGGTTCAATATTCTTATGCCCTCGGCAATAGTTTCTGCGGCTCCGGCGCCCTGCACTTTGGCAGGCACCAGCACAATCTCTATCAGAGGAAAGCGCCTCTGTGCCGCCGCGGTCATATCACGGAGAGCAGCACCGTCACGGCTGGTAACAATCCCGATTTTCTGCGGTATTTTCGGAAGTTTTCTTTTCCTTGACTGCTCAAAAAGACCTTCGGACATCAGTTTCTGTTTCAGGGCTTCAAAAGCCATCTGGAGATCGCCCACACCGGCATTTCTCATTTCCCTTACATCAATCTGATAGTTGCCTCTGGGTGGGTAAACAGTTATTTTTCCCCGCACGATAACCTTCATGCCATCCTGAGGCTTAAAAAATACCTTTTTATTGTTTGAACTCCACATTGAGCAGGATATCTGGGCATCGGCATCTTTGAGAGTGAAATACCAGTGGCCTGAATAATGATCTTTAAAATTAGAGAGCTCACCCGTTACGATCACATCGTCAAACGAATCTTCAAGGAGATTTTTAATCTCATACGTCAGCCGGGCAACTGTCAGGATATTGGGTTCGGGCATTAATACTCTAAATTGGGGAAACTGAAATTCAATATAAGTTTTTAGAGGCAAAAATTGAAGAGAAGAAGGGTGATTTCTCCTCTTCATTAAATCAGAATTTTATACTTACCCCCAGCGTGGGTATAATCGGGAGCATTGAAGTGGGTTCTGTGCCAAGCGTCAGGTCATCATTCACATAATAATCATACCCTATTATGTTTGATCTGTTATAGGCATTAATGACATCGAGGTAAAAATCCCAGCGGAGCCCCCAGAAATTTGCAAGTGCTGAAATCCTTACATCAAGCCTGTGATAAACCGGTTTACGGCCGTTAAATTTTGAACCGTCACCAAAATCGATATCATAAGCAACCTCCTGAACCCCGGGCTGTGAGAATGACTGTTTTGTTGAAATTGCAGGGGCATCGGGTTTAAGGTCACCGTCAGTATCAACCATTATAACCCTCGGTTTTATCCCCATCGGGAAAGTGTTGGGGAAGCCGCTTCCGTACTGCCACCTGAGGCCTATGTTCCAGACATCGTTAATTGCATAGTCAATCACAATATTAACCGTATGACGCTGATCAAACCGGAAGGGGAGTGTCAGGTTGTTTTCAACCCGGTCTGAAAATGAAAGAGCATAAGAAATCCATCCGCTGATTCTTGAAGAAGCATCCCTGTTCTTTTTTGCAATGAGGAATTCAAGTCCGTAAGACTCACCGTAAGAATCATTAACCGGTATCTGGGTTATTGAATCGCTTAATACCGCAACGGGCCTTGTCCATCCTGAGGGATAACGGGGGTCTCTGCCGGGAATCTGTTCGGTATAATATTTGGTTCCCTGCACTCTTTTAGGCACTATCAGATCTGTGAAATCCTTATAATAAGCCTCAACCCTAAGATTCCACTCTGTTGAAAGCCATCTTTCAAGCCCGAGCACATAATGAACTGATTTTTCAGCCTGCAGATCACGAGTGTATTTCTCTGTCAGATCAAAAAACACTCCCTGATCACGAAGCTTTTCATATCCGGGCGACTGGTAATAAACACCCCATGCAGCTCTTATGGTTGTGAGGTTATCAAGTCCGTAAGACAGCGCAAGCCTGGGAGCAATGTAAGATTTATTAAGGATCTCATAATTATCAAACCTTAACCCGGCGGTCGCATAAAAATTCTCACTGAAATAAAACCTGTTCTGAGCAAAGGCCTTATACCTCTTGTATGTTTTTACATCCGCAAGATCGGAGACTGCTGATCTGAAATTAGGGTTGGAAGAGAAAATAGCTCTGAGCTGGTCATCAATTTCAAAATCAAATCTGATTGTGATTGTGAAGAAATCAACCCCGCCTCCAAACTCGAGCAGGTTATTACCCCAGAAAAGGGCGCTTTTATTTTCGATGGTCGTTTTTTCAAACCTGAAATCTGAAGTCACCTTGAAATTATAAAGATACTGACGCAGGGTGTCTATTCTGAAATTGCCGTCATTAAAAGCTTCCCTGTTGAGTGAGGGATCAAGCACATCAGAATCAAAGCCGGTATCTCCCGAATTTTTGTACCATGAAACGGTCGTTTCAGAAAGAAATCTGTTGTTGGGCGCATACTGATGCGTGAAAGCCGCAACATCATTTCTGGTGACATTATTAACTGATATGCTATCGGGGGAGCGCCTGTTTTTTCCGCTTACAATATTAACCCCGTCGGCAGAATAGATGCCTGTGAGGAGGAACTTATGCCCGTCAAACGGACCAAAAGCGAGCTTTGCCTGAAGATCGTAAAAACTCGGGAAAGCCACGTTGTCTTCAACAAGTCCGTTGTTTCTGGCAATCGGTTCAAGAATCAGGTCATAATAAGTTCTGCGGGAGTTAAGCAGCCAGCTGCCGCGTATATTGAAGGGATTCTTTCCTTCAAGAATAACATTAGCATTGGTTACCGATGCATTAACGCTTCCGGTAATTGATTTACTGAGATTCCCCTCACGGTTGGTGACATCAAGCACAGCAGAAAGCCTGTCACCGTATTTGGAAGGAAAACCGCCCGTTATGAGGCTGATATCAGACACGGCATCGGGGTTGAACATGCTTATGAAACCGTACAGCCTGTAGGGGTTAAAAATCTCGACATTATCAATAATGATCAGGTTCTGATCAGGGCCGCTGCCACGTATTATAAGCTGGGAAGAAAAATCATTAGGGGCAAGAACACCCGGGAGTGCCTGCAGGGTTCTGAGCACATCTTCTCCCGCGCCGGCAAGTATTTTTGCGCGGTCAGGATTAAGGTCTATAATGCTTGTTTCAGTTTCGGAAGGCTTACGGAGATCCTTGCCTAAAACGGTGACTTCACTGACCTTTATAGCCTCGGTCTCATTCATTGTGACAGAAATTTCGACAGTTTTGCCGGCAATAACTTCAACATCCTGAAATATTGTTTTGTAACCGACAAAGCTGAATCTCAGCTTACGGGGTCCGGCAGGAATGCCGCTTATTCTGAATTTTCCGTTGAGGTCTGTGCTGGCGCCTATGGTTGTACCGTCAACCAGGATATTGACTCCGGGAAGATAACCCGCACTGCTTCTTACATCTCCGGATACGTTTCCGGTCTGGCCGTATAATACAGTCGATAGTATAAATAATATAAACGCTGCTCTTATCATCATATAAATATTTCACCACATAAATTCATAAAAGACTAACACAGCGCTTTCATGAAAAATTCAAATTTCTTTTTCGTACCGCCAGAAAACTCTTGAAACTTTTGAGCCGCAATGATGCATATAAAAAGGAATGGGACCAACCCACGGAATAATGGCTTTGACATAACCCATCCTTTTAAGATCTGCAAGGCATCTTTTCAGGAGAATACCGCCAACCCCCTTGCCTCTGAACTCGGGGCCTGTGCCCATCGGGCCAAACCATCCCGTACCGATATTATTGCATTCATAAGCAGAAAAAGCTCTCACTTTTCCGTCAATCTTAGCGATATGAAGCGAAACGGGATCATTCCTGAAAGCTGCTTCAACCTCACCGTGCCAGGCTTTCCAGGTTGAATCAATCCAGTCAAGAATTTCATCCTTTTCATTTGGTTCGGCTCTTTTAATCTGAATACTATCGGCCTCAAGGGCTTTTTCCTCATCGGAAGTGTCAAAGTCACTTATTGTGAGATCTGCACTCAGGTTTGACGTGTCATTAAACTTTTTGTAACCGTTTCTTTCAAAAAAGGCTATGGCTTCAGTGTAGAACGGATCAACACCCGGCATATAATAGTTTGCCCATGATTCAAAGAGTCTCACCTTTGATACTCCTGCAGCCCTGAATTTTGCTTCAATTGAACTGAGCAGCTTTGTGCCGTAGCCCATGCGCCGGTAATTGTAACCGACGGCAAAAAGTTTGACATATCCCATGGGGCCTTCATCCCTTTGTCGCACCACTCCCATAATGAAAGCAGCAATATTCTGATCATCATCAATAAGCACTTCAGTTAATTCAGGGGCAAAATCAGGATCTCCGAATGTCTTCTCTCTGAGAAGAAAATCGGGCATTATATCACGCTCCATGTTGCTTCGCAGCATTTTTGCCACGGCAGGGAGCAGGTCTTGGGTAAAAGATACGTTTTTCATGATTTATCAGAGTTCATATGTGAAGAAAAAAGACTGCAGCCCGATGTACACTTCACCATAATTTCGTGCAGAAGCTGAAGGGAACCAGTTATACCGGGTTTTCAGATTCAGAGTGAATGTGTTTGAAACCGAAAATAACCCGATATTAAGTTCGGGACTCACGCCGTTCAATCCCAGGAAATCCGTGGTGTAATTAACACCCGGAGAGAGGTAACTCAGCACCGGAACTTCGAAAATATGCTTATAGCCTGTCCTGAGCAGATTTTTAGGGAAATACTCAGGAGTGTGAGTGTACTCAAGTGAAAAGTATCCTGCAGGGAAATTATATCCGCCAAGATAATATGCAATAAGAGGAAAATCTTTCGTAAAAGAAAGTTTTGCTTCGTTATCATTAAAAGCAGCGCCAACAGAGGGGGTGAGGAAAATGAGTCCGCCGGTCAGGCAGCTGAGAAAATATGAGGAGCCCCCCTCAATTTTGGGCTCATAAGGGAGTTTAACTTCAAATACATCGCTTCGTGATTCTGCACCCGCAGATGACTTAACAAAAATGCGGCATCGTATTACAGAATCCGCAAAATTGTAACCTGAAAGATTTACAAGGGCAGAATGTGTTTCGGTGAGTGTGTCAGAAATTACACTTTTATACTTTCCGTCAATCTCCAGCCTTGATGAAGCTTCTTCGCTCGTGTAAAAGAACAATTTCAGGGTATCCTCATTTTCAGGAGCAATGTAAGCTTCAATTATGTAGACTTCAACAGAATCCTGAGCTTTAACGATGGAGAATAAGGATGATAACACTAAAAACAGAAGTGATGCAAATAATAAAAAAATAGAGAATATTTTATAATATTCTCTATTTTTTTTCCATTTCTTCGAGTTTGTTTTTTCCTTCTTTATAGGCATTATACCGAACTGAAATTTTAAATATTTCAAATACTCCTCAGAGATATCATAGTACAATGATAAGAAAAATGAATATGATACTTAATATGAATACTGCTATGAGTAAATAAATTTTTGTTGTTATATATGTTATAGCACTAGCAATAACAATAGGAAAAAATAAAAAAACTAAAAAATTAAGAATTACCCTTATATTTACTAAAAATAAGAAAAAATAAATTCTTGCGGTTGTAGTAATA
>JABWCA010000378.1 GCA_013359345.1 Ignavibacteriaceae bacterium
AGCACTTACAGGTTTGGCAGGCCGGACACCTGATTATTCAGGGTTCAGATTTCATATAAATAAAACCTGAAGGATAGCCGGCACTTGTAGTATGAATACCGGCTGCTGTTATTTTTTTTCAATTACCTTTTGTGTTGGTATGCCGCCTGTGATAGTTTACAGTCGGGGGAAGGCTTCCCCCGACTGGCAATATAATCATACAGCAATACGGCCATGCAGTGACAGATTCAAACAATCATACCAATTGAATATTTCCTATTCAAGGTTTATCTCAGAAGCAGAGACTATCCGTTCTGAGAGGCGGAGTTTCATTATCAGTTTTTCTTTTGAGGGGTATGAGCTGAAGTAATGAATGGTCACTTTTTCCCGGTTTGATACACACCAGTTCAGAAGAGTTCTGAGACGTTCGAAATCCTGCTCATCGGGCAGGCCGGGTGAAAAGGTTTTATCAAATATATCATCCAGGATTGTGAGAAATTCTGTGTTTGAGGTTTCTCTGAATCCCCTGATATATACTTTGCCATTAAAGAGGATGACATAATCATTATCAGGAAATCCTGATATTTCAAAAAGGGCCCTTGCCTTATTGACCGGTTCTGAGAGAAGTGAAGATTTGTGAACCTGCTTCATAATCATTTCAATCAGATTTTTAGTTTCGGAAGCCTGTTCAAAGAGAAGCTGATCTGAGAATTTTTTCATTTTACCGATGAGCCGGCTGAGTGCATCACTGTTTGCGCCTTTCAGAAAATTGTATAGTTTGACCAGTTCCTCATCATAGACACCGAATTCATTATTGAAGCACGGACCGGTGCATCGTTCAATATCATAAAGCAAGCATGGTTTGCCTTTTTTAAATTCTTTGTCAGTGCATTCTCTCAGCATGAATGACTTGTTAACAACTTCCAGAACTTCTGATGCTTTTTTTCGGGAAATGAACAGACCGAAATAATCATTGCCGTCAGTTTCAAATTTATTCGAGAGTGTGATATCAGGATAAGGGTGATTCCGGCCTACCTTAAGGAAATATTTGTTGCCGTAGTTTTTCAGCATAATGTTAAACCAGGGATCAAACTCCTTGATCATTTCACTTTCGAGGAAGAGAGCTGTGAGTTCGGTATTGGTTGAATGAAGTCTGATTTTGGAAGCTTTATGTACTATCAGTTTGCTTTTTCCCGGGGCATATTCACGGTAATAATCAGCGAGCCTTTCACGCAGTGATTTTGCTTTGCCGATGTAAATGACTTTTCCGCTTTTGTTCACAAATTCGTAAACCCCGGGAAGATCAGGAATAAAGCTCAGGACATTTTTTGATGCTGAAGCAATTTCCTTTTTGACAATCTTTTTTACCGGAGTATACTGAAAATTCAACAGATCCCTCAGATATTCGAGGTTGTACTCTTCCTTGATTTTTCCCAGAAATTTAAGAAATACTTTTGCTGTTACCAGAGTGTCATCAAACGCGCGGTGTGCTGATTTCTGTTTAATTCTAAGATGCGCTGCAAGGCTGCCAAGCGATTTTTTATGAAGTTCGGGATGTATTCTGTGTGCAAGCTTCAGTGTGCAAACCGAGGGAGTTTTAACCTTTTCGTAACCTGCGATCTGAAGCTCGGAATTCAGAAACCTGAGATCAAAAGCGATATTGTGCCCAACAATTATGGTGTTTTCAATTAACTCAAGAATTTTATCAACTGCCTCACTGAAAACAGGTGCGTTGTAAACGGCTTCGTTGGTGATGCCCGTCATGTCGGTAATAAAGGGGGGGATCAGTACTCCGGGGTTGAGGAGGGTCTCAAATTTATTTACCGCTTTTCCGTTTTTTATGATGATCAGCGCTATCTCGATGATTCTGTCATGCGGGGGTTTCATTCCGGTGGTTTCGACATCGAGGATGCAGAATGCGGTATCGTCAATAAACTGAGAGTAATCCAATGAAAGGGAGTCCTGAAAATTAAATCCGGTTTTGCTTCTGATTCAAAATAATGAAAATAAAAATACGAAATTACGTGATGCGAAATGACGGTTAATTTTGCGTAAATGATTTTAGGAGGCAGGTTGAATGGGGGGTGAAAACCACGAGATCACCGGCACACGTTATTCATCATCAGGTTAATTTACCGCTTTTTCTGAACCCGGAATGTCTTATCGGAGAAGGGAAAGTAGTTTATAGTTGCCAGGCACTTTGAGTGAACAGACATTCCGGGTTTTAATTGCATTTAGTTGTTCACCTGCACCTGTTTAAGACCTCGCGGGTTCGTGTTGCAAGGAGGGTGCGATCTCCGGGTTAATACCTTGTTACCGGTAAAACCCACGAGGTCGCCGGCACACGTTTTACATTACGTTGCCTATTCTCCGTTTGAGCTGAACCCGGAATGTCCTATCGGAGAAGGGAAAGTAGTTTATAATTGCCAGGCACTTTGAGTGAACAGACATTCTGGGTTTTAATTGCATTTTGTTGTTCACCTGCACCCGTTAAAGACCTCGCGGGTTCGTGTTGCAGGGAGGGTGCGATCACCGGGTTAATACCTTGTTGCCGGTAAAACCCACGAGGTCGCCGGCACACGTTT
>JABWCA010000095.1 GCA_013359345.1 Ignavibacteriaceae bacterium
TGCAGTGATTTGCTGTAAATCTGCATCAGATAGAGACCGCGGCCTGAATCTTTAAGGAGGTTTTCAGGATTTGTCGGGTTCGGGATTTTTTCAGGGTCAAAGCCAGGGCCCTGATCTTTTATTGTGATTGTGAGTTCACCCGGAATAAGGCTGAGAGTGACAGTTACTGTTTTGGCAGGGTTCGACTTATTTGCATGGAAAATGGCATTGGTGGTAGCTTCTGATACACACAGCTGAATTTCATGTAATTTATCCTCATTCAGAGAATTTTCTTCCCCGAATTTCTCGATAAGTTCATGCACCTTATTAAGGTTATCCGGAATGCTTTGAATTACAAAAGAGTATCTAACCGCCATCTCGCAAAAAATATTTGGTTATTCAAATTTAAGAAAAAATAGTCAATAATTTTTTTATTGAATTATCTCACAATAAGAATATAACAACAACTTACAGATTTAATTCAATGTTTACAAAAAGATTTGTCATATTCTGATTTGAACTGCTGTTTGAATCGATGAATTCTGTCCATCCGTTTGCCGAAAAATTTATGCGCTCAGCCACTCTGTGCCTGATCTCAATATACGGCCCGGTGCCCGTATAGTACGAATCCTGATTCCTGCCGCCCCGGGAAAATCTGAACCCCGAAATTGAGTACTGCCGAACCCCTATAAAAAATTCTGATTTCGGGAAGACAGCACCTACCGTAAATTTTATAAGCGATTCATAGATTTCACGCGTGGGAGTGATTTTATAGTCATTCCAGTAAAGATCTGCCTGTTCAGAATACCTCACCATTGCCTCAAGCCTCAACAACAGTGATGAAGAGAGAGAAAACCTTGTGCTGTCAATGAATGTGAACTGCCTTAAGGAAAAGCTTTTGAAGTTAGGGTTGATATCCTCGTAATCATATACGGTATAGTTTGCGGATATATCAAAGATATTGGAAGAGTAGAAATTACTGAGCCCGTAAAAGCCGCCCGTTGTGAGACGGAAAATCCTGTTTTTATTATTGTTTGCGCTTCTTTCAGCAAAAATATATACAAGATTATTGAGAGATGCTTCAAATGACAAAAGGGCAGTGAGATAAGCTGATACATCTTTGGTGTATCTTATTCTCCCGATGCTCATCATTTCATCACGGTCATCATAGTTAGTCGGGCTTGGTGTGTCATATCTGAGTTTGCTGTGAAAGAGGCTGAGATCAATTATATCATATTGAGAAAGGAAGTATTTTGCAGTGACCGAAAGGTAGGTCCTGGATGAAATATTATTCTTTCTAGCCTCAATCAGCGCTTTTTCCTCAAACACTATCGGGTCATACTCAGAGGTTTCCCTTATGCTGTTCTTTTCATCGCGTTCAGAATGTCTTATTATGAAATCAACAAGCAGATCATCTGCATAATAACGGGTCTGGGTGTAGATATCAAACCGGAACTCATTCACTTCAGAATCATAATAACGGAGTTCACCGGGAGCATTGAATTTATACCTGAAGTCTCTGCTTATCCTTCTTCCGCTCAGCGATGCTCCCACGACAAGATCTGTCCGGCTGAGAATCTCCCTCAGCAGCAGTTCATCAGAAACTCCGGCAATTATCTCCTTCCTGCTCTGGATATTTTTTGAGACAGAAAAAACCTGCTGAATTGCTGAATCCGCATCGATATAGAAATCACGGTTTGCCTCATGGTAATATCCTGAAAGCTGGTTTTTGATACCCGGTTCAAAATAATTCCTGAGTACAAGGTTGATATCACGGAGAGTGTTTTTTCTGGGGGAAATGTCATCGTTTCTGAAGAAGAGCCGTGAATTCAGCTCTGTTTCAGGGAACCTGCTGAAATTATAAAATGCATCGGCACCATAGGTATAGCCGTCATTGAGTATTCCCGCCTGATAATCTGACGTATAACCCGCAAAGGGAGTAAGGGAGGCGCCTTTAATGCTCCGCACAGTTGAAAACGCGATAATGTTTGTATTGGATGCTGAATTTATCTGAAGATCACGGCTGTCATTAAAAATGCGGTAGTTGGTGAGCAGACCTGCCGAAATATCCTCATTTATAAGATATGAAGTCTGAAGAGAGAAGTTATTATCGTCCCTTTTGCTTTTAGCACGCGACCGCACCACCTGCGAGCTTAAATCATTTGCAATTTTGAACGTAAGCTGGCCTGCATTAATCCTGTATCTGAAGCCGTTTACAAGTGAGTAAACATTGAGCTCTTTTTTGAAACCCGTGTTAAAATACAATCCGTCAAGATTACGGAACAGGAAAGAGGATGTATCGGGTCCTTCCTGAGAGAATACCTTAACAGAAACGGCTAAAACCAATAAAATCAATGGTTTCAAAAACTTTCCCTGAGTCTGAATTTGTACAGTTTTGAAACCGAATTAGGCGTTGATTTACCCGAATATGTAAAAATGCGCCAGTAATAATCTTTGTTAACCTGTAAAAACGGCGGCCTGAAAAGAAACGCCTGCTTCTCTCCCGGTGCCCGTGTGCCTGAAGTTTCCCAGTATTCAGAACCATAGGGATCTTCATAAAGTACAATTCTGTAGCCTGCATTAACCGGAAGCGATGAGATTTCAAAGTAGTCAAAGTATGATACAACCGAGTTATCAGGCGGGTAAATCACTGCCGGGCTCTCAAGCAGAAGATCGTAAACCGCTTCTGTGTAAGCACTTTTAAGTCCCCCCTCATCAACAGCCTGAACTCTGTAAAACAGTGTGTCATAAAATGAGAGATTAATGGTATCTGTGAATGACAAAGCACGGGCAATATAATATTGGGTTGTATCGGGGATGAAATTTACTGTGTGTGATCTGTAAATACGGTACTGACGCACATCGCTCTCATTGTTGGTATCCCAGCTTATTGTAAAGGCTTTCCGGTCCTCTGTGAAGGTTGCACTCACGCTTAATCTTCGCGGTGAAAGGGGAGTGTAATAATTCAGCGGCCTGGCTGATACAAACCTTGTTTTGTTGCTTATTTTTCCGCTGTTATCTATGGCCGCAACGGCATAATAATATGCTGAGTCATAACTGAGCGAATCATCAAAAAATGATGTCCTGAAAGTTCTGAAAAGTTCAGTCAGATTAAGGGAGTCATTAACGCCGCGGTATACAATGTACTGATAAAAATCGGGTTCAACATTTGCCGACCACCTGATATTTATCTCACCATCTGCGGCATAAGATACAAACAGATTATCCGGAATACCGGGGGGGAGCAGGTCATCATAGGGCTGCAGGCCCTCAAGCTTATTGCAGCCCTGGAAAATTAACAGAGAAACTATGATTACCGGGAGCAAACCGGATAACATTCTTTTCATAAGGTGTATTTCTGTCCTTTTGCGGGAATCTCAACCGAACTGAAACCGGTCTCACCAAGCCTTGTGCGGAACTTCTCCTGCTGATCAGGGTCACCGTGAACAAGAAACATCTTTCTCATTTTTTTGCTGTCAAGCTGCTTCACATAATCCATCAGCTCATCTGAATCTGCATGAGCTGAAAGGGAGTTAAATGTTACAATTTCAGCAGTTACATTGTATTCCTCGCCGAAAATCTTAATATCGGGGAATTTTTCAATGATGCGCCTGCCCAGTGTGTTCTCAGCGCAGTAACCCGTCATCAGAACAATATTGTTCGGGTTCTGAACGTTATTTGCAAGGTGGTGAAGAATGCGTCCCGATTCCGCCATTCCGGAAGCTGATATGATCATCATGGGTCCGTGCATTGAATTGAGCTCTTTTGAATCTTCCGCATCGGTGATGTAAGTGAGCTTATTAAATCCGAACGGATCCTTTTCCTTCACAAGGAACCTTGAGGTCTCAAAATCAAAGCACTCGGGATGGAGCCTGAAAACCTGCGTGGCATTTGTAGAGAGGGGGCTATCAACATAGATAGGAATTCTTTCAACAAGCCCCTTGTCAAAAATCTGGTTAAGCAGGAAAACAATCTCCTGGGTTCTGCCCACGCTGAAAGCGGGAGCAATAATTTTGGCGCGTCTTTTAATGGCATTTTTAAGCACCTCAACCATTTTGGCCTCAGACGTATCAAAATCATCATGAAATCTGCCGCCGTAAGTGCTTTCACAGATGAGGTAATCAACATCGGGGATGATCTCAGGATCACGGATAATGGGCATATTGGGGCGGCCCAGATCACCCGAGAAGCCGAGCTGAATAGTATTCTTTCCGTCCTTTATTTTAAGATAAGTCACCGCCGAGCCGAGAATGTGCCCGGCATCGTAAAAAGTCATCTCAACTCCCGGGAGTATCTCCTTAGGGTGATGATAGTTAACCCCAATGAACATTCTGATTGTCTCAACAACATCTTCCTGAGTGTAAAGGGGTTCAAACAGATTTTTACCCTGCTTTTTCCTTTTCTTATTAACAAACTCAACGTCTTTTTCCTGAATGTGCGCACTATCCTGGAGCATCAGGGTTGCAAGGTCTTTGGTGGCAAAAGTGCAGTAAATATTTCCGCGGAAACCCTGCTTAACGAGATTGGGAAGATTGCCCGCATGATCAATATGTGCGTGGCTCAGAATCACTATATCAATTTCTGAGGGGTGAAAATATTCAAATGATTTGTTGATTTCATAAGCTTCTTTTCTTTTACCCTGATACAATCCGCAGTCAAGCAGGATCTTTTTCCCTTTGACTTCCAGAAGGTGCATGGAGCCGGTAACTGTTCCCGCCGCCCCGATAAATTGCAATGTTGTCATAACTATACCTGCCGCAATGTAATTTATATTTGTCTTAAATTTAAGTTTTTATGCGGTAAGATAAAAGTCATTTGTAAACAGAACCGCCGTAATTGAGGTGAAGAATTAATTGATCAGAATTGATGTTTAAAGTGCAGATGCATTAAACGGTTTATCTGATTTAATAATTGTATTTTGTATTGATTAATTTAAACATTATCCGCCCGTATCAGAATGATAGAATTTAATAATCTCAGCAAGAATTTCGGAGCATTCAAGGCAGTTGATAACCTGAACCTTAAGGTAAGCGGGGGAGCATTGTTTGGTTTCCTGGGGCCTAACGGAGCAGGCAAATCAACCACAATTAAAATGCTCACCGGTATTTACGGAATAACCGAAGGTGATATCACAGTTTGCGGAATAAGCATCAAGGATGATCCGGTTAAAGCCAAAATGAAGTTCGGGTATATTCCTGATCAGCCTTACCTTTACGATAAGCTTACGGGCATTGAGTTCCTCTGGTTTTGCGGAGGGTTATACTCTATAGAAAAAAAGGTGCTCCGGCAAAAGACTGAAGAGCTTATTGAACGTCTTAAACTTGGCGACTGGATATATAAAAGAACCGAGGAGTACTCACAGGGAATGAAGCAGCGCATCGCAATAGCCTCTGCATTTCTGCATGAACCCGATGTGATAATTCTTGATGAGCCGATGGTGGGGCTCGACCCTCAGAGCGCCCAGATTGTCAAGAAGCTGCTCAGGGCAGAGAGTGAGGGGGGCAGAACTGTTTTCATGTCGACTCACAGCCTTAATGTTGTTGAAGAGATCTGCACCGATGTCGGGATTATTAACAGGGGAAGGCTGATATTCAACGGCACACTAACGGAGCTGCTTAAAGACAAAAATGAGCTGCAGAATGATTTTGAATCACTCTTCATCGAGATAACCAGAGAAAAGGAATAGCCATGAAACAGACGGCCATTTTTATCTGGTATAAAATCCTGATGTTCATCAGGTATGACAAGACGGTTTCGCTCATGAACATACTGAAATCGGTTGGGAGTTTTGCGGTTTATTCAGGGTTTGCCGCGGGCAGCTTTTTCTTTTCAGTTAAAACACTTGAGTTCCTTCTTGTAACCCAGAATATAGGGTTGTTTCTGTTCCATCAGTTCCTCTCTGTGATACTGTTCGTGTTTTTCCTCTCAATAAACGTGGGCAACATTGTTGTTTCATACACAACGCTGTTCAAATCACCCGAAGCGGCATTTCTTCTCTCAAAGCCGGTTAACCCTGTAAGAGTATTCATGATAAAGTTTTTCGATAACTTCTTTTACAGCTCCGGCACTTTGATGATGGTGCTGATCTCATTCCTTGCGGGCTATGCCTGGTACTTTAAGCTGGACCTTCTGACGGCAGTATTTATATACATTTTCGGATTTTTCCCCTTCATGCTGAACGCCGGACTCACAGGAGTTCTGGTTCTGCTCATCATCATAAATATCATTGTTAAATACGGAATTAAGCGGACCGCCGCTGCCGTGGGGCTCACTTATGCCGCAGCACTCATATTCTTCTTTTCTGCAGCCTCTCCTGTTACCCTTGTTAATGAGGTGATGAAATACTATCCCGATATAAACCGCTACTTTGCCGACCTGATTCCCGCACACATAAGACTGCTCCCAAACAGCTGGCTCTCAGATACGATGTTCTGGATCTCATCAGGCAATTTTTCTGCAGCGCTCCCGTATTTTGCCGGGCAGCTTGCATTAACGGCCTTTCTTCTCACCATGGTTACCTTCACAGCAGATAAAATCTATCTCAAAACATGGCACAGAACAGTGGATTACAGGGAATCGAAACCGGAAGAAAAAATACGGACGGGCAGATTCGGGTTCGGGAAAGGATCGTCAATAAAGGATCCGCTGCATGAATCTGTGATAAAACGGGAATTCTTTCTGTTCATGAGAGAACCTGTTCAGACTGTGCATCTTGCAGTAATGGTGCTTCTGATGCTGATTTACACCATAAGCCTGAGGGGGCTGGCTAACATAGCGGCAAAGCAGGTTCAGCTTTACTCACTCATATTTCTTGCGGTCTATATCTTCAACATCTTTTTCATTGTGACACTCAGCCTCAGGTTCATATACCCTCTGGTAAGCCTTGAAGGGAAGACAGTCTGGAAGATCAGATCAGCACCCGTAAATACGGGGAGTATTCTTTTAATTAAGCTTATGTTCCCGATTTTACTGATCATGGTAATCAGCCTGTTGTTAAGCATTTTCTCGGTCGGCAGGTTTTCAATTGATCTCATTCTGCCGGTTCTGCCTGTAACGGTTGGCACGGTGCTGCTGGTATCGGCTCTTAATTTTGCGATTGGGGGATTGTTCGTGAATCTTGGTGAGAAGAACCCTGTGCGGATCTCATCATCACAGGGGGCATCCATATCATTTCTGCTGAGTGCGGTGATTATAATTTTTCTGGTGCTGCTTCTTTACGGCCCCGTGCACGGCTATTTCACGGAGCTGAGATATGCTTATGAGAGGGTGAGTCTGAGGTTATTTTATCAGAGGAGTTTCGTATATTTCATAGTTTCGGGAGTTATTTCTTACCTCCTCATTAAGGCCGGCAGCCGTTCTCTTGAGCGTGATCTGTAATGCCCGGAACTCAGAGCGGTAACCCCCGGCTCATGATGTAAAAAGGGGCATGAAACTGAAAATCCGTGAAACGGTAAGGAGAAAACAAAAAAAAGAGCCCTTAATTCAATAATAATTGATACATCATGAAATGATAAATTGACTATCAAATAGATTATTTCTAAATTTGTTGATTAATTAAAAATAAATTGTTGCCTTGATGGAAAACGTAATATTATACAATTATCTCCCAATTCTGCTCGTATTCGGATTTGCGATCATCTTCGGTATCGGAGTTGTATTTTCATCCGAACTGTTCGGGCCCCAGCGGCCAACCAAATCGAAGCTCTCCACATATGAATCAGGTATGAAACCAATAGGCTCGGCAGAGGAGCGCGTCTCGATCAAATATTATCTCGTTGCCATGTTCTTCATCATTTTTGACATAGAGGTTATATTTGTATATCCCTGGGCAGTAAAATTTTCTGAATTGTACAAAACATTTGGCATGCCGGCGTTCACGAGTATGTTAATATTTCTGATAGTTTTTGAATTAGGATTTTTATACGCTTATAAAAAAGGAGGGTTCAGATGGGATTAGAAGCCAAATTACAGACCGACGGTTTTATCACGACAACAATAGATGCCATGGTTTCATGGGCGCGTAAAAGCGCTGTATGGCCCATGCCTATGGGTATTTCATGCTGCGGCATTGAGCTCATGGCTGTTGGCGGCGCCAAGTATGACATCGCAAGGTTTGGTTCAGAGGTAATGAGATTTACCCCCCGTCAGTGCGATCTCATGATTGTTGCCGGTACCGTTACCTATAAAATGAGCCATGTTGTAAGAAAAATTTATGATCAGATGCCTGATCCCAAATGGGTTATTGCAATGGGTGTCTGCACATCAACAGGCGGTATGTACAGATCATACCCCGTGGTGCAGGGAATAGACCAGTTCCTCCCCGTTGATATCTACCTTGCAGGCTGCCCCCCGAGACCTGATAACCTGCTTAACGCTCTCATGATGATTCAGGAGAAGATAGGCAAAACAAGGGCAAGAGATTTCCAGGATGCTCCATTAACAGAGACAAACTAATATGCTTACAAAAGAATTTTTATCTGAAAAATTATCAGCCGGGTTTCCGGAGCTTAAGTTCGAATTCTCTGAGTTCAGGGATGAAATTACCGTTAAGCTCTCGAAATCATTCATAGTCACCGTTTGTGATTACCTCAAAAACACTGAGGGACTTCAGTTCAACTATCTTGAAGATATAACGGCTATTGACTGGGCAAGAAAAAAAGAGAGATTTGAAGTTGTCTATATTCTTTTCTCAATTGATCTTAAGCAGCGGCTTAAAGTCAAAGTGGGAGTTGAAGAAAAAGACGCAAAGGTTGACAGCGTTTCGGTTATCTGGAAGGCTGCAAACTGGTTTGAAAGAGAAACTTATGATATGTACGGAATAACATTCAATGATCACCCCGATCTAAGGAGAATGTACATGCCCGAAGAGTTTCAGCATCATCCGCTAAGAAAAGATTATCCGCTAATGGGTCATCCCGGCGATCTTTCGTTACCACAGAAATAAGAGAGATTATGGAAAGATTACAAAAAGGTGAAGTTCATCCCAGGATTATTCAGGCATTATTAGATCAGGATTCAGGAATCACTGTTGATGATGCGTTAGATAATGAAATGATTCTGAACATGGGTCCGCAGCACCCTGCAACCCATGGTGTATTAAGAGTATTATTAAGACTTGACGGCGAAACCGTTGTGGCTTCTGTCCCCGATCTCGGCTATCTGCACAGAGGCTATGAGAAAATGGCAGAGAATATGTCTTACTATGAGTACATTCCTCATACAGACCGTCTCGATTACATTTCGCCCCCGGCAAACAACACGGCATACTGCCTGGCAGTTGAAAAGCTTCTCGGAATTGAAGCCCCCAAACGCGCACAGTATATCAGAATGATCTTCTGCGAGCTCTCAAGAATTGCATCGCACATGATCGCAATAGGCGCGCTCGGAATGGACGTGGGCGCACTCACCGTGTTCATGTGGTGCATAAGGGAACGTGAAAAAATCCTTAACATCTATGACCTGGTGTGCGGCGCAAGATTCACAACCAGTTACACCCGTATTGGCGGAGTTTCGGTTGATATTAATGATGTTGCAAAAGCCAAAATAGCTGAATTTATTGATCAGTTCCTTGGTCAGCTTGAAGAAATTGAGAAGCTGATTAACACTAACAGAATATTCCTTGAGAGACTTGACGGAATAGGGGTCATATCAAAAGAGGAAGCAATAAGCCTCGGTATCACCGGCCCCACACTCAGAGGAAGCGGCGTTGAGCACGATATAAGAACAGCTTCACCGTATCTCTGCTATAATGAGGTCGATTTCAAGGTTGCGGTTCAGACCGAAGGCGATTCGCTCGCAAGATACTTTGTAAGAGCCGATGAGGTTAGAGAATCTGCAAAAATTATACGTCAGTGCCTTGAGAGAATGCCCTCAGGCGATACCATGCTTAACAGCCCCAAGAAGGTTCTGCCACGCAAAACCGAAGTTTATACCAAAATGGAAGAGCTCATTCATGATTTCATGATCATGAACTTTGGTGTTAAACCGCCGGTGGGTGAAATCTACTCGGCAGTTGAAAACCCGAAAGGGGAGCTCGGTTTCTATATTGTAAGCCGCGGCGAGGGACATCCCTGGAAAATGAAAATTAAATCACCGTCATTTACGAATCTTCAGTCGCTCGGCCCGCTCGTTGCAGGGCACATGGTGTCTGACGTAGTGGCAATCATTGGTAGCATAGACCCCGTAATGGGCGAAGCCGATAAATAATTAAAGAGAATAATTGAATATGGATTTTAAGTTCACTGAAGAAAATATCGGGAAGGTAAGCCGGATTATTCAAAGGTATCCCGAAAAGAAAGCTGCCGTTATGCCCGTTCTCTATGTAGCACAGGAGCAGAATGGCGGATGGATTTCAAACGAGGTAGTTAAATCTGTATCGCAGGTTCTTGAGATTACCGAGGAAGAAGTAATGGGTGTGGTCACATTTTACACCATGTACCACCAGAAGCCCGTCGGGAAATATCACATTCAGTTCTGCACCAACGTCTCATGCATGCTCAGAGGCGCATACCCCATCTGGGATTCAATCAGAGAAAAACTCGGGATTGATAACGGCGGGGTTACAGGCGATGGTAAATACTCACTTGAAGAAGTTGAGTGCATGGGTTCATGCGGTACTGCCCCGATGATGGCAATTAACGAAGATTTTTTTGAAAATCTTACTAAAGATGAAGCATTACGGATTATCGAGTCGTTAAAATGAGTGAAATAAAAATAGTATTACCCGATATAAAAGATTACCATATACTGGAAGTTTACAGAAGCCACGGCGGATATGAAAATGCTAAAAAAGCGTTTTCGATGAGTTCCGATGATGTGATAGATATCGTTAAAAAATCAGGCCTCAGAGGAAGGGGAGGAGCTGCGTTTGCCACAGGGCTTAAATGGAGCTTCATGCCCAAAACAACCGATAAGCCGAAATATCTCTGCATTAACGGCGATGAATCTGAACCGGGCTCCTTTAAAGACAGACAGATTTTTGAATTCAACCCCCATCAGATGATTGAGGGAATCCTGATCACCTGTTACGCAATCGGGGTTAAAACCGCATACATCTACATAAGAGGCGAGTATTACAAGTGGATAAAGCTTGTTCAGAAAGCTCTTCAGGATGCTTATGATGCCGGCCTGGTAGGCGAAAAGATGAAGGAAACCTACGGAACAGATTTCGCCTGCGAAATTTATGTCCACTCAGGCGCCGGAGCATACATCTGCGGCGAAGAATCATCACTGATGAACTCCATTGAAGGAAAGAGGGGATACCCGAGAGTGAAACCTCCGTTCCCTGCACAGAATGGTTTATGGGGCTGCCCTACAACTATCAACAACGTCGAAACCCTTACAAACGTGCCCGCCATCATAAAAAACGGCTGGGAGTGGTTTGCGGGTATCGGCGCACCCAAACATCCGGGAACAATCCTTTTCGGTGTCAGCGGACATGTGAACAAGCCGGGCGTTTATGAACTCCCTTCGGGAACGCTCCTCACTGATATCATATATAAATATGCAGGCGGAGTGCCCGGAGATAAAAAGATTAAGGCGGTTATTCCGGGAGGTTCTTCAATGCCCCCGCTCAGAGGCGATAAGCTTGAAGGCGTTACCATGGATGCCGACGGACTCAGAGCCGCAGGCAGTTCAATCGGTACCGGCGGAATAATTGTAATGGATGAGGATACTGATCTGGTTGCAGTGCTGCTCAGAATCACCAAATTCTATCACCATGAATCATGCGGACAGTGCACCCCCTGCCGCGAAGGCACAGGCTGGATGGAGAAAATCCTGAAACGCATGAACAAAGGCGAGGCGTCAAAAGCCGATATAGACCTGCTCTACAGGGTTGCCACCAATATTGAGGGCAATACCATCTGCGCTTTAGGTGAGGCCGCTGCATGGCCCGTAAGATTCACCCTCGAAAGATTCAGGGATGAGTTTGAAAAGGCTATGAAAGATGAGGTTGAGATGCCTGTGAAAAATCAGGTGCATTCAATGAGGCACACTAAAATACCCATTGCGCCTATTCATCACTAAAATTTAAGCAAAGGCTGTCTTTTGACAGCCTTATGCACTTTAAAGGGTTTAGGGTTTAGGGTTTAGTGCGCCGCGGCGCATTAGAAGCAGCATAACAATAGCAACGCAGATCGGGCGGATGAAGCGGATGAACGCGGATTATAATTGTTCAATGTTCGATGTTCGATGTTCAAAGTTGGTTTCATTCTGTCAAAATTTAACCACGTAGTGGTTTCCCGTCTGTAGAAAACGTGACCCCCCCCACAATTCCCCCACGACGCGAAGCGGCGGGTGTTAACAGCAAGACAATAGAAACGCGGATTGTGCGGATGAAGCTGATGAACGCGGATGATAATTGTTCAAAGTTCAAAGTTCGAGGTTCAAAGTTGGTTTCATTCTGTCAAAATTTAACCACGTAGTGGTTTCCCGTCTGTAGCACGCATGCCACCCCCCAAAATTCCCCTACGACGCGAAGCGGCGGGTGTTGGCAGTAAGAGAATATCTCCGGAGCAGGGTCCCTTCATTGTAAAACGAGCTTCAGCTTGTTTGTGTCGTGCTGTAAAAAAAACAGCAGTTCTTTGATTTTCTCCCGGGATGCGAGCATCGCATCCCTAACGGATGACTTGTCACTGCTAACCTGATGTTCAAAGTTCGAAGTTCAATGTTCAAAGTTCGAGTAAGGGCAAAATACCGCAGGATTTTAACGCCTCCCGATGATCGGGATTGTCGGTAACATTTGTGCTGCTAAATACCCCGTGAGGGGTTAAATGTCTGTAGCACGCATGCCACCCCCCAAATTCCCCTACGACGCGAAGCGGCGGTTATAACGCCTCAATATCTGAAACGAAGATGAAATGAATCCCGCACGCGGCGGGTGGTCAATACCGGTTCAATCAACCAATCTCCGCCGGGGCGGACAATCTCCACCGGGGCGGACAACCTCCGCCGGAGGCGGACAATGCATTCTTTTCATTCATGCCATTCAGGCGGAGCCCATTCTACTCATTCAGGCGAAGCCCATTCTTTTTCCCGTCCCCGGATGCGCGGCGTATGTTGTAAATCCGCACTGATCCACAATTCATGAGACCCGGTTTTACCTGTGCTGATCTATCAGGATGACATTGCCATCGGGATCTTTGAGCATGAGGGATGCCGGTCCGGATGAGGCGGGGTCGGCCTGCGAATCGAGTGTCAGTCCGGAAGAGAGGAGATGGCTCTGTATCTCACGGATATCATCGAAAGGATCAACATTGTTTGCACTCTGATCCCAGCCGGGATTGAATGTAAGGAGATTCCCCTCAAACATACCCTGAAAAAGTCCGATTACAATATCACCGTTTTTCATGATGAGGTAATTATGGTCGGCGTTGCCGGCAAAGACTGTAAAGCCAAGTTTTTCGTAAAATGATTTTGATGCTGAAAGATCTTTGACTCCCAGACTTACGGAGAATGCTCCGAGTTTCATGCTGACTCCTATTGTTGTTTGGTTAATTACTGCCGGATTATTAACTGACCGGCAACTCTTACCGGGTTTAATAATCGGATCATTTCCTGCATTAATTTAATAAAGTTTTGGATTATCTGAGGGTGGGGGAGTATGTAATTGATTCGATCAAATCAAAAAATGATTACTGAACCTGACTGAAACAAGGAAAAACCGGTCTGAAAAACAAGGATAAGAAAAATTCTTTTCAAGCAGGGAATAAAAATCCGGACTTGCAGCTTTTCCGGCTCCCAAAGCCGGCGCCTTACTAAATCCGGACCGAATTCTGTACAAAAGTAAAGATTTGTATTGTCTGGTGCAAGAAAAAAGGTGAGCCATCGTTATAATAAGTCAGGAAGTGTAGTTACTATCACCCGGTTTCAATCCTTGTTATGATGGATTCAGGGC
>JABWCA010000379.1 GCA_013359345.1 Ignavibacteriaceae bacterium
ATCAAAGTCATCGCCGCCAAGATGTGTGTCGCCGTTGGTTGATTTCACCTCAAAAACTCCTTCACCAATCTGGAGTATTTAGATATCAAACGTACCGCCGCCAAGGTCATAAACAGCAACTATCTGCTCTTTATGCTTTTTATCAAGACCGTAAGCAAGAGCTGCGGCAGTGGGTTCGTTGATAATTCTTCTCACTTTAAGCCCTGCAATCTCGCCGGCGTCTTTAGTTGCCTGTCTCTGTGCGTCATTGAAGTAAGCCGGAACAGTGATTACTGCTTCGGTAACAGGCTCACCAAGATAATCCTCGGCAGTTTTCTTCATTTTCTGAAGAACCATTGCACTTATCTCCGGCGGAGAATACACCCTTCCGTCAATGCTTATTCTTGCTGAGTTATTATCACCGGCAGCAACCTCATAAGGCACTTTCTTCTTTTCTTCGGAAATTTCATCAATTCTTCTTCCCATAAATCTCTTTACGGAGAAGATAGTCTTTTTCGGATTTGTAATTGCCTGTCTTTTGGCAGGCTGTCCTACAAGGCGTTCATCATTTTTTGTAAACGCAACAACGGAGGGTGTTGTTCTTGTACCCTCGGCATTTGGAATCACCACCGGCTCGTTTCTTTCGAGCACTGCAACGCAGGAGTTGGTGGTTCCCAGATCTATTCCTATAATCTTACCCATTTTCATGGTCTCCTTTCTTATTTAACTGCCCTGATAGGTACAAATACCGTGCCAAAATAAAATATGCTCATTTCACCTTAAATAAGAGTTTTTTTGAGTAAATTTGGACATATAAAGTGATAATTTTTACATATCACTGCCATTATTTATGCAATTTTGTCATATGAGGATATATAATGCTTGAACTTGAGATTTTTGATCTTAAGCTTGAAACTGAGTGGATAGGGAGAAATTTCCTGTTGCTTGAAGAAACCGAATCAACAAATTCATTTATTTTATCAGATAAAAATGATTTCCCTAACGGCACTGTTGTATTTGCCGAGAATCAGACCGCGGGAAGAGGACGCCTTAACCGCACCTGGGTAAGCGCACCTGAACAGAACCTTACTTTCTCCGTGCTCCTCACTGAAATCAGTCCGCTCATGCCCGATCTTCACCTGGTAAACTTTGCTGCATCCATTGCGGTGGCAAATTCCATCAGCAACCTGTACCAGCTCCCCACCGATCTTAAATGGCCTAATGACGTGCTGGTAAGGAACAGGAAGATATCAGGAATTCTGGTTGAATCCGTTTCATCCGGATCTCAGGTCAGAAAACTTGCTCTCGGTATCGGCGTTAATGTCAATCAGACAATTTTTAACGGTGATTATCTTATTCAGCCCACATCAGTTAAAAATGAACTGAGAGAAAGTGCCTCGCGTGAAAAATTCCTTGCAGAGCTTCTTAATAATCTGGAACAGGGGCTTCTTGAACTTGCAGCCGATAAGCAGGCGGTGATTGATGAATGGAAATCAAAGTGTTCAGCTCTTCATGACAAAATTACCATCAAAATTGACAGCAAAGAGTATGACGGTATACTTGATGATATAGATGAACATGGGTTTCTTATTCTCAGAACTCCTGATGAGGAAATCAAAAAATTCACATTCGGTGATATCCAGGTCAGGGGCTGATGATTTTTCTGGCTGATATCGGAAATACAAGAATTAAATTTGCTCAGGCTGGCTCAGTTACCGAGCCGCCTTCGGTTGTATCTGTTAACACTCCGCAGGTGCTTGTTAACGCCGTGAAAGCAGCCCGTACTGAACTTTGTGTGATCTCATCAGTGGTTCCGCTCCGTACCCGCGAGCTGGAAAATGAACTTGAAAGAGCCGGAGTAAAATTTCATGTAGTGAATGCTTCCTCGCCTTTCCCCTTCCCCGTAAGATACAAAACGCCATGGTCGCTCGGTTCAGACCGCCTGGTTTCGGTCACAGGAGCATATGCTCTTGATACAGGGTTCTCTGAATATATTATCACAATTGATTTCGGGACAGCAACAACTGTCAATATACTTTCCCGGCCGGAAGGTTTTCTCGGAGGTGTTATTGCCCCCGGCGTTGAAATGATGACCCATGCACTTCATGAAAAAACAGCAAAACTACCGCTGGTAACGCTTGAGGGATTTGAGAACAAAATAGGTGATGATACGGAATCGTCACTACAGGCGGGAGTTCTGAATGCCACGCTCGGACTTATAGAAAAGGTGACGGGAATGCTGAAGGGATCTTTTGCTGTGTATTACACCGGCGGGAACGCCCATTTTATTAAAGCCCACCTCCCGGATGAATACTTTCATGTACCTGATCTTCAGTTCTTCGGATTGCGTGAACTGGCTGCAAGACTATTGGATAAGAATTAAAATCATTTTATATTTGTAGTCTTGATTTTTTACGATATGCACCCGTAGCTCAATTGGATAGAGCATTTGACTACGGATCAAAAGGTTGTCCCGAAGGGATGCCTTCGGCAAGGGTTCGACATTAAGGTTTTTTAATTTTGTTTTCATGCACCCGTAGCTCAATTGGATAGAGCATTTGACTACGGAT
>JABWCA010000096.1 GCA_013359345.1 Ignavibacteriaceae bacterium
CGGCTTGAGCACTTTGCCTCAAGAGGTGCAATGGATATTGAAGGGCTGGGCAGTTCACTGATTGATCTTTTTGCAGATCTGAAGCTTCTCGGGTCTTTCCCTGATATTTACCGGCTTAAAGAGAAAAGAAGTTATCTTATCTCAATTGAAAGGCTGGGTGAAAAAAGTGTTGACAATCTTCTTGATTCAATAGAGAAGAGCAGGCAGCAGCCGTTTCATAAAGTATTATTTGCGCTGGGTATAAGATATGTGGGTGCCGGTGTGGCAAGAAAGCTGGCAGATCACTTCAGAAATATTGAAAACCTTAAAAATGCCACTGAAGAAGAAATCAAGGCTGTGCATGAGATAGGGGAACGCATAGCCCGCTCTGTTAAAAGTTACCTGGAAAGCAGCTATCATCTTAAAATAATAACAGAGCTTCAGGAAGCCGGACTCAATTTTACGGTGGAAGAAATTATCACATCAGACAACTTTTTCAAGGGCAAAACATTTGTTATCACCGGCACACTCTCACGCATGGGCCGGGATGAAGCCTCGGATAAAATTATAAGGCTTGGCGGAAAGGTTACCTCATCGGTATCCAAAAACACAGATTTTCTCATTGCGGGTGAAAATGCGGGATCCAAAATGGAAAAGGCCGGTAAACTCGGAGTGAAAATTCTTTCTGACGAAGAGTTTAATACTAAGCTTGCGGAGTTGCAGGAATGAAAAGAATAAGGCTCTGGCTCACAATGTTTCTGCTCAGAAAAAAGGCAAAAGCTCTTATGACTCAGAAGAGGTTTGTTTCATTTTACAACAGAACGTGCAGCGTTATTTTTCTGATGCCCCATAAAAAAGAGATGTTTGATGCGGCGCTCAATGAAATTCAGAAATTGCCCGTACATAACAAATATATACTGATTGCCCTGAGCGAAAATTTTTCGGGGGCTGAGAATGTTGATGAGACCATTCTTACAACTAAAGAAGTGTTTGATCTGCTCGGGAGACCTAAAGAGCAGCTGAAAAGCAAAATTGCTGAGATTAAGGCTTCAATAGTGATTGACCTTGAGCCTGCCGGTGTGCCTGAGCATGCCTGGATGAGCTTCGCCTCAGAGGCAGGTGACAGGGTGGCTGTAAGTGATGAAGGGTGTAACAGCCTCTGTAATGTAAGATTCAGAAGCGAAAAAAGCCCGGAGAATGGCAATATTTACGAAAATTTTTTTAATTTTCTGAAAATGTTTTAAAATCTTAATGAATATAGAAAAAACCACCTTACAGGATATTCTGATTTTCGCGCTCAACGAGAAAAGGCTTGATGCTAATATATCAGGGCTTATCAAAGGTGAATTCACGGACATCGTGAAAAATCAGGGGATAAAAAAGCTCATCATTGACCTGACTAATGTTGAGAACTGTGATTCAAGCGGACTAAGCAGCCTGCTTGTTGCCAACCGGCTTATAAATTCTGCAGGTGGTGAATTACGCATAGTGACTCCTTCGCAGAAAATACTCACCCTCATTAAAATCACGCAGTTAGATAAAGTGCTCAGAATCTGCGGGGATCTTTCTTCTGCAAAAGAGGAACTTCAAGACTAATTTTTAATCTTTTAACGGGGCGTTAAAGGCATTTTTTGAATCTTGATACATTAGATTTGGTAATTGTTATTGTTTTCCTTATCGGGATTGCCGCCTGGGGCATTATTGCCGGAGGAAAGCAAAAAACACATACAGATTATTTTCTTGGTGCCCACAAGGTGCCCTGGTGGCTTATATCATTTTCAATAATTGCAGCAGAAACCAGCACCCTCACCTTTATTTCAATTCCCGGATTAGCTTATCTCACAAACCTTAATTTCCTGCAGGTGACATTCGGCTACCTTACAGGAAGAATTTTTGTGACATTTTTCCTTCTTCCTGAATATTACAGGGGGGAAATATCAACCGCATATTCATTTCTTGAAAACAGGTTCGGTCTTAAAACCCGCAAGTTTGCCTCAGTCGTATTTTTATTCACCCGGACTGCCGCAGATGGTGTGAGGCTTTTTGCCACTGCAATCCCGATTAAACTTCTCCTGAATATTGATTATCACTGGGCAATAGGCATTGTTGCCGTTATCAGCCTTGTGTACACTTATACCGGCGGAGTTAAAGGAGTTATCTGGGTTGACGCATTTCAGATGTTTCTTTATCTGGGCGGTGTAATTGTATCAATCATTTTTATTATTGATTCATCAGCGGGCGGTGCAGGCGAGCTTTTTACAAGGCTGCTGAATGACGGAAAGCTGCAGATTTTCAATTCCGGATTTGAAGGAGGAATCAGAGAATTTTTTAACACGCCGTATTCACTCATAGCAGGAATCACGGGAGGGGCATTCCTTTCAATGGCATCGCACGGCACTGATCAGCTGATAATTCAGCGGCTTCTTTCTGCCGGCAGCCTGAAAAAATCACAGAAGGCCCTTCTTCTTACCGGCTTTGTTATTGTGATACAATTTGCTCTTTTCCTTACACTTGGCGCACTGCTTTATGATTACTACGCCGGCAAACAATTTGCCAGAAGCGATGAGATATTCCCCCTTTTCATTCTTAATGAACTTCCGTCCGGAGTTTCAGGGCTGCTTATTGCCGGAATGTTTGCAGCCGCTCTTTCAACACTTGCGGGATCCATAAGTTCAATGGCTTCATCAACCATGTTTGATCTTATCCTCACAGGCAAAAGGGGAAAGGAGATGAGTGAGGAAAAGAAACTGAAATACTCACGCATTCTCACCCTCGTGTGGGCGCTGGTGCTGATACAGTCTGCAGCACTTTTTATGAATTCAGACCGCGCGGTGGTAGAAATTGCACTCAGTATTGCCTCATTCACATACGGAGGGCTGCTCGGCACTTTTCTTCTGGGGATATTTGTCAAAAAAGCAAGGCAGGAAGATGCGCTTGCGGCATTCACCGCGGGGATTCTCGTGATGGTATCAGTAATCCTTCTCAAACTTGTTGCATGGACCTGGTTTACTTTGACAGGGGTTTTGGTAACAATGCTGACGGGGTATCTTCTGAGCACGCTCACGGATCAGAGAAAAGAGTAGTGTGTACTTTAAATCACACTCAAAATTTTGCGAAAATACATATATTAATTAAAAGAAACTGCGTTTTATGCTTTCTTTAGCTGACTATCTGATTATTGCCGGTTATTTTGTAATCAGCATACTCATAGCTTTATATTATTCGAAAAGAGCCGGAAAAAGCTCTGAAGAATTTTTCCTCTCCGGGCGGAATCTTCCCTGGTATCTGGCCGGACTATCAATGGTGGCAACCACATTTGCTGCCGATACCCCTCTTGCTGTCACCGAACTGGTAGCTAAGAATGGCATTTCAGGGAACTGGGTATGGTGGAATTTTGCACTCGGCGGTATTTTAACCGTATTCTTTTTCGCAAAATTATGGCGCCGCTCAGGTATTATGACAGAAGTGGAATTCATTGAATTAAGGTACAGCGGCAAACCCGCTAAATTTCTGAGAGGATTCAGGGCTGTTTACCTTGGCCTTTTTATGAATGTAATCATAATAGGCTGGGTGAATAATGCCATGGTTACGGTTCTTCAGGAGATATTTCAGATAGATGCCTCAAGAATTCTGTTTTATGTCTTTCTGTGTATGGCGCTTGTTGCGGTTTACTCGGCCATATCAGGATTATGGGGTGTTGTTGTAACAGATGCATTCCAGTTTATTCTTGCAATGGGCGGATCAATTATTCTTGCGGTAATTGTTGTGAATGCTCCTGAGGTTGGCGGATTAAGCGGACTTCAGGAAAAGCTGCCCCCGCATGTTTTTGAGTTTTTCCCGAGAGTGGGTGAAACCGCAGGGGGAGTGTCAGGAGTTTTTGCGATGACTGTGGCTGCCTTCCTGGCATATATAGGAGTTCAGTGGTGGTCATCATGGTATCCCGGTTCAGAACCGGGCGGAGGGGGTTACATTGCTCAGAGAATGCTTTCGGCAAAGGATGAAAAGCACTCACTGTGGGCAACTTTATTTTTTCAGACGGCACATTATGCAATCAGGCCATGGCCATGGATTCTGGTTGCTCTTTCAGCTCTTGTTCTTTATCCTGAACTGGGTGCCGATGAAAAAAAACTTGGATATGTAAAAGCAATTAATGAATTTCTCCCTTCGGGGCTTAAAGGATTAATGATTGCGGCTTTTTTTGCTGCTTATATGAGCACTGTTGCAACCCAGCTGAACTGGGGAACATCTTATCTGGTGAATGATCTTTATAAAAGATTTTTAAAAAAGGGCGGGGATGAAAAGCACTACGTTTTTATCTCGCGGGTGTTCACGCTTTTGCTTATGGTTGTATCGGCAGTTGTGACCACTTTTATTACAAGAATATCAGGTGCATGGGAATTCATAATTGAATGCGGGGCGGGCCTGGGGCTTGTGCTTATACTGCGCTGGTACTGGTGGCGCATAAACGCATGGTCTGAGATAACCGCGGTGGTAACTCCTTTTGTGTTACTCCCTTTTGTGAAAATGAGCGGTATCACTTTCCCTGTAAGCCTTTATTTTCTGAGCGGCGGAACTACTATAGCATGGCTGGTTGTTACATTTCTTACCAAACCAACCGACGAACGGACACTCAGAAATTTCTATCTCAGAATTAAACCGGGAGGAACTCTCTGGAAACCAATTTTTAATAAACTCTCTGATGCTGAGAAACAACATTTTAATACGGAAAAACTCAGATATAATTTTATCGGATGGATAACAGGGGTGGTTTTGGTTTACTCGTTTTTATTCGGGACCGGAGGAGTCTTGTTCGGATTCACAAACTTAATAATTATTTGTTCCGTTACTTTTGTTCTGAGCACCGGTGTTCTTATCTATGTGCTTAATCAGCGCAGAGAATGACGGAGATTATTTTTATATGATGGATGCCAATTTTTTAAGAAATATTCAGCTCGTGGTTCTTGACCTTGACGGAACTCTGCTTGACAGCAGAGGGGAGATAGGAAAAGAAACAAAGGCACTGGTTCCCAGGCTGCAGCAGCTTGGAGTAAGGTTCACTTTTGCAAGCGGAAGGGTATATTCTGCCCTCACCGATTATGCGGCGGAGCTTGGTATTAAAACCCCTCTTATCGCGCTTGACGGGATTCTGATAAAGGATTACCCGAACGGTAATACTTTAAGCACTTCACGGATTCCTGAAGACAAGGTAAGAAAGGCAATTGAGTATTCTGATAAATACCTTATAAAAATCGGGCTCTGCCACGAAAATCAGATCTATGTTACAGAGTACAATGCTTCAATTGCCCATACGGTTGATAAATTCGGCTCTAAATTCATTGAGGTTGACAGTTACAAAAACTATACCGGGGAAACACTTGAGATAATTTTTGTATCTGACAGGAAAGATAACCTCACATTTCTCAGAGACAAATTTGCTTTTCCGTTTACTTTCGGATTAAGGTCTTCATTCACCAAGTCGTATTCTAATGAAAATATTTATATATTAGAGGTGAGGAGATCGGGAATTAATAAATCCACCGGGTTAAAAACGCTGCTTAAGAAACTCGGTTTAAAGATTACAAATACCGCTGTGGTTGGCGACTGGTATAATGACGTTGATCTCTTCAAAACAAAAGCCCTCAAGATAGCACTCAGTAATGCTGTGCCTGAAATTAAATATCTTTCAGACCACGTTACAACGAGAACAAACAATGAAGACGGAGTGGCTGAATTTCTGGAAGAACTTTACAAAGCAAAAACCAGTTAACCGGAGGCAGAAATTAATCTGAGAACAGGAGTGCAGGTAAAGCTGTTTTTACTGCTTGCCAGCACAATTATTATTGTTCTTATGTTTCCGAGAGGTGAAACTCTCGAAAAAGAGGTAATGGTTGGAACAATCTGGATTGAAGATGATCTGATTGCCAATATCAATTTCCCCATTCTTAAAAAACCTGAGACATACCGCATTGAACTTGAGCGGGCACGTCTTAAGGTTCTTCCCATTTTTGTGAAGAGCTCTAATCTTGAAACCCAGCAGACAGACTCACTTAAAAGTTTTACATCTTATCTGACATCATACATTGACACGGCAAAAGCCAATAACAGAAATCTGCCGCCTGTCTTCTTTAAAAATCAGACTTTAGGCGTTTTCCAGACATTAAGGGAAGCTGAAACAGGCAACGGCGGATTTGTGCCATCCCAGTATACGCTGCTGATGAATTATTCATCAGAAGTTCTGAAAAGCCTTTTTGCAAAGGGTGTACTCAGCCTGAATTTTTCACAGATTGAACGCGACAGCATTTTTGTACAGGATGGCAACATTCAGGAAGCGAAACTTAAATCAGGTCTTATTCCCTCCGATAATATCACAGAAGAGGTAAGAAAAGCCTTTAAGAAACTTGAACTCCCCGAAGATGTTGCTGAGGCATTCACAGAATATCTCACACACTTTGCAGTGCCAAACCTGATCTATTCACCTGAACTGACTCAGCAGCAGGTGGAGATAGAGCAGAACAAAGTCTCCAAGTTTTCAGGCCTTGTGGCTGCAAATGAAAGAATTGTTGCCAAACATGAGAGAATCACTCCTGATATAAAACTGAAGATTGATTCCTATAAAGCTGCCAAAGGAGATTCTCTGGGGCTGAATGAAACAATCATGCAGTTTACAGGAAAGTTTCTTCATGTGTTCTCCCTGCTGGTTCTTCTGAGCATCCATCTGTATGTGTTCAGGAAAAAAATATTTGCCGATAATCTCAAGCTGAGCATTTTTGCAATACTCCTTACAGTGATCAGCTTCATTACCAACCAGATAAATTCACTGAATATAAATGACTCGGCCTATCTGCTTATCTTTGTGCCGGCAGTATCAATGCTGCTTACAATCATGTTTGATTCAAGAGTGGGTTTTTATAACACGGTGATAGTATCTCTGATATGCGGCGGACTCAGAGGAAACGATTACACCTTTGCGGTGATGAATATAGTTGCATCATCTCTAGCGGTGTATACGGTAAGGGATATTAAAAACAGGACACAGATATTCAGATCTTTCGGGTTCATACTTCTCGGATATGTTGTAAGCATAATATTTTTCAAATTTGAAGCGCTTGCCTCATGGTCTGAAATCTGGATTGAACTGGCTTTTGCAAGCACCAATGCACTGATAAGCCCTGTACTTACATACGGGCTGCTGATTATCTTCGAAAGATTTTTCAAGGTTACAACAGATCTCACTCTGCTTGAGCTTTCAAACTTTGACCGGCCACTGCTGAGGGAACTTGCACGAACCGCACCCGGTACATTTAACCACTCCATTACTGTGGGCACACTGGCTGAAAGTGCTGCTGAAGCGGTTGAAGGAAATCCGCTGCTTGCAAGAGTGGGCGCATATTATCATGATATCGGGAAAACCAGATCACCTTACTATTATGTTGAAAACCAGATGACGGTTAAAAACCTTCATGAAGATATCACCCCGCTTGAAAGCGTAAAGATCATCCTTGATCACGTTCAGTATGGCGAACTTCTCGCAAAAGAAAACAATCTGCCGGCAGAAGTCATTGACTTTATTCCCACTCATCACGGCACATCGCTCATCTCATATTTTTATGACAAGGCCGTGAAAGAGCAGGGAGCCGGGAATGTTAATCAGGAAGACTTCAGGTACAAAGGTAAAAAACCCTATTCAAAAGAAACCGCAATACTGATGCTTGCCGATTCATGCGAATCTGCCACGAGAAGCATAGAAAACCCCACACCCGAAAAAATAGAGAATATGGTGAATGCCCTGATAGATAAAAAGATACAGGATAATCAGCTTAACGAAAGCCCTCTTACGTTTTCGGATATTGATAAAATCAAAAAGACATTTGTTCAGATACTGATAGGGCAGCGTCACAGACGCATCAAGTACCCGCAGCAGGAACAGATGGAAACTCAGAGATGAACGGTATTCGTCCCGAATTCCAATCTTTTGTTAATGAATATATTGATTACTGCCGGCTTGAGAAGAATCTTTCAGGCAATTCAGTGATTTCATATACTAATGATCTGAAGAACTTTTTCGGGTATATTTCAGATCTGCAGATACGGGATCTTAATGAAATCACTACCGATCATATCAGAGGATTCCTTGAAGAGCTCAGCAATCTGGAATTATCGGAAACAACCTCAGCGCGTTATCATTCGTCTTTAAAAGGATTCTTTTCATATAATTTCCTTCAGGAGTATACGGAAAGAAATCCCATGGAAAAAATAAAGGCCCCCAAGCTGAAAAAGGATCTGCCTGAGGTGCTGAGTGTTGAAGAGATTGATCTGATTCTTAATCAGATTCATACAACCACCACTGCCGGGCAGCGTGACAGGGCAATGATTGAAACACTGTATGCCTGCGGGCTGCGGGTTTCTGAACTCACCGGACTTGCAATATCTGATTATTTTCCCGATGAGGAGATGATCAGGGCATTCGGGAAAGGATCAAAAGAGCGGTACATTCCTGTGGGTAACAGCGCAATTAAGGCAATTAATGAGTATCTTACCGAAGCCAGGCCGATTCTGAACAAGGGGAAAGCCGGAGGGATAATGTTTCTCAATGGCAGGGGTAAAAAGCTCTCCCGCATGGGAGTCTGGAAAATAATTCAGAAATATGTTGCAGCTGCCGGGATATCAAAAAGAGTTTATCCCCATATCTTCAGGCACTCTTTTGCCACGCATCTGATTGAGGGGGGTGCGGATCTCAGAGCGGTGCAGGAGATGCTGGGGCATACTTCAATTACAGTCACACAAATTTACACTCATGTTGACAGGAGTTTTGTGAAAGAAATTCACTATTTATATCATCCGAGAGGAAAATAATGCAGGATATAACCGTAAGCGAAAATCTGATCAGGTTTCTGATATTCCTCCCGCTTTTCTTTTTATCAATAGCTTTACATGAGTTTGCTCATGCATATTTTGCCGATAAATTTGGCGACTCAACTCCAAGGAGTCAGGGGCGGCTTACTCTGAACCCTTTAAAGCATATTGATCTGATTGGCACGGTGCTGATGCCTTTTGCTGCATTTGCCAGCGGACTGCCTCTGATAGGCTGGGCAAAACCGGTGATGATAAACAGAAATAATTTCAGAAATCCTTACAAAGACGATGCGATAGTATCATTTGCGGGCCCGCTTTCTAATTTTCTTCTTGCCCTTGTGTTCCTGATTCTGCTGAGCATTATGATAAATATTGCCGGAGCGGCAGGTTCAGGCCTTCTGATCACAACTATGCTTTATGGCATCTATCTGAACGTATTCCTCTTTTTGTTTAATCTGCTGCCGATTCCTCCGCTTGACGGATCTCATATTCTTTTTAACCTCTACCCCAATAAATACACGGCAATGCTGGTAAACCTCGGGTTTTACGGATCGATAGTTCTGCTTCTTTTTATATGGTCGCCGCTCTGGAAATATTTTTCCGGACTGATCATGGCTGTTTACAGTTTTCTGGTTGGAGTGTTTGTGTGAGATTGCTTATGAAGAAATTACTCTTTGCGGCAGTGTTAACAAGCCTTTACTTTTTTACAGGCTGCGGGCAGAAGGAGGAGCCTGTTGCTGTATCAGCTGAGAAAGCAAGATTTTTCTACCTGACGGTCTCGGGCGAGGGGGAGTCGGTGATAAGAGAGCATTACCCTGAGTCAGGATCTGATAAGCTGACGGCTAAAGCGGGGAAATACAAAGTGCTTGATATGCAGATTAACCAGTCAATGAGCCATGCTTTTCTTGTTGTATTTGAAGGGAAGGGAACGGAAGGGTTGTTCCCCGTTCTCAAAGGGGCAAAGCTTTTGCTGCTTGATCTTAAATCAGGCGGCATTAAAGAGATAAGCAGATTTGAGAGATGCATTCAGATTTACACTCAGTGGAATGATGATAAAAACTATTCAATCACGTTAAACAGTAAAGTGCCTGAAGGAGAATTTGTCACTCAGAAAGAAATGGTTATAAGTTCATCAGGTGAAACGGTGTTCAGCAACGAAACCAGATTTGATGTGCTGAAAGAAGGATACCCTCAGCTGCCGGCTCCGAAAATATTCACCGCATCAAAACTCGGAAAGGTTAACCTGCTGGTTGATTCACTTAAACCGCTCACACTTACATTTATTGATCCCGCCAGGAGGCTTAAGAGGACTATCCTTAAAACTGAGGGGAAAATAAGGCAGGCAGAATGGATTAATAATGACAGCCTGGTTGTTTTCTCTTTACAGCATAAAGATGATAACTCTGATATAAAGCAGTCGTCAGTCTTTGTTTTTTCGGCCGAGAAAGGTGATTACATCAGGAAGTGGAGCGGTGCGGGAGAAAAATTCTTCAAAATCACGGGTGATTATCTTATTTTTGACAACCGGATCAGAAATAATTCTGACATAACCATTTACAACCTGAAAACAGGCAAAGAGATCTCCCTTCAGTCAGGAGGAACTCCCGTTACACTCAAGGTATCGGCGGGAGTCTTGAACTAAACCCTCAGAACACGGAAACCAGTGAGTACCTATTTAAGAATCTTAACTTACGCCCGCAAATACAAATTTGCACTATCGCTCTCGGTGCTGTTTACAATTATGTACGCACTGCTCAACGGCCTTTCTGTGTACCTCTCAATACCTTTGCTTGATACACTTTTTCAGCAGCACAGCATGGATCAGGCGGCAAAGGTCACAGGCAGCGGTGATGTCTCTTCAATACTTCCGCAGTTTATAATTGATGCAAAAAACTATGTGGTGAATGAATTTAACCAGTATGTGTTTTCAGGAACCACCACCGATATTCTGTTCAGAATCTGTATTATCATTTTTGCAACATTCCTGTTTAAAAACCTTTTCGGGTACCTGCAGGCTTTCTTCCTGATTTTTGTTGAACAGGGCATCATCAAGGATATGAGGAATGAAGCGTACTCGCATCTCAACTCCCTGCCAATGAGCTACTTCAAGAATGAGAGGGTCGGTAATCTGATTTCAAGGATTATCAGCGATGTGATGGTTGTGCAGAACAGCATTTCGGCAACTTTTCTTAACGCAATCAGGGAACCTCTCACAATTATCGTTTTCGTGGGAATTGCAGTGAGCATCAGCTGGAAACTCACACTGGTTGCTTTTATCACTCTGCCGTTCAGCGCCGGAATTATAGCATGGATTGGTCTTCTCCTCAGAAAACACGCAACAATGATCCAGGAGAAAATTGCCGATCTCACAAGCCTCATCCAGGAAACTGTGAGCGGTGTGAAGATTGTAAAGGCGTTCGGGATGGAGAACTTTGAATTCAAAAAGTTTCAGGCTGAGAATTTTAAGTTTTTTAAGCTGATGCTTAACATTACGAGGCTGAGAAATATGTCGGCACCGATCACTGAAGTTCTCAGCGTTATGGTTGGTGTGGTTATCATTTATTACGGCGGTTACCTTGTGCTTGAGGATAATCAGCTTAAAGCCTCCGAGTTTCTGGGTTTTCTCTTTTCCATATTTCAGCTTATGACCCCTATTAAAGAACTGAGTTCTGTTAATAACAGGATTCAGGAATCATCTGCCGCGGGCGACCGTATTTTTGAAATTATTGATACAAAACCTAATATTGCAGATGCCCCCGATTCTGTTAATCTTGATGAATTCAGAGATAAGATTGAATTCAGGAACGTTACATTCAAGTATGATGACGGCGATGAGACCATTCTGGATAACATTAATCTCGATGTTAAAAAAGGGGAGATCGTGGCTCTGGTGGGTCCTTCGGGGGGAGGCAAATCAACCCTTGCGGATCTGATCCCGAGATTTTACGACCCGGTATCGGGCGATATTCTGGTTGACGGCGTGAACCTTAATAAAATTAAAGTTGCAGATCTGAGAAAGCTCACAGGAATTGTAACGCAGGAGACTATCCTGTTTAACGGCACAATTGAAAGCAATATTGCGTACGGGCTTGATAATATACCCCGTGAAAAAATTATTGAAGCTGCAAGAGTTGCCAATGCGCATAATTTTATTTCGGAACTCCCCGAAGGCTACAACACCAACATTGGTGAAAGGGGAGTGAAACTTTCAGGCGGCCAGAGACAGAGAATAGCCATTGCAAGAGCATTGCTTAAAGACCCCTCAATAATGATTTTTGATGAGGCAACCTCTGCCCTTGATAACGAATCGGAGCTTCTTGTTCAGGAGGCGCTTGACAGGCTGATGATAAACAGAACGGTTATTGTCATTGCCCACAGACTAAGCACAATAAGGAATGCTCATAAAATTGTTGTGCTTGAGAGAGGGAAGATAGTTCAGGCGGGCACGCATGATGAGCTTGTAAAGCAGACCGAAGGACTTTATAAAAAACTTTATGACATGCAGTTCAGAACAAACAGTCATTAGAGAGGGCAGTATCCTCAAAACCGGATACGGCACGCTTGAAGTGCAGAGTTTCCTGGGGAAAGGCAAATCGGGTTATTCATGGCTTGTTCAGGCTCCGGAGTGTAAAGCAGTCCTGAAAATAATGCATGATGAAGAGGTTTCTTATTACTCATTCAGCGGATCAAAGCTGGCGGCAGAGATAATGAGTTACAGGAAACTTATGGATACCGGAATAAAAATGCCCGGGTTGTATTTTTATGATGAGCAGAACGGTTTGCTTATTAAAGAGTATATTGACGGAGAAACCGGAAGCAGGATTATTGCTGAGGGTAAGGCTGATGAAGACATTCTTAAAAGCTTGTGCAGTATGTATCTGAAAGTGAAGAGTACCGGACTTAATATTGATTATTTCCCCTCAAATTTTGTGATCAGCAGGAGAGAGCTGTATTATATAGATTACGAATGCAACCCGTATGATTATGAATGGGGACTTGAGAACTGGGGACTTTATTACTGGGTAAACACAGAGGGAATGAAAAGATTCCTGGCCGAAGGGGATTCATCATCAATCAATATGCCGGGAACAGGACAGCCGTTAAAATCAGGGCTGAGTGATAAGGTAAGTGAAGCGATAAACAAATTTCTTAAATAACAGGAGTGACATTGAAAAGAATTTCTTTACTGCTATTTGTGGTTTCGGTATTATATTTTGCGGGCTGCACTGCGGCGCCGGAAAGAATCAGTCTGCTTAACAACATATCTGCTATGGAAAAGGTATCTCTGTTTCTGGAGAAAATGAAGGAGAGCGAAGCCACAGAACCGAAACTTATGGCGTTCATTTCTGATTCTTTAATGAAAGTAAGGAATCTGAGCAAAACAGAACTCAAAGTTAACAGATTCTATCCTGACTATATAAAAGTGGAATCGGCGATACAGGATCCTGAGGCTCCTGCAGGCATGGTGGTTGCTGCAAGAATAGGAGGAGTTAAAGATGTCTGGATGCACAGATTGTACTTTAAGGTCATTGAGGAAGGAAATTCACTGAAACTGCTGCCCGGAGGAGTCTCTGCAGGGTATGTTGATCCGTGGATAAGGAGCGATCTTTTCATAAAAGAATAAGTAAAAGAAATATTTTTAATTTTTTTTACTGAAATACTTGATTTTTATTGCGCGATAGCTTACTTTAGAAATCCGTTTTTATAAAACTTTCGCATTCATGGGCGGACGCCGAAGTTGGAGAGTCGGGGCGGACTGTAAATCCGTTGGCGGAAGCCTTTGGGGGTTCGAATCCCTCGCCGCCCACCATAAATAAGAAAGAATGCGGGAGTAACTCAGTTGGTAGAGTCACAGCCTTCCAAGCTGTTGGTCGCGGGTTCGAGTCCCGTCTCCCGCTC
>JABWCA010000380.1 GCA_013359345.1 Ignavibacteriaceae bacterium
CTGTGGATTATGGATATGACAAATAGTTTTTCTAAAAAAGCTATTGATCAGGAGAAAACTGCAGAGATTCTGAAAAAGTTCAGATAATTCTGTGATTACTCATCAGTTCTTTGCCGTGATCACTGATTAAAGATGCCGGAGATATCAGATCAAATTAATGTTGTTTTTGAATATCAACGTCAATGAAAGACCCGGGTTTTATTAAAAATACTTTGCTTAATAAATTTATGAAAACTATAAATATTGGTGTTGCGGATGTTCCTGCATGTATTAATTAACGTGATTGTGGGGGGAATACTGTTCAAAGTCGGAGTTAAAGTAGCCCGTATCAATTCTAAAATCACTATCGTAACCGGGCGGCTTATGATAATTGTGGGGATACTTATGTATCTGCGTCTGATAATGCTTTTTATTGCGCCGGATTTCTTAAAATAATCCTATTACAATATTTTATTGTATTGTATGGAGAAAAGGTTCATGAAGAAAAAAAATTACTCAATTTTATTAATTCTTTTATGCGGTCATATATTCCTCGGGTGCGGTAACTCTAAGCTGAGCGAGAATGAGGCCCGGGAGATCATCAGTAAAAAATATCCGGAAGATGTTTCCGGCACTATTGAACTGATGTATACAGCAGATTATTTTACTGTCAACAGAACAGGAGTCATGAATAAACAGGCATATCTTCAGGAAGCCGGGTTAATCTTTCAGAACAAAGGGAGCGGGCGCTTTATGGACGCATATCGCGCAGGTTTTACTGATAAAGCAAAATCTTTTATGATAGGAGAACCGGAATCTCTTGGCGCATATTCTGATAAGGTAAGAGCATACTTTAAAATCGGCCAAATGCAATTTGCCGAGATATCAGGAATCTTTCAGGAAGGAACCCCGGGTGTCGCCGAGGTTGGATATAGTGTGAAATTTGTCAGTAATGGTTTCCCGGTAAAGTGCTCAACAAAAGAGTTTGGTGATCTTGCCGGTGGTGAAACTATAAATTTGAAGATAAAACTAAAAAAATTTGATGATGGATGGAGAATATCAGATTAGTATTCCCTGATATTAACTGTACAAAATCTTAAAGAGTTTAGATTTTTTATATGAACTACTATTCAAAAAGGATGTCCTGTGAGTGATGAATTTGAGTTAACCTCGGAAGAAGATGGCAGTTCTTTTCCCCGGGGAAATAAAACATCAGATATAAAAACTGCAATTATTGATGTTACAAAAAAAGGAAATTTAAGAATCTCAAAAGATGAGGTCTGGCAGTATTGGCACGTACTCAAATCAGCTGATTTTTTTGAGAGACTCTTCCTTGATATTGATAACTCTGCCCTGATCACAAATGAAGTCATTTCATACCATTATGAAGAAATCAGGAGTTATCTGGAAAAATGGAAAGAGCGTGAAAGTGCAGGAATAAATTTTGCCCAATCACACGGAGGATATCCATTAAGGGAACTGGAAAGGAATCTCGAAGAAGCTTATTTAAATTTAAAAAACAGGGCATCAAGAGAGGAATATCTCAATTCTTATTCTGAAGAGAAAAAGAAGCAGGCGGTTAAATCACTTGAACCAATAATAAAAATGGCTCTTGCCGATAAAATCTTAACCTATGATGAGAAAACACTTATTTACCAGGAAGGGCTTAAATTTGGCCTGAATATCCGTGACATAGATAATCTGATCGATCTGCAGAAAAGAATTATTGGTGAAGTTACTGACGAGACTAATAATGTCGCAGTTAATGCTGCCGATAAAGATCCAGAGAACAAGAAAGACCCGGATTTATTTTGTCCGAATTGCAAAGTTAAGATTGATCCAGATGCCGCTTTTTGCGGAGAATGCGGTATTAAAATCGCTCCGGATTCTGAGTTAAAGCCGATTGCTGAAGAAATCGCATCGAATTCCTATGAGAGGCCATCTCCGGCGGATGTATCTGAAAGAAATGGGGGCGCACTCTCCGGGAGCGCTGACAAGGAAGATCCCGGACATATATTCTCATTCTATTTCAGGAGATTTTTCCCCTCTGTCGTTTTGCTTCATTATTTAATTTTTATTCTGGATACAGGAATCAGCTTCTCTGCCATGGGTAACGTTCTGCAAAGATTGTTTTTCGTTGATTCTTTTCTGATTGCCTTTAGTATATTTACCGGCAGGAAACTGAAAGATCAACACCCCGAGGCGTACAGGATTACCAAATTTTTCTTAATCACTCTTATTCTCTTTTCACTATTCCCGGGCAACTACAATTTTAAATATTTGCAGAGATATATGCATTATATTTTCGGATGGGATGCCGGGGTAGCTGAGTTAAAATTTGTATGGAGCATTCTTTCTGTATTGTTATATGGGTTCATCTATAGAAAATTTACAAAATCACCCGCCATTGCTAATCTGTATAACACCGGTAAAGACAGCGCAGCAAATATTGTTAATGATAAGCTCAAAGAGGATAATAACTTTTTAG
>JABWCA010000381.1 GCA_013359345.1 Ignavibacteriaceae bacterium
ATATCGGCGTCACTGTCGGCGGTTCAGAACTCACCCCCAGAATGGTGCTTACAGCAGCGCCCTATGCCCTTGGTTTCAAGGGAACCCAGAATGTTTTTGGCGGCGGCGGCAACGTGGGTATAGGCACACTTAACCCAACTGCAATGCTTCATGTAACCGGCACATCCAGATTTGAGGGTGCAGCCACTTTTACGGGTACAACTTCATTTGGCGGTAATTCAACTTTCCCCGGCACATCCACTTTTGACGGAAAAATTATTTCAAAAAGCGGTGATGGCTGGAGTGGCGGCATAGACCTGCGAAGCTCTGCCACCGGCGCTTCCGCAGCAAATTTTTACTGGATCACCCGCGGTTATGAAAATACAGATAACAGAAAACACAAGATGATTTTCATGGTGCCTAATTTCACTGACCAGCCCGGAGCGGGTTATTATTTCGGTGAAAATGGGTCAATGCTGATGCAGATTGAAAATGGTACCGGTGATATGAGGGTTAAAGGATCAGTTATAGCACCAGTTGTCATTGCTAGCGCAGGCGTGATATCTGGTGGACAGCCGGTTATGACCACAGAGGTGGCGGTGCATACGGCCTCAGGGTTGGTTACAGGCAACAATACTGTATCAAACTCCGTTCCTGCGGGAATCACAGTTACACGTAATTCAACGGGAACTTATACTATTAATCTGCCTTCAAGTGCCGGTTTTAACGTGAATAATGTGAGCACAGTTCAGATCACTCCCGCTAACTCAAATGGGGCAAACGCACCTGTGATGGCTATGGTTAAGGGTTTCGGCACTAATCAGGTTTCTGTTGAAATACGCCAGACCACCAATAACAGCTGGGTTGATCACGATTTCTTTTTCTACATGATCTTTAAGAAGTAATTAAAGCATAAATGCTATTGAATGGTGTATCTGAAATAACTAATAATAAATTTTGAGAATTTCATGAAAAATAATAAACACGGAACAGCCAGAGAGTTGTATCGGCTCAGAGAAAACCCGCCCATGAGGTATTTTCTCTTTCTGCTATTGCTGCTTTTAGCGGCTGCAGCTTATCCGCAGTCAAAAACGGAGCGCCAGGAAAAAGAAGAAAAAAATCCGGCGGTCCTGACTGAAAAGCCGGATAAAACACCGCTGCCGATAAAACCGGTGACGGTTGTGAGCGATGCGCTTGATATAAAAACCAAGCCTGTAAGCCTGAGCCATCCGCCGGTTAATGTCATGGGAATTGAAGGAGCGGATATCCAGACCTCTTATGCTGTCACACAGGCTTATATCAAAGGTGACAGCGGCAAACCCGAAATGAAAAACGGGAAGTACAGGACAACCGCCGCTTTCGGGCAGTACCTCGTTGGAGACAGTCTCTATAATGCCGGTAAAACCGGTGAGGGCGGCATGTACGGATTTTATAAAATGCGCCCGATGGCTCCCTATCTGCTTGCATCGCAGGGTGATTATGCTGACCGCGTTGAAATAACCTGGTCATTTGATCCTCTTAGTCCCCCCGCAAATCTCGATTTTTTTGAACTTAAAAGAGATGGTGAGCTCATTGCCACCATGCCGGTCACTGATGTAGTCTACAAAGATTACAACACCCGGCCGGGCATTTATTACAACTACGAACTTACCGGCATAAATAAATACGGTGTGAGTGCAGTTGGAAATGCTGTCGGTTTTGTGAATCCTAACGGAGTAATTACCGGAAGGATTCTTACCAGTAACGGCGGACCTGTAAGAGATGTGGAAGTGCTTATCACCCCTAATCTCGGGAAGTCGCTTTATTTTAACGGAACCAATACCACAGTCTCAGTCGGAAACAAATTTAATTTCCGCGACACTTCATTCACGATTGAATTCTGGATGAAGCATAATGTCGGTGAAGGCGGTGTATTTGCGACCGGCGTTCAGGGTAATGACGTCAGCGTGGATATGGTTGGCGGCAACATGTATTTTGATGTCGGAACATTCCTTACAAGTATTCCACACGAGCCCGACGGACAGTGGCATCATTATGCATGGGTTTATGACAATACTCAGAAGAAGATGTACGGATATAAAGACAGTGTTTTGGTAAGAGATGTTAACGTTCCTGTGGGCTACAGTGTTACCGTTTCCGGATCTCCTGCCTTCCTTGGAAAGACCCTTTACTCTTCGCAACTTTTCAACGGCAATATCGATGAGATAAGGATCTGGAAAACTGCACTGGACCGCGGCTCTGTACTCAGAAATATGTACCGTTCTGTAAGCACACAGGCCCCCCATCTTGAGGCTTACTGGAGAATGGATGAGGGTAAAGGCTCAAAGGTGTTTGATTATGCAAGTAAAAAACACTCCGGTACGGTAAACGGCAGCGTGGCATTTCAGGATGACCGGGCTCCCATCCGTAACACAACCTTCACCGATAACACCGGCTACTATATAGCGGAAGGAATAAACTATGGCTCATCAACCAACTTTACTGTGT
>JABWCA010000382.1 GCA_013359345.1 Ignavibacteriaceae bacterium
CGGCCGCGGCTTCGGCTTCACCGGCGCACACTTCCACCGTAACTGGCAAGACGACAACTTCCGCAAGTTGGTACTGAACGCAATCGCGTGGACCGCGAAGCTGGATGTGCCCGCGGAAGGCATCGTGACAAAAACGCCGACAGATGAGGAAATGAAGGCGCCTTATCTGAAAGTATTAACCTGCCGTTATAACCTGTGCCCCAGAGATTTCTGTCCTTAATCAGTGAAATATTTCCCCAGTCCCACGTATAAGTAAGATTAGCATCGGTTTTATCATAGTTGAAAGTTTTTGTTGTCGAGCGGTTAACTCCATACTCATATCCGGGATCCTCAGAGAATTTTCTGCTGAGCCCGGGAATGTTACTTTTATCAGAGAAATCGTTGAATTTAAGATCAAAAGAGAAATTCTCACCAACATTACCGTAAGCACTTAAACCATTCCAGTATGTCAGCTCATACTTTCCTGCTTCTCTCTGAGCGTACAGGAATCCTCCGTCAAAATAAAAATTGGTATAGAACCGACTATCCTTGTATTCAAGAAATCTCATCACCCCGGCATCATTCCGCTTAAAAAAAGTTACATCACCATCCGGTTTAATTAAATCTGTATCATACTCTTTAAGAAAATACTCTAACTCTGCCCTCTCGACAGCATTCAAAACAATCAGATCATTCTTCTCATTCTCTCCATTCAACCCATTCTTTTCATTCTTATCATTCTCTCCATTCCTTACCCCTGCCGCCTCCGCCAGGAACTTAAGCTTTTCAAGAATCACCTGCCTGGTAAACGGCTTCTGATGATGGTTGATATTAATATACCCCTTAACCTCCATCCTGTCCAGAAACTCATAAACTTTTGAGTTTGAAAGGTGGTTGGATTGAGCTCCTGAGATAGTGCTGAGTACAATAAATAAGGTGATAAGGTTATAAAATTTTATTGGCTTCATACGATAGAATGTGCTTTGAATGTTTTTTTTGAATGTGCCTTGAATGGTTTTGTAAAACTGAATGATAAGAATGTTAAAAAAGAATGTTTTAGAATGAGAGAAGAGAATGATTTTGAATGAGACAACTACGAATGATTAGAATGTTTAAAAAAGAATGTTTTAGAATGAGAGAAGAGAATGATTTTGAATGAGACAAATGGAAATGATCAGAATGAAAGAGAAGAATGTCTCGCAAGAAAGAGAATTATTTTGAATGTGAATTTAAAATGAAATTGAATGTTAAGAAGGAATGAATTAGAGTGCAAGGGAAGAATGTTTATGAATGACCTGACTCTTTGCTAATGAAAGGAAGGTGGTTATATTATAAGATATAAATATTCATAAGGAAAGTCAGGATTAACTTTTAATTCTCTTAATAATTACTATCCCAATCGGCACCTGAGTTAAGTTTTTGAATCTGGGTTTTATTATAGTTAACAAGTTTAGTCTCAAGATGAGAATGCATTTTATCATATTCATTAAACCAGGTCAAGTCTATGTCTTCTGATCTCAGAAGGCAGTAAATCTGAGAGTAATTTTCTGATAATGAGGCTAACGCAATTGTATTAAACTGAATATTTTCTTTCAGATGCCTTCTTGAATACCCCTCAGCGATATTTGAAGACACTGAAAAAGCTGAAGATTCTATCTGCTCGAGTATTTTATAGTTCACCGATTTCAAGGAGCGTGTCTTTTTCCTCACAAGTACGAATAATCCAACAGCTTCATTCCAAACATCAAGCTTTCTGTAGCCCCTGTTGATGTTTTTATACCGTTCTTCAATCGGTAAATTTTCTGTCATTTATTCCCCATTCTAATCATTCCATCATTCTTCCCATTCTAATCATTCATTTTCCATTCTTAAACATTCTGATTCATTCTAAACATTCTACACGCCTGATTCAATCTACCCCTTCGGCTCATTTTCTTAGCACTTTACTCATCACCCCCGCAATTCTTTCAAGGTCTGAGTCTGTGAGGTTAGAGCCTGAAGGGAGGCACAGGCCGTCATTAAAGAGTGATTCTGATGTGCCGTTTGTGAAATGTGCCGCATCTCTGAAAACGGGCTGAAGATGCATCGGTTTCCAGAGCGGACGGGATTCTATGTTGTCTGCTTCCATTGTGAGTCTGAGGTCTTCCCGGGTTATACCTCCGGTTTTTGCCGGATCAACAATTATGGTTGTAAGCCATCTGTTTGAGTAGCAGCCTTCAGGCTCATCAAGAAATGAGATACCTTCATAACTGTCAAAGTGTTTTACATAGAAGTCATAATTCTTTCTGCGCAGGTTCACCCTCTCTTCAATCACATCCATCTGCCCCCTTCCAATAGCTGCGCACACATTGCTCATCCTGTAATTAAAACCGATATGTGAGTGCTGATAGTGGGGAGCTTTGTCTCTGGCCTGGGTTGCCAGGAATCTTGCTTTTTTGACCAGTGCTTCATTGTTGGAAAGCATTGCACCGCCGCCGGATGTGGTG
>JABWCA010000097.1 GCA_013359345.1 Ignavibacteriaceae bacterium
ATCCTGAAGCCCTGATAATTACTGTTAATCACGATGGGTTTAAACTCGGGATTTTCAGAAAGGAGCTCTATCCTGCTGCCCCGCTTGTAATACCTTTTTACTACTGCACCCTCATCAAGAACTGCAACAACAATACGGCCGTTAACCACCTCAAGGTTGGGGTTCACTATCACTATATCCCCGTCAAAAATATAGGCATCCCTGAGACTGTTTCCCCTTACGCGCAGCAGAAAGGAGTGACCCGGCATTCTCACCACCGAGGGCAGCACTGCCATATCAATTGAATCGGGATAAATTGCCACCGGGTTACCTGCGGCAACTTCACCTATAACCGGCCGGCTCACAAACATTTTATCCTCAAGCGTAAGATTTATCCCTCTTGAAAGCCTCTCCTCACGCTTCAGATAACCTTTTTTCTCAAGCGCTATGAGATGTTCTCTTACCGTTGCCCTGTTTTTATAACCGAAATGCTCCGCAATCTCGGCAAGCGAGGGGGGCCTTCCCTTTTCGCTTCCGTATCCGATTATAAAATCGAGGATCTTTCTCTGTACTTCCGTCAGTTCTTTTGACATTTCCGGCACTCCTGAATAATACCATACATTTGTATGGCAAATTATATAATTGCCGGCTAATTGTCAACATAAATTTTTAAGTATCTTCTCTTTTTTCTCCCCGCAGCGCCCCGGCTCATAAAAACGGCATAAAACAAAGAATCGCTTAACCGGGAAACCTTTCACCGGTTTGTGAATCATACTGCTATTGAAAAACAGAATAATACGGAGAAGACAATGTCGGAAGTAAAAGCATATATAAAACAGATAAACGGTATCTCATTTGCCGGAAAAACTGACTCCGGTCACTGGGTCACAATGGACGGACCGGCTGATTTTGGCGGAAGTGATGCCGGAATAAGACCGAAAGAACTCCTGCTCCTGGCGCTTGGCGGATGCACGGGAAGTGACGTGGTAAGCATTCTGCAGAAAAAAAGAGTTAAGATAGACAGCTATGAAATGAATATAACCGCAACACAGACCGAAGATCACCCTAAAGTTTACACAGCAATGCACGTTGAATATGTGTTCAAGGGGAAGGATCTTAAAGAAGATGATATTACAAGAGCAATAGAGCTTTCACAAACCAAATACTGCGGTGTAACAAAAATGTTTGAAAAAGCAATGACGGTTACTCACAGCTTTAAGATTATTGAATCATAACTTAAACGCTGACGCCCGTTATTAAATTAGTGCAGAAAGCTGCTTAAATCAGGATTAAGCAGCTTTTTTTTATTAAATCCTAAGGCACGATATCTGATCTAAACAGTCACAATCATATCATATCCGTGAGTATGCTGTGAACCGGTAAGACCACCCTGTAATATCGGGTAAATTAAAATCCGGTGTCATACAAATGGATTTTAAGGTCCTGAACTGTGCCCCGTAATCCTCAGAATGCCTGATTTTATAATAAGATTTTATAATATCCGCCCGGAAATCCTGAGCGGCTGAACAAAATCAGCAGACCATCTTTAAGCAAATTATTTGACTCTGTCTGATTGGATGCAACAGCAATAAGTGATAATGATTTAAGAAGTATAATCTGAATCTCCCATTCCCCTGCTCAGATCCATGATCACATGCTAAAACTGTTTTTACCAATTTAAACGCAGTTATTTTTCAACTTTAATAAAAATTAATGCCTTCCATTTCTTTTCTTTAATGCACAACATACCTTATATTTATAAACTGAAATTATATTTATCATTAAATAACGAGTATTTCATGTCCTTTAACTTTATTGCTCATGTTGAACTTCCGGTTCTTGATCTTGACAGGACCGCTGCATTTTTAAAAGACTTATTCGGATGGGATTTTAAGGCGTTCGGAAACGGATACTATTTATATAACAAGCACAACGGCACCATGGTAGGGCTCAGAAGAGTTGCCACTATTCACCGCGGTGATACTCCTGTTTTTCATGTTCTGGTTGATGACATAGATGCAATGCTTGAAAAAGTGCCTTCTCTTGGCGGCGAAGTGGTGAGAGGTAAAACCGTAATACCTGTTTACGGATGGTATGCGGTTGTTAATGACGTGAACGGCAATCATATAGGATTGTATCAGGCTCCGTCAAACCAGTAATCTAAAGATTGATACTGATTCGGTTTAGTATCTATCTCTATATTAATTCAGGTTACTTATCCACAGGAGATAAAGATGTTAGACAATAAAATAAAGAGAATTGCTGTTAATACCGGCGGCGGTGATGCTCCCGGTCTGAATGCGGTGATTAAGGCTGTTGTTATGGCCGCTCTTAACCGGGGCTGGGAAGTTTTAGGTATTCGTGACGGTTATAATGGTATATTCCTTCCTGCTAATTACCCCAAAGGTGACGGACTAATAAATCTTACCTATGCTGATGTAAAAGATATCACGAGCCAGGGTGGTACAATTCTGGGAACAACTAACAGGGGAAACCCGATGAAGTTCCCTATGAAAACCGCCTCGGGCGATGTTGTTGAAGTAGACAGATCCGATGAGATTATTGAAGGATTCAGAAGACATAATATCGATGCCCTTATTGCAATAGGCGGTGACGGCTCACTTACCATGGCTAACTCATTTGCCAAAAAAGGACTCAAAGTTATCGGGGTTCCTAAAACCATTGATAACGATCTCGAGAAAACCAATATCACATTCGGTTTTGATACCGCAGTATCTTTTGCGACCGAGTGCATAGACAGGCTCCACACCACGGCCGAAGCTCACAAAAGAATAATAGTTGTTGAGGTTATGGGAAGAACTGCAGGATGGATTGCACTGAATTCAGGCATTTCCGGCTCTGCCGATGTTATTCTCATCCCTGAAATTCCTTATGACATTCAGAAAGTTGCTGATCATCTTCACAGCATTTTTAATGAAGATAAGGATTATGCCATTGTGGTTGTGGCCGAAGGCGCAATGCCCGTTGGCGGTTCAATGTCAGTTATTGAACATGAGGCCGGTAAGGAAAAAAGGCTTGGCGGCGCAGGCGAAAGAGTTGCTCATGAACTGCAGCAGCTAACCAAAAAAGAGGTCAGAACAGCTATTCTCGGTCATCTGCTCAGAGGCGGTTCACCTACAACTTTTGACAGACTCCTTTCACTCAGATTCGGAGCAGCAGCAATCAGAGGTCTTGAAGAAGGATATTCAGGAGTAATGGTTGCCCTTAATCCTCCCACTGTTAATTATGTACCAATTGATCAGATTGCAAATAAACTGAAACTGGTAAATGTTGAAAGTGATACTGTAAAAACAGCCCGTGACCTCGGTATCTGTTTTGGCGACTAATATTTTATCAGGGGCTGCATCAACAGCGGCCCCTCATTAAATCAGGATACACATCAATGAAATCACCCTTAAAGCTTCTTTTAATCATTTTATTTCTCCTCACTGCAAAATCTTACTCTCAATCATTATCAACCGGATGGGTTGAATTTGATCAGGATTCTGTCTCATCTTATTATTATGACGGTATCAGCGCAAAGAGCATCAATTCTGCCAAACCTGAAATCAGAATAAGACAGGTTTACAATTTTGCAAAGAGACTTTCGGAAGTGAAAAACGAAAGGGTGAAAACCATTGAGACTCTCTATCTCATTAATCTTGAAGATCCTAAATACAGCATAAAAGAGGTGGCTTATTTTGATGAAGCGGGTGCGGTTCTTGAGACTTTCAAATATCCCTCGGTTGATGAATTTTCAAAGAAAGATATCTTTATGTTCCCCATTACTGAAGGCTCACTTCTTATGAATTTTCTCAGGCACATTGCCGATTCCAGATAAACCTGCAGCACATTCCTGAACCCGGATAATCTTCCTGTACAGGTTCCGGGATAATCCGGCCGGCATCTATCCTTATATAATCAGGCAGCAACTCCTGCTTTGATGCTCTGCTTATTTTTGCACCACACTCATCTGAATTTTGCCATGCACGTCCGGATTTAAAAAGCTGTACAGTTTCAGGACATTTTTTGATCTTCCGTTCACGCCGGTCTTATTGGATTCACGGGATATCGCAGAATTTTGCATTCACAGTATTCTAATCCCTTCCTTACTTTCTGTTCTGTACTTAACTGTTGAAAGCTGTCTGCACAGTGAACGTATGCAATACAGGGGACTGCAGATCTTGCTGAAGTTCGGCTTCTCTTTAAAATGGAAGAGGCTGAACATGATATTCAGCCTCATCTTATTAACCTCTGATAAAATCAGGATCAGTTCTGTTCGGCATTTTTGGCGGCAAGTTTTGCGTTTTTTCTGTCCATTTCGGTAAGGTAACGCTTACGTATTCTGATGAAATTTGGTGTAATCTCAACAAATTCATCATCGGTGATCCACTCAAGCGCCTGTTCAAGTGTCATTATTCTGGGTGGTTCGAGCCTGATGGCATCATCTGCACCGGCAGCCCTGAAGTTTGTTAACTGTTTTGTTTTTGTTACGTTAACAGGCATATCCATGCTTCTCGAGTTTTCACCAACCACCATTCCTTCATAAACCTTTGTGCCCGGTTCAATAAAGAATACTGCTCTTTCCTGAAGTTTGTTCATTGCATAGCCTGATGCTTCACCGCTTTCCATGGTAACCATGGCTCCGCGCTGCCTTGATGAAATCTCACCTTTGAAAGGTTCGTATCCGTGGAAGTTATGGTGAAGAATTCCCTCGCCTTTGGTATCAGTCATAAATTCAGATCTGTACCCTATCAGGCCTCTTGAAGGAATAAAAAACTCCAGCCTAACGTTATCCGACATTGGGAGCATATTCTTCAGTTCCCCTTTTCTCTTTCCGAGCTTCTCAATCACCACACCTGTGTATGCTTCGGGAACGTCAATAATCACGTGCTCTATCGGCTCGGAAAGCACATCAATTATTTTCTTCATGATAACCTGAGGTCTGCTCACCTGAAGTTCATATCCTTCACGGCGCATATTCTCCAGCAGAATTGAGAGATGAAGCTCTCCCCTGCCTGAAACTTTAAACACATCGGGTGAATCTGTCATTTCAACTCTTAAGCCGACATTGGTTTTAAGCTCTTTGCTGAGACGCTCGCTCAGGTTTCTTGTTGTAACCCACTTGCCGTCTTTGCCTGCAAAGGGTGAGTTGTTAACCATAAAATTCATTGTTATACGGGGCTCTTCAACAGCAATAAACGGCAGACCTTCCTGCTTTTCGGGCGAACATACTGTATCATTTATATCAAGGTCTTCCATACCTGCCATGGCAATGATATCGCCTGCTGCAGCCGATTCAATCTCAACGCGCTTAATGTTTTCAAATTCATAAAGTTTGGTGATTTTAGCATTCTGTTTTGCACCTTCGCGGGTCACAATCACAACGGGATCACCAATCTTTACTGAACCGTAAGCAATTTTTCCGATGCCGATTCTGCCCAGGTAATCATTATAATCAATTGCGGAGATAAGCATTCTGAAAGGTTCATCCCTGTCAGCCTTGGGAACAGGAATTTTATTTACTATAGAGTCAAGAAGGGGTTCTAATGTTGCTGATTCATCATTAAGCTCATATTTTGCTATCCCCTGTTTTGCGATTGCGTAAACATACGGGAAATCAAGCTGGTCGTCATCGGCACCCAATGCTATAAACAGATCAAACACCTCATTCAGAACTTCATCTGCGCGGGCATCTTTTCTGTCAATTTTGTTAATCACAACTATCGGCTTAAGACCAAGTTCAAGTGATTTTTTCAGCACAAATTTGGTCTGGGGAAGAGGGCCCTCGGCAGCGTCAACAAGAAGGAGAACGCCGTCAACCATTTTCAGGATACGCTCAACCTCACCGCCGAAATCAGCGTGACCGGGAGTATCAATTACATTTATTTTATAGTCTTTATAGCGGACACTCAGATTTTTTGATATGATTGTGATACCGCGTTCACGCTCAATATTATTTGAATCCATAACACGGTTCTGAACTGACTGATTGTCTCTGAATGCACCTGTCTGTCTTAGTATATGATCAACGAGCGTTGTCTTGCCATGGTCAACGTGAGCAACAATTGCAATATTTCTTATTTTATCTAACTGATACAAAATCTCTCCGATTCTCTCTTTTATACTCCAGAGTCATGCTCTGATAATTGACGATTAATGATTTAAATATTTACTGTACTCAGATACCCGGTAACTTTTGTGCTCCGCAGGCCGGGATTCCTTTGTTATGATTTCCGCCGGGAGCATGATTACTGATGCTCCCTGCCAGTGCCTTTTAATCTCTTTATGAATGTCTGATATTGAGGATGTCGCCGTCTTTAACCTGATATTCTTTTCCTTCAAGTCTCCAGACTCCGGCTTCTTTGCATTTGGGGAAAGAGCCGTATTTAACATAGTCATCATAGTGCACAACCTCTGCACGAATAAACTTATTGAAGAAATCTGAATGAATCACTGCAGCCGACTGCTGTGCGGTGTATCCTGTTTTAATTGTCCACGCTCTGGTTTCATCTTCACCAACGGTGAAAAATGATTTAAGCCCCAGATACTGATATGAAGTGCTCAGAATTCTCTCAAGTGCTGATTCATGAATGCCCATATCCTCCTTGAACAATTGTGCCTCTTCCTCGGAAAGCACCGCGAGTTCAAGTTCAAACTGTCCGAAAAACGGAATTATACTTCCTTTGTACTGCGGATAAATTCCTTCAATCCTGCCAATGATATCCTGAACCTTATCTTTTGAATTTTCTGAGAAATTGATACCTATAATGATCGGTTTCATGGTGAGGAGCTGATATCCGCTGAGTATTTTAAGATCTTCATCCGTAAGGGGCACTTCTCTTACCGGGCGTTCATTTTCAAGAACTTCCTTAAACTTCTCCATTATTGGCAGCTCTTTTACAAGGCGGTCCTGTTTAAGCTTCTGAAGGTCTTTTTTTATTTTTTCAATTCTGTTCTCCACAAACTCAAGGTCCGCGAGAATGAACTCGGTCTCAAGGAACTGGATATCTCTGACTGGATCAATTGAATCTTCAGGATGCGGAACCATATCGCTCTCAAACTCGCGAACTATATGGAGCAGAAGATCATTATTCTTAATCTTTGCCAGAAAATCTGAAGTGATCTTCATCTTTCCGTCATCTGAGATTCTGAGTCCCGGAATATCCACAACTTCAAGAACGGCATTAACCTGCTTTTTAGGATTAAACAGTTCGGTTAAATGATCCAGGCGCTTATCCGGTACCTTTACGGAGGTTCTGTCTCCGTCACCCTCCAAGCCTGAGAGGAGTCTGAATAAGGTTGTTTTCCCTGAATTTTGTAATCCGATTAATCCGATCTGCATATCTTTCCAATAATTAAATTTTAAACAACTTTAAAGATACGAAATTTCCCGTTAACCCTTAAATCGCAGGATTAACAAACTGTTATCTTATCATATTCTTAATAACAAATATCTCCCTCTGCAAATTCCTGAAAGACCATCCCTGCGTTGAAAATGACAGCTTTGCCACAGATATTACATCCTTTTGAAAATATATTTTGCTGAAAACATTTTCATTTTCTGCTGACTGATTGATATTTATTTATTTTTTAATAATTTAAGATGTATTTCTCATTATTCTTTTATTATTTTGAAGGGAAGGAAAAGGAAATATTCTTACCGGGATTTTTCTTTATTTACTTCTGCATTTTACTTTTATATATTGACAACTGACTTACAACTTTCTAAGGTGATTTATGTTTTATGGCTCTTCTATACTTCGTGATACTATCACAATGCTTCTTGCCGGTGGTGTGGGACAGAGACTATATCCTCTCACAGCGTTTAGAAGTAAGCCTGCCGTTCCTTTTGGCGGAAAATACAGAATTATTGACTTCGCTCTCTCCAACTGCCTTAACTCAGGTTTAAGGAGAATTTACATTTTAGTCCAGTATAAATCAGACTCCCTTAATCAGCATATTTATGAGGCATGGAGTATTTTTAATCCGGAGCTTGGTGAGTTTATCTATACGGTTCCTCCGCAGCACAAGATGGGCTCAGACTGGTACCTTGGCACCGCAAATGCCATACACCAGAACCTCAACCTCATAAGTGACAAGAAATCAAAATGGGTTCTGATTCTCAGCGGTGATCATATCTATAAAATGGACTATCTGAAAATGCTTCATTATCATGTTGACAACGCTGCAGATCTGAGTCTTTCATGTATGAATGTCCCGATTGAAGAGGCATCACGTTTCGGTATAGTTGAAACTGATTCTGAGAACAAAGTTATGAGATTCCTTGAAAAACCGGATAATCCGCCTGAAATTCCCGGCAACCCCGGCTTTTCATATGTCAATATGGGCATTTACGTCTTTAATTCAGCCGTGCTCCGTGAAGTGCTGCATGAAATGGAGAAAAACAACATCCCTAATAACGACTTCGGATCGGATGTAATCCCCTTCATGGTTAAAAAAGGTCTTAAAGTAATCTCTTACCCCTTTGTTGATGAGAATAAGAAAAACAGGCCGTACTGGAAAGATATCGGAACGCTTGAAAGCTATTACGAGGCAAGTATGGATCTCATAAGCGTGGTTCCCGAGTTCAACCTTTATGACAGCGACTGGCCGCTGAGAACTTATCAGTACCAGTTCCCCCCCGCAAAAACGGTTTCTCACTGGGGTGACAGAATCGGCCGTACTCTCAACTCACTGATCTGCGATGGCACAATTGTATCAGGCGGTCTTATCGAGAGATCTATTATAGGAGCAAACGTAAAGGTTAATTCTTACGCTTACGTTACCGATTCAATCATTATGAACAATTGCAATATCGGCAGAAACGTTAAAATCAGAAGAGCCATCATTGATAAAAACGTCACCATCCCTACGGGTACCGAAATCGGTTTCGATATCGAGAAGGATAAAAAGCACTTCACTGTAAGTGAATCGGGTATAGTCGTGATTCCCAAAAATTACGTCTTCCCAGCCGAAGAAACTAAAAAAGAAACCACATAGTCATTTTATAAAGGCGGGCTGTCAATTAAAAAATGCTCCCGCCTTTTCTTTTTTGCACTCAGAAACCCGCCCTGTTGTTATAATTTTAACGATGTATCCCAATATTTTATATTTACAACTTCGTTTCCAATATTTTTGCGGATAAATGCCTTCATTAAAAGAATCTGATTTTGAAAACCGTCCGATCAGCGAAAAACTGAAAAACCTGCCCGATTCACCGGGTGTGTATCAGTTCAGAAATGAGCTTGGCAAGGTATTGTATGTGGGTAAAGCGATAAATCTCAGGAACCGGGTCCGCTCTTACTTTCAGAATAAGAATAATTCCGCACGCATATTAACCATGGTCCGCAAAGTGCATGATGTTGAGCTGATTATTACCGGAAATGAAATTGAAGCCCTGGTTCTTGAAAACAATCTCATCAAAAAGCTTAAGCCCAGATATAATGTAAATCTTAAGGATGACAAGACTTACCCTTACATAAAGGTCACCAATGAGCCTTATCCGAGAATTTATCCGACACGTAAACTCTACAAGGACGGTTCAAAATACTACGGCCCTTATACAGATGTAAAAAGCATGAAGGGGGCGCTCAGAATAATAAATCAGCTGTTCAGAATCAGAAGCTGCAAACTGGCCCTTAATGAACTGTCTATCAGTCAGGGCAAATTCAAGGTCTGCCTTGATTACCATATCAAAAAATGTGACGGCCCCTGCGCCGGTTATCAGACTGAGCAGGATTACAATGAAATGGTTCAGCAGGTAACAAAACTGCTCAGGGGCAGAACCGAAGAGCTGATCCGCGATTTCAGAAACCGGATGAATCATGCTGCCGAAAACCTTGAATTTGAACACGCGGCGGAGTACCGCGATAAGATCGAGAAACTTTCCGCTTTCAATGAAAAACAGAAAGTTGTTGTTAATGATGATACAGACCGTGATATAATAGCAGCGGTTTCTGAGGGACGCGAAGCTTGCTGTTCAATCCTTAACATCAGAAACGGTAAGCTCATCGGTAAAAAGGACCTTAACTTAAGTGTAAGTGAAGGTGAGGATGCAGGCTCCATCTATGCGGGAATTATCAAGCAGTTTTACGCAAATCAGCCTGAACTCCCCCAGGAGATCGTCACGGAAACTGCCCCTGATGATGCTGAGGTTATATCAGAGTGGCTGAGACTTAAAGCAGAAAGAAAAATCACCCTGACAGTGCCGCAGAGAGGTGAACTCAAAGCTCTCGTTCAGATGTGCTCTGAGAATGCGCGTCTGAGGCTAAAAGAGCTACAGCTTCAGAAATCTAAGAAGGAGGGGGATATTTCTTATTCAGTAATTGCGCTTCAGAGAGATCTTTATCTGAAAAAACCGCCTGTAAGAATCGAGTGTTTTGATATCTCAAATATCCAGGGTTCCGATTCTGTCTCCGGAATGGTGGTTTTTGAAAACGGTAAACCAAAGAGAAGTGATTACAGAAAGTTCATCATCAAATCGGTGGATGGGCCAAATGATTTCGCCTCAATGAAAGAAGTCATCACCCGCAGATATTCAAAGATTAAGGAAGCAGGTGAAAAACTGCCTGAACTTATAATGGTTGACGGCGGCAAGGGGCAGCTCTCATCGGCAGTTGAGGCGCTTGACGAACTCGGGTTAACTAATTATAATATAATAGGTTTAGCCAAGCGACTTGAAGAAGTTTTTATCCCTCATCAGAGTGATCCGCTGAATATTCCCAAGGTTTCTTCAGGTCTCAAACTGCTCCAGCAGGTCAGGGATGAAACACACAGATTCTCGATAACCTTTCACCGCTCAAGGCGTGATAAAAGGACACTGCGAACCGAACTCACAGATATTCCGGGTATCGGTGAAAAAATTGCCGTAAAGCTTTTGCTTGAGATCGGATCGGTTGAAAAAATCAAGGATTCCACACCTGAGGAAATTGCCAGGGTTATCGGGGCTAAAAAAGGAGAGATTGTATACCGGCATTATCATCCTGAAACTCTCCCCGCGCCGTCAGGAGAAAAGCCGGGTGAGATGGAGTAAGTGTTTACATTACAATGTTTTAATATTGTTTACATCTGTTAAGATTAATATCTGAATTCTTTTCAAATCATTACAGCTTTGCAATCGCCCCGGAATTGAATAATCATAGCTCATAATTCATAACTCATAATCCATAACTCATAACTCATGACTCATAACTCATAATCCATAACTCATAATCCATAACTCATAACTCATAATTCATAACTCATAACTCATAACTGACTTCCGAACCTTTCAGGAATCAGAAATTCTTCAAAATTCTGCCTGTTTACTGACTTAAGCGAGAGTGGCTTATAACTTTTCACAAACGTCTCCGGGAATCTGACTTTCGCCTTTTCATTCCACTTGAACTCATACGCACGAACTCCTTCATAAGTCTCTTCCACATAATCAATTTCCTGCTGCTGTAAAGTCCTCCAGAAAAAAGATCTCGCCGGGTTTTCACTGTATGACAGATATTTTTTTCTCTCAGAAATTACATAATTTTCCCATAATGCTCCCGAATCAGTTCTTGTTGTTAAGTCACTTAGATTGCCGATTAGTGCATTCCGGATTCCATTGTCATAGAAGTAATATTTCTTCCCCTTTTTAATCTCATTCCTCTCGTTCCGGCTGAAAGCAGGCAATCTGAAGACTATATATGCAAGTTCAAGAATGCGGAGATATTTTTCGATTGTTTTATTGTCTGCTCCTGTAAGTCTTGACAGTTCAGAATTGCTTACTTCACTGCCAACCTGAAATGCTAAAGCTCTCACGAGTTTATCAATCACCGAAGGATACCTGATACCATCCATGGAAAAGACATCCTTAAATAAATAATCTGTGGCAAGTGATTTTAATGTCCGTCCGGAAAATTCAGGAATTGAAACAACCTCGGGATAAGCACCCATAACCAGTCTTTCTTCAATTCTCCCCTTTTCGGCAATAAGATTTGAATTTTCCACAAGCTCGGCAAAACTTAACGGATATAACATAAATTCGAATTTCCGGCCCGTAAGCGATTCTGAAGTCTTGCTCATCAGTTCAAAAGCTGATGATCCTGTGGCAATCACCTGCACTTCACTTATCTGATCAGTAAAAATCTTTATAATATTACCGATATCATCAATTTTCTGTGCTTCATCAATAACCAGAATTTTATATCCGGCAGTCAGGCCGGCAAGTTTTTCTTTTGAAGGGATCAGGGCGTTTCTGACACCAAGGTCATCACCTGAGATATATAAAGTTTTTTCGGCGGTCTTTTCAGTGATTTTTTTTACAAGAGTGGTCTTTCCTGCCTGCCTGGGCCCGAAAATTATAACTGCCTTGTTCCTGAACATGAACTTCGGGATGACATCTTCAAGGTATCTCTTTATCATTTTTCTGACTTTCTCTGTTTCACTTCAGAAAAATAGTAATATTCCGTGAATATATTCCAAAATTATTATATGTTTTTTGGATTTAATTCCAAAATTATTATATGTTTTTTGGATTTAGCCAATTAAAATCAATTAAACGCAGTTGGTTTTATGAGACTGATTTTATAAAAACGGCAAAGAGTACCCTAATGGCTGTTCAGCTTCTTATCACTTTTCAGTTCTTCTGCGGTCAAAAATATGGGGCGGATATCAACCGGCAGAACCTTTAGTTTTTCAACAAGGACCTTTAGTTCATCACTCATGAATCTGAATTCTTCAATCAGCTCTCTGGCAGCCTCATAATCCCCTTTTGCCTGTATTGTCAGAATCCGCTCAAGTAGTTTGCTTATTGCTTCGGGGAAATACTCATAATTTATCTGAATGACATTGTTAACAAGCTTGAGTGCTTCATTTTTAACCAGGCAGTTGAATATAATCGCATTGCCGCCGCCGTGGGCTTCATTGATACCGAATCTCACAGATCTGAGCAATCCTGCCGTGAATGTGGCTATGAACTGCTTTTCACTTATGCCATGAATTCCGGCTCTGCTAAGTGCGATATTATGGAAGAGCCCCATACTGTCAGCTTTGCATTCCTCAATAGTTGAGTAAGTTTCCTTCAGCCATGATTTAACCTCACCTTTTTTGCCGTCCTTAGTGATGAGACCGGGGCCCATGCCGTGCGACATTTCATGGAGCAGTGTATGATTAAAAAATGCCTCAAAGGTGAGATTAGCCATATCCTTTTCAGATAACACTTTAGCAGCTATCTCCTTAAGCAGTTTGTCAAATTTGGCATGATGAATATTCTTCATCAGAACATTCTTTGAACCATATTTTTCTCTTACTTTTTCATCATTCGGCAGATTGAATGCGAGGGTCTGGATGCCTGCCTTTGCATCACCGGCGTTGGCAACCTGATTAACCACCAGTATCTTTGAAATCTTGTTTCTCGAGAAATCACGTAGCTCAGGTGAAAGAGGGAGAGATTTTTCAAGTTCTTCAAGCATTCCCTCAAACATCATGAGTTTGTGAGT
>JABWCA010000098.1 GCA_013359345.1 Ignavibacteriaceae bacterium
AAATGACATCATCGTGAAGGCAAGATCTTCTTCCACACTTGGTGAGGAGATGTCTGAGGCTTATAAGGATGTGAGCGACGTGGTTGATGTTATGCACAATGCGGGCATCACCCTTAAAGTGGCAAAACTTAAACCCATAGGTGTGGTTAAAGGGTGATGAAGCGTCTGAATTAAGAAGATTATCAGAACATCGGGAGCAGAAGGGTAAATACCGAACCTGTTCCCGGTCGGCTCTGCACTTCAATCTTACCCCCGAGGAGTTCAACATACTTTTTGGTTATAGTAAGCCCCAGACCGGTGCCTTCATAATTTCTTCCGTAACCTTCGCTCACCTGTCTGAATTCTTCCCAGATTATATCCAGCTTATCCTCAGGAATGCCGATACCGGTATCTTTCACCATAACTTTCAGGTATGTACCCAGCGTTCTTGTCTCACTTGTCACGTCAATTTCAATACCTCCTGAAAGTGTGTATTTAACGGCATTTGAAATAAGATTTTCTATAACTTCCCTTAAAATCTTCTGATCTGTTTTAATTGTCGTATCACCTGCCTTGTTGCTGATTTTAATATACAGCCCCTTATTCTGTGCTGCTTTATCAAACAGTTCAGCCACATCAAGAATCAGGTAATAAACATCGGTATCAAGAAGCTCAACCACTGTTTCAGTGATTTCAAGTTTGGTAAGATCCAGTATCTTATTGAGGGTGTCTTTGAGCCTCTCACTCGATCTCAGAATCGCTTCTGCCATCTTCCTCTCTTCATCGTCAGTAAGGCTTTCAAGCAGAATTTCTGTGTAGCCCAGAATTCCAATGAAAGGAGTTCTCAGTTCATGGCTCATATTTGCAAAGAATATTGCTTTCAGTCTGTTAATATCCTCGGCCTTTTTTCTCGCCTCCTCAAGTTCATGAACAAGGTTTTTCATATAAGAAATATCTTCTTTAACCCCGACGTAATTTGTAATCTCCCCTTTTTCATTTTTTATTGAAGAAATGCCGAGAAGCTCCCAGTAAAATTCGCCTGTTTTCTTTTTATTCAGCATTTCACCGGTCCATTCATCACCATTCTTTATTGTCTCCCAGAGATCCTTATACACATCGGGTGACATCTGCCCGGATTTCACAATGTTCACATTTTTTCCGATAGCCTCTTCTTTCGAATAGCCTGAATTGAGGCAGAATCTGGCATTCACATACTCGATGTTGCCGTGTTTATCGGTGATCACAATACTTGCACTGCTCTTTTCAACCGCTTTCGAGAATTTGGTTATCTCTTCAAGATGCATTTTCCTCTCTGTGATATCGGTGATCATCCCGAGCGAACCGCTGTATTTTGAATCTGAACCGTAAACCGGAGATGCAGAGATAAATGTAGAGATAATTCTGCCGTCTTTCCTGATCAGCCGCCTTTCATATGTGCCCGAAATTCCTTCCTTGCGTCGCCTGTTAACCTCCGTCTGCTCATTCCTTTCTTCAGGCACTATGAGATCGTCAAAATACTGTCCTGTAAGTTCACCATGCTCATAACCGAGCATCTCCAGAAATTTTGGGTTCACTTCAGAGATGATGTCATTTAAATCAGTGAGACAAATTCCTTCGTTTGCAGAGTTGAATATTGTTCTGAATTTTTCTTCACTCAGCCTTGTGGCTATCTCGGCTTTTTTGCTTTCCGTGATATCGAGATTTATACCCAGTATGCCTGAAACCCTTCCGTCAATAAAATAGGGAGCTATAACTTCATAGAAATATCTGGTGCTGCCGTTAATCGTTGTGTAAGAAGTTTCACCTGTTACAACTTCACCTGCAAAAGCCTTTATATTATTTTCACGCCATCTTTTAATATTTGATTCATTCACAAAATCATCATTCAGATTATGGCTGAGCAGGTTACCCCACATTTTTTTTCCTTCGTTGCTCTGAATGAACATTTTTTCGTTAAGATCACGCGCCCAGAAATCGAAGGGGAGGTATTTGATCATTGATTCAAGTATGCCGGCAAATGAAACAGCCGCATCTTTTGATTTTTTCAGTTCGGTGATATCAGTGATACGTAACACCAGGTATCCTGATCCTGCATCTGTCTCAATAAAGTCTAAAACCCCGAAATGTTCCTTTCCGGTGCTGTCATTAAACTTCAGCTCTCTGGCAGCGGGAGCAGCATTATTCAGAGTGCTCTCTCTCAGATTTTCTATCAGCTGCGGCGGTATTCCTGAGAGATTGAATATTGTTTTGTTCTTATCCTTACACTTTTCTTTATCAAGCCCGAACAACCTGCAGAAACTTCCGCTGGCATCTTCAAAAACCAGATCAGGGAGCCTGAGTATAGCAGTGGCTGCTGCAGTGTCTTCAAACAAACTGTGGAAAAGGGCTTTTGTGCGGGCAGCTTCTTTTTCCTTCTCTTTCAGGTCAGTTAAGTCCTTTAACAGAAATACCAGGGTGAGCTTTCCATCTTTTTTCAGACTGAATACGGTTACAGCCACTGGTACAATTTTTCTGCCGGGCACTCTTATTTCTCCGTTATTTTCACAAACCGGAAGTTCAGCCGAATTCTCATCAGAGCTATTCCTGCTGTAGGCCGTAAAATCAGGTGCCTCATCATTAACAGTCAGTATTCCCGCAATATTCACATCTCCCGGCGTTACATGGCTTAAACCGGTAAGTATGCCCGCAGCCTTGTTGATGCCCGTAATATTGCCGTGCGGATCAGTAACGATAACTGCCTCAGAGATCATACTTAATACAACATCCGTTTCGGAATGTTCTGCTGTTGGTTTACTTACTTCATTACCATGGTCATTGTTTTTCTGGTGAGAGCTCATTTTCATACGAGCCAGCCGATAGATAGTTATTAAAAGAACGGCAAGCGTGATATAAAACAAAATTTCAAAACTCAATATTTCTGCATGGTAAGCCCGCAGCGGGAAACCGCTGATCCCTGCCGGACCTGCTGTCTGTGTGATGATTTCTGAGGCCGCATTCCGGGAGATTAAGTTACCGGGGGACCTGGACTGTATTGTGTTTTTCACAGGTATTACAGAATGGGCAGCATCCGTATTGATAAAGGGATATGCAAGAATGGGTGATTCAAAGACTCCGGACTTTTTAAAGACTGTGCCCGGAACTTTGTTTCCCGGAACGTAACAATCAGAACTCATAAGCCGGCACTCTGAAAGACCCTTTTCACAGACCTGAAGAGATTGTCCGGCTGTACTGATAAAATAAAAGGCAGATTTATAAGAATTCTGATCAGGAAGAAGCATTGATAACAAAACCGAAACAATCAATACTCCGCCCGGGAAGATGCTTTTCCCTTTTTTTACAATACCTGAGTACTTGGTTGCTTCAGCCTGCTGCATGACAAGGTCCGGATTTATTTCTGATGCCGAGGGGTAATACTCTTACCGCATATTTTCTGACTGATACAGGAATAAGAAAGGAATATCATAATCAGTAATTGCAACATATCTAAAAAAGGGTGAAAAATCAATTATTTAACCGTCAGGAGCACCCCTGGAAATCTGATTTCATTCATCCGGGAGTACCAACAAGCAATTTTTTTACCACTTGTCAGAATTTTTCTACTTTTTATCAGAAAAATGGAAACTTTTCTTGCATAAATAGTTTCCATCTGTTAAATTGGAAACTAAATAATTAAAAATAGTTTCCATGTCAGATTCAAAAAAAGAAGAAATTCTCATATTCTGCAGGCAGAAGTTTTTCAGCGGCGGGTTTTACAAAACCACAATGGATGAAATTGCCTCCGAACTGAGAGTAAGCAAAAAAACTCTTTACAAACATTTCCCCTCAAAAGATGATCTTGTGAGGGAAACCATTATGAGCCACATAGGCGGTGTGGCAAATAAAGTCTCACATATTGTAGATTCTGATGAACCTACAGTAATTAAGTTTAAAAAAATTATCAACATAATTGCAGCGGCTCTTGCGCCCGAATCTGAAATTTTCTGGGATGAGTTCAAGGAACACATGACAAATCACTGGGAGGAGATTGAGCGGTTCAGGGAGATTCAGATAAGAAAGAACTTTGGGAAGCTTTTTTCAGACGGCATCAGTGAGGGGGTTATGCGTGCTTACCCGCCTGAGCTAACAATCACAGTCTTTCTTGCCATGATCAGGTCGGTTGTGAATCCCGTTTTCCTTAGTAAATCAGGAAAAAGTTTTGATACCGTGGTGAAAACAGTATTTGAAATAATTAAAAATGCCTTCTTCACAGATGAAGGGCTTAAACAATTAAACGAAAATAATATTAACGGAGCTTAAATGAAATATTTAATGATGCTGGCAGCCGCACTGATACTTGCGGGCTGCAGTAACAGCGACAGCAGAAATTCGATTGAAGTGAACGGTACGCTTGAATCAACCGAAGTGACGCTTTCTGCTCAGAGCGCGGGAGAAATCATAAACCTGATGACCGATGAAGGCCTGAAGGTTTCTGAAGGTGACACTCTTATAATGATTGATAACTCTTCACTTTTACTCCAGCTTCAGAGAGCGGAGGCATTGGTTGAAATGTCAAAGGCGCAGTATGATTTGCTCGTAACCGGAGCCAGAAGTGAAGACCTTAAAATTGCCGAAGAGCAGTTTAATCAGGCAACATATAATTATGAGCAGGCAAAAAGAGATAAAGAACGCGGTGATAACCTCGTGAAAACGGGATCTATAACTCAAAAACAGTATGAAGATCTGAAACTCAGGCTTGAAGTTGCATCTTCACAATACACTTCTGCAAAAAACAATCTTGAAAAGATAAAAAACATTGCAAGGCCGGAAGAGGTGCGCCAGGCGGCGGCAAAACTTAAAGAGGCAACTGCAAACGCTGAGATCATTAAAAATGCGATCGGGAAGACTTATGTTGTCTCACCCATCAGCGGAGTGGTGGTTAAAAAATTCATTAACCGCGGAGAGGTTGTCAATATGCTTACCTCACTCATTAAGATATCAGATCTCTCCTCTCTTGATCTCATTGTATATATACGAGGTGAGGATCTCGGGCTTGTGAAAATCGGCCAGAAAGCTGAACTTGAGATCGATTCATACCCAGGCAGGAAGTATGAGGGTAATATCACATACATCTCATCCGAGGCTTCATTCACTCCTAAAAATATCCAGACAAAGGATGAGAGAACCAAACTGGTTTATAAGGTGAAAGTGAAAGTTAATAACCCTGCAGGCGAACTGAAGGACGGTATGCCGGCAGATGCTAAAATTATTCTGTGACAGAAAAAATGAATACTAAAGAAAAAGTACTTGAAGTATCAGGACTGAAAAAATCATTCGGTGAAGTTGAGGCGGTGAAAGGCATATCATTTCATCTTAATAAAGGAGAAATGTTTGGTCTGGTGGGCCCCGATGGCGCTGGTAAAACCACAACAATAAAAATGCTTACCGGTCTGCTTGCCCCCGATGAAGGTACTATTATATCAGGCGGACTTGACATAAAAACTGACAGAAAGAAAGTACAGTCGCAGATAGGATATCTCTCTCAGAAATTCAGCCTTTACACTGATCTCAGCGTTGAAGAGAACATCACTTTTTTTGCAGAGATTAACGGGGTCATGAACTTCACTGAGAGAATGGAAATGCTGCTTGAGTTCACAAGGCTCTCAAAATTCAGGGGGCGGGTGGCTGATAAACTATCGGGAGGGATGAAACAGAAACTGGCTTTATGCTGCGCTCTTATTCACGGTCCTTCAATACTCTACCTTGACGAACCAACCGTGGGGGTTGATCCCGTTTCAAGGCGCGATTTCTGGAAAATTCTTTCAGACCTGCTTAAAACAGGAATAACAATTTTGCTCACAACGCCGTATCTGGATGAAGCCGAGCGTTGTTCAAGAGTTGCTTTACTTCATAAAGGAGAAATTATGGTCATTGATGAACCTGAAGAAATTAAATCATCAACCGGGAAAAAAATACTTGAAATCTTTCCCGATCAGCCAAGATCTGCATTCAAATTGCTGCAGGAACATTCCTTTAACTGTCAGCTTTTTGGCGACAGGATTGATATTCTTACCCCCGATCCTGTTAAGGAACTTGACCTTGTAAGCAATCTCATTTCAATTGCAGGAATCAGGCTGGTAACCCACAGAGTGACAGATCCTAATCTGGAAAACGTTTTTATTGACCTGGTTGCATCAAATTATAACTAAGAGAAGTTTATGATGAAGAAATTAATCACAATTATACTATTTACAGCAACGGTGCTGCTCCCTCAGTCAAAGGTGTTCACCCTTGAAGAGGCTGTTCAGACAGGTGTTGCAGCATCAAAAATGCTTTCTATCAGCAAGAGTAAAATTAAAAGCTCTGAGGAGAGAGTATCTGAAATAAATGCCGGACGCCTTCCGCAGTTAAAACTTTCGGCAGGGTACACCAGGCTAAGCGAGGTTGATCCTTTTGAAATCAAACTCCCGATTTTCGCAAATCCGGTGAGAATCCAGGATGTGATACTTGATAACTGGTCAGTTAAAGTCGGTATCACACAGCCCCTCTTCACGGGCAACAGACTCAGCGGTATGAAAGCTGCGGCAGAGAAGAATCTTGAAGCTGAAGTGAGCGAATTTGAATCTGAAATAAATGAAGAAACTTTCAGGATCATTACCGCTTATTTCAATCTGCAAAGATCGGAAAATCTTACGGAAATTATCAGTAAAAATCTTGCCGTGATTGCCCGAAGGCTTGATGACGCAAAAAATCTGTTCAGCAACGGCATGCTGACAAAAAATGACCTCCTTAAAATTGAAGTGCAGAAAAAAAATATTGAGCTGAAACTGCTTGAGGCAAACGATAACCTTCTGCAGGCACGCGCTTCATTCAATCTTCTGCTCGGGCTTGATATAAATTACGGGTCATCGGCTGTTAAGGCAGATGCTGATGTGAAATTAAGCGACTACGATTTCAAAAAGCTTACCGAAAAGGCCCTCTCACAGAGGAATGACCTGCTTGCTGCCGGTAAAAGGCTGGCTGCGGGAGAAGAAATGGTCTCGGCAAACAGCTCAGGTTGGTATCCCGAAGTTTACCTGTTCGGTAATTTCTACTACTCACGCCCCAACCAGCGCTACCAGCCTGTTAAAGATGAATTTAAGGAAACCTGGGATGCCGGTGTGGCCCTTTCATGGAGCCTCTGGGACGGGGGTGCAACCTCTTCAAAAACAAGCCAGGCAGAGCAGGAGGTGTCAAAAGCGAAAGAAAATATCAGTCTGCTAAAAGACCGCATAGCGCTCGAAGTATATCAGAGTTATCTGCAGTATAAAACAGCCTGGGAAAAGATTCAGCTTGGCAAAATTGCTCTTGAACAGTCAATGGAACAGGAAAAAATTGTTGAGTCGTCATTTGCCAACAGCACCGCCACTTCATCTGATGTTGTTGATGCTTCAAATTCAAGAATTACAAATGAGATTGATCTTCTGAATTCAGTTATAAGTTTCAGGCTTTCGGAGTTCAGATTATTGAAGGCAGCCGGAAGCAGCCTGAGGGAGAAATAATCTTGAACTCAATAGTTGCAGATAATCTGACAAAAAAATTCGGCTCTTTCACCTCGGTGGATAGTGTCTCCTTCAGTGTGAAGCAGGGTGAGATTTTCGGTTTTCTCGGTGCAAACGGAGCCGGTAAATCCACCACAATAAAGATGCTTTGCGGGCTGCTTGAACCAACATCGGGTGATGCTGCGGTTGGAGGCTACAGCATTAAAAAAGAGGCCGATAAGGTTAAAACCGTGATCGGGTACATGTCCCAGAGATTTTCTCTGTATAATGACCTTACCGTGGGAGAAAACATCAATTTCTTTGGCGGTGTGTATGGCCTGTACGGTAATTCACTGAAAGAAAGGCGTGAGTGGATTCTTGACATCGCTAATCTCAGAGGAAAGGAAAACACTCTCACGGGGTCGCTGCCGGGAGGTGTAAAGCAGAGGCTCGCGCTCGGCACTGCAGTGATTCACAGACCGGAGATCGTTTTTCTTGATGAACCTACCAGCGGTGTTGATCCTGTTTCAAGAAGGTCTTTCTGGGAACTGATTCACTCACTCTCTGAAGAAGGCACTACAGTGTTTGTCACTACTCATTACCTTGAGGAAGCTGAATTCTGTTCAAATATTATCCTGATTGATGCAGGCAGGCTTATAGCTGAAGGGAATTCAAAATTTCTTAAATCAAATTATATCACGAACAAGATATTTGAAATCAGATCTCCCGGACTCATAGAGCTTCTTGATTCGGCAAAAAAACTTCCGTTCGTTGAAGATGTCTCAATCTTCGGCAATTCAATCCATCTTATGGTCACATCAGAAATTGAAGAAGCTGATGATCTGAAAAACAGGCTTGAGAGCATCACAGGAATAAAATTAACGGGAATAGAAGTTATTCCCCCCTCCCTTGAGGATGTTTTTATTCATCTGCTTGAAGGGAAAAAGTGATATGAATATTAAAAGAGTAAAGGCAATTGCAAAAAAAGAACTTAAGCACGTTCTGCGCGATAAGGTGCTCCTGCTTCTTCTCCTTATTTTCCCGGCATTTCTGATTTCGTTTTTCGGGTATGCAATAAATTTTGATGTGCAGAATATCAAACTTTCAGTATATGATGCAGATAAAAGTTCACTCAGCCGCGAATTCACCGAAGGGCTCACTGCAAGTGAATATTTTGATCTTTCCGTATATATGTTAAGCTCTGAGGAGGCAGATTCTGTTCTTGAGCATAAAGAGGCTGCCGCTGCTATCGTAATTCCGGAAGGGTTCAATGCCGATATCAGAAACGGTAAAAACACCGGAGTCCAGATTCTCATTGACGGTGTTGATGCCAATACCGCCAATATTATTAAAAATTACCTTGAAGGCTATGTTAATGTTTTCAACACTCAGGCCATGAAAGATATTACTGCCCTTAAAGGAATTGAATTAAAAGTGCCGCTCAATTACAGCCCGGTGTTCTGGTACAATCCTGATCTCAGCACAACTTATTTTCTTGTTCCCGGTCTTATATCAATGATCCTGCTTATCACAGGGGTTATAAGTGTATCGCTCACATTTGTGAAGGAGAAGGAAAAGAGCACCATTGATCAGATAAACGTCTCTCCTGTAACGAACGGGGAGCTGATAACCGGGAAAATTCTCCCTTATATAGCACTTTCACTTATTGACGCTGTCATTGTGGTTGTGCTTGGCTATATACTTTTTGATGCGGTGGTTCAGGGGAGTTACCTGCAGTTGTTTCTCTCAACGCTGGTGTTCCTGATGTCATGTATCTCGCTCGGTTTATTTGTTTCGGTTATTGCAGATTCGCAGCAGGTGGCATTTACTGTCGGCACTTTTATCACACTGCTCCCCTCTTTTATATTATCGGGATTTATATTTCAGATTGAAAGCATGCCAAAATTCATCCAGATAATCACAAACATCACTCCTGCTAAATTTTATAATGTAATACTCAGGGCTATTTACATACGGGGCGTGGGATGGGAAAACTTCTGGCCTCAGATAGTTTATCTCCTGATTTTCTCAGGAATATTCCTTTTCCTTTCCGTTAAAATAACCCAGAAAAAGAGGGCTCTGTAAAATGAGAACAATATTGGAAATCATCAAAAAAGAATTCGCCCAGTTTAAACGTGACCCGAAGATGTTCGGGGTGATACTTGTGGCTCCTGTGATGCAGCTAATATTTCTCGGATTCGCTGCAACACTTGATGTAAAGGTCATCAAAACTTACATTCTTGATAACGATCATTCAGACAGATCGGCTGAACTGGTGCGTGAGTTCTCAAGTTCGCAGTACTTCAGAATTGACGGTTACGTTTCTGATTACGATGAGCTGACTAAAGTCATGGACGGAGGTAATGCCCTTATAGCTTTTGTGATTCCTTCGGGCTTTGAGAAAGATATAGAATCAGGCAAAACCGCTGAGCTGCAGGCAATCATAAACGGATCAGACGGCAATACATCATCAATTGCCTCAGGCTATGCGGCATCAATAATCTCATCTTACTCAAACAAAATCATGCTGAACAAACTGGAGCTGCGGGGAGTCAAACAACTTCCGGCGGGGAGGATTACGGCAGATACAAGGGTCTGGTACAATCCCATGCTTCTTTCAAGATACTTTATGGTACCGGGAATTGTGGGGCTTCTGCTTACTGTTATAACATTAATCCTTACTTCACTGGCTATTGTCAAAGAAAAGGAAATAGGAACACTTGAACAGATAATTGTAACCCCCATAAAGCCGTATCAGATCATTGCCGGCAAACTCATTCCGTTCGTGATAATGGGGTTCATCTCAGTGGTTATAGTTATCACTGCCATGAGAGTGATATTCGGTATTGAGGTAAGGGGCAGTCTTATATTCCTTTTTATCTCAGCGTTCTTTTATATATTTACAACCCTGGGACTCGGATTGCTGATTTCCACAATAACAAAGAATCAGCAGCAAGCAATGATGGTGGCAATGTTCGGGGTGATGATGCCCATGGTGTTTCTCTCGGGATTCAATTTTCAGGTTGAAAATATGCCGGAGGCATTCAGATATATAAGTGACTTCATATCACTTAAGTATTTTCTGAATATAATAAGGGGCGTCATTCTTAAAGGATCGGGGTTCACAGATCATATACATGATTTCATCATGATAATTGTGCTTGGCACTCTTATTCTGGCAATAAGCATTTTACGTTTTAACAAGAGGCTTGAATAAACTGAAATACTCTCAGATAATTTTGCTGATACTCCTCGCGGGAGTTCTTTACGGGCAGTCAAACGGATCGCTGGCGTTCAAGAAAAACAGACCTCAGGATAAAAGATACACTCCTGGTCTTACGGTTGACATGCAGTACCGTATGGCAGAGAAATTTTTCCTGATCAGAGAAGCAAATGCCGGCAACCCGGAGGCACAGCATGAACTCGGGATCAGGTATCTGCTTGGTGAGGAGTTTGAAAAAGATACCACGCTCTCATATTACTGGATTTCAAGAGCTGCAGATGCCGGGCATATATCGGCAAGTTATAATAAGGGAATATTTCTGATGAACGGATGGGGCACAAAATGGAATCCGTTTGATGCTTACTCTGAATTCAGGAATGCGGCGTATGCCGGGATGCCTCAGGCACAGTTTATCGTGGGTATAATGTTCACCGAAAATCTGATTATACCAAGGAACCTTGATTCGGCCTATGCATGGGTAAAAAAGGCTGATAAGGCGGGCTATGAACCTGCAAAGGATGTCATGCAGCGGCTTATTGCTGCCGGTGCAAAAGACGATGATGCCCCGCCCGGGAATGGCAAAGAGAATAAAGGTGAAACCGGCTCTGAAATATCAGCACGGAGTGTGCTTCTTTACATAAATTTTGACCCCGATACAACCAAACCGGTTACAGACAGCCTTATAGCAAAAGAACTTCTTGATACTTATTCACGCCTCCCCGGGTCTGATTCCGCGTTTACAAATCTGACCTCACCCGATTCAATAAAGCTTGACAGTACACTGATAATTGCTGCTGATTACGGGAGTCCGGAGGCGATGGCAGCGCTTGGGAGAATCTATGAAAAAGGGCTCGGAACAAATCCTGACAGAGTCATGGCGGCGATATGGTACCTCAGGGCATATAAATATGAATCAACACTGGGCGGCAGACTTTTCAACGAAATACTTGGCTCCCCCGGTCTGATAAATGAAATTGAAAGCCGGGTATATAAGAATGACAAAAACGCGGCTTACCTCTGGGCCCTTCTCACTTTTGCAGGTGCCAATTATAAAATCGGGGTTGAAGATGCAAAAAAAATTCTTACTGATCTGGCTGCATCGGGTTATGTCTTTGCATTGCTTGATCTTGCTCAGTACTATTACACCGGCTCTTATTTTACGAGGGATAAAGAAAAAGCGGCAGGACTGCTTAACATGGCTTACGCCCTCGGGAATAATGAAGCCCCGGTGAGAAAAGCCTCTTATGAGCTCAGGGATGACTTTAATCCCAAAGACGCCGCCTTGCTGGTAAGTGTGCTTGATAAAGGGATAGAGAAGGGATCTTTGATTGCCCAGACAATGAAAGGTTATTGTTATCAGTTCGGCATAGGGGTGGAACAGAGCTTCACAGGAGCTTCGCGTCTATATATGGAAGCCGCAAACCGGGGCAGCAAGGCTGCATTCAGCTTTCTGAGAAAAATGTATGATTCTCTCAGACCCACATCACCCGAATTCCTTATATCGGAGGAGTAAAAACTTCCCTCTTATCAGTTATTGCATTTGATCTTATTTATAGATATAATTCAGCATTACAACAGATTAATTTGGTGAAATAATGAAATATCTGACTAATGAAGAGATGCTGAACGCAGCAATCTGGGAAGCCAAAATGGGACATGCAGAAGGCGGAGTTCCGATAGGAGGCGCTATATTCGATAGCGAAGGAAATCTTCTTGGCGCCGGCCATAACCGCAGAGTCCAGGAGAATGATCCCTCAATTCACGGCGAGACTGATGCGTTCAGAAAAGCCGGAAGACAAAAAACTTACCGTGATAAAATACTAGTCACCACACTTGCACCCTGCTGGTACTGCAGCGGATTGATAAAACAATTTAAATTCGGGAAAGTAATAGTTGGTGAATCGGTCACCTTTCAGGGGGGCGTTGAATGGCTCCGTGAAAGCGGAATTGAAGTGATTGATATGCACTCAAAGGAATGTATTGATCTGCTCCAGGATTTTATTCACCATCACCCTGAAATATGGAATGAGGATATAGGGGAGTAAGCTCTCATTGAAGTCGGGTTCGGCTGTAACCGCAGGTAACACCTTCCTGCAGGAGGATTATTATGCCTGAAGCAACCTTGGAGTGGCGTTTCATGATCAATGAGTAACCCGGTGGCTGTTATGCCGTTCAGACGAATTATCTGCGCGGTAATTTCCCGGGGAGGCGGAGTTTTTATGGGGGAATTTCGTGGGAGGGAGACGCAAGCATTGCGTCTCTACGGATACCTGTACCGGGTCCTGCATGTATTGCGTTTTACCGCCCGCCTGTTTTTCAGCATAAATGTACCGTCCCGAGTTATCGGGATCGGCGTTACAGTTTTGTTTGCTGTCTCCTTTTTTCTTTATGTAAACCTTAACAAAAAGCGCTTTTGCAATGTGAATCATTGTTTTCCTGTTTCTTGTTTCCTGTTTTCCTGTTTTCCCGTTTCTTGTTTTCCTGTTTATGCTGTAACCCGGAATGTCTTACTATTTCAAGGGAAGGAAATATCAATCGTTAATATTCCAGGCTAAAGACATTCCGGGTTTTAAAATGACTTGAAGCCGGGATATTTCCGCTAATATAATTTCAATTTAAGACCTGTCAGGTTCGGTATGCGGGATACTTAA
>JABWCA010000383.1 GCA_013359345.1 Ignavibacteriaceae bacterium
GTACAAATCGTTGCTTTATGGGATTGTACGACTCCGGCCGGAGTCGGAATTCCCAATTATTACCCTATTTGCCAGTATTGTTTGATTCCTCTTAAATCACCGCTCATGGTGAAACCTGATTGAGTTAATCAGAATAATTCCGTGACAATTTGTGAAATTCGTGTATCAAAAACCAAGGGTTCTGCAGCGCTTCCTGAGAAGTGAAAGATAATCCTCTTTCATTCCATCGGATAAAAAAGAAATGGCTATTTCATCTTCCCACATCGGGATGGCTTCATTTAGATTCTTCATCGTCATCTCAACAGTTCGGTCATTAAGCCCTAACCGCTCAACCGCAAAATAACTCACCAGATCATTTCGCGTAAGATTTCGCTTTCTCCCCCTTACGGGCAGGGCAATTTCTTCACCTGTATTCTTCAATACAATGGTGGTGTTAAGCAAATCATAAGCCGGCGTAAGGGAAGTAATATTGCTTTTTGTTATCAGAGAATAATTTTTCAGATGCATATCTTCGTTCCCTGTCAGGTAGTTGAAGATGGTTAGTGTTAAAAGCTTTACCTTCTCAATCACCGGAAAAGTGCAATACTTTTCAATAATGCCGGCTACGCTTTCCATGCTTGAGTCATATTTGGTGTTTCTGGTTCTTCCGCTCAGCTGGGCGAAATCTTCCACAGCATATTTTTCTCTTTTCCCAAACCGGTCGAACCGTTTGACAACATAGTGCAGTGTGCCTGTTTTGTCATAAATAAGTCCGTGCTGCGGAACATCAATGCCTGCTATTTCTGCTAAACGCATCGTCAGATCCTCATTTTCGGGCAACGAAGAATATACCGGTTGCTGAGGTTTTATGATATACATTCCGTTAACATCAGTGAGGATAAAAGAAGACTCCGGTACCGAAAGCAATGCACTTACTTTTGGTTGAACGCCCTCCAGTGAAATCTTTCCGCTTCTTTCAGCAGCCTCTTCAAGCAACTCTTCTTTGGTAAACGCGAGCGGGTGAAGTGATTTGAGCCGTGGGTTCAGTTTCCTGAGTCCGTTCTTCGAATAATGCCCTTCCTTTATTACTTCATAACTCAGAGGGCATCTATTCATCTTCCGGCTCCACCGATACAGAACCGACAACATCCTTCCCGACAATCAGCAGCTGGCGGAATGCGTCATCTCTGTCAATCTTCATCCTTCTGCAGAGCGCATCAAGATTGAACCCTTCAGGCAGAAGGCCATCAAAAAAAGGAGGAAATTGTTCATAATGATACACCGTCCTGCTGATTGGCATCGTCAGCGAAATCGGCTTGCCGTCGTATCCATCCCGGTATGTAAATATATACTCTTTCCCCAGGATTATCTCATCGAGATAACCGCAGAGTATCCCGAAATTGTAAACTCTGGCTCTCCTCATTTCTCATCTCCGCAGACTACTCCATCCAGACATAACCTGAGGTTAAGCACATTCAGAATTTTTATCAGTGTGTCAATGCGGTATGTTGTCTTTCCGTGTTCAATATCAAAAATTACTGTACGCCCTACACCCGCAATGATTGCAAGCTGATTACGGCTCAGTTTACTAAACTTTCTTTGCTGCAAAATGATTGATGCCAGCTCTTCAGGTTTCGTTATCTCAATTATTTTTACTGCCATAGCGGTATTTATAATTATAATTTAATTCTTTCCCACGAATATACTAAAATTATAATGCCATTTTACCTTTACAGCGGTAAATTATTGCAAATTTGCACGAGTAAACGCCGGATTTACACTTTCATATCCATATTTTACCTTTACAGCGGTAATTATTACTGATTAAACTTATCATTCCTCACGTGAACGTCATGATTTTTGGTATGTAGAATTAGTGTGTTAGTTAGGATGAGCTTAAGGAATAATTCTCTCCATCTTCGTTTCGTACTGAAAAATGCTGCGATATGGTTTGCCCCTGTCTTGCATATTACCTGATGGGATTGTGCGACTCCGTCCGGAGTCGGAATTCCTTTTTTCTCGGTATTTGCCAGTAACGTATGATTCCACCGGAATCACCGCGCTTGGTAAAACCTGATGGAATCAATCAAAATAAATTCGTGAAAATTTGTAAAATTCGTGTGCGCAAAAGGAAGAGGCGATTTTGACCCCGGAGGGATTCAGGCAACTGTGTTTTGCCGCATTTACCATTAAATTTTGATTCCACCGGAATCACCGCGTTTGGTAAAACCTGATGGAATGAATCAAAATAAATTCGTGAAGTTTTGTGAAATTTGTGTGGGAAAATGAGTGGCGGACTTGACTCCGGCGGAGTCACACAATACTAGAAAATCCCCGCACCTATATGATCACGACTCCGGCCGGAGTCGCACAAAACCGCATATGTAATTGCGTACAATCCCTCACACAACAATCGCCGCGCACCCGTTTGAGCTGTAACCCGGGATGTC
>JABWCA010000384.1 GCA_013359345.1 Ignavibacteriaceae bacterium
AGGTCAGCCGATTTTAAGAAGCAGCTCAATTTTGATTGGTTTGAAATCAGGGGCGTCCGGCCTTCCTTCTCCGCCGTGTGGCATTCCGCCGCCTCCGGCCCGTCCCCTCATTCCGCCTCCCTGATGACCTCCTCCGCCGCCGGGCATTCCTTTCCCCTGAGGGGATTCCTTTTTATTGAAACTGCCTGACTCAATGGTAACTTTAATATCTTCACCTGCTTTGGCTCTCAAACCGGTGGCACGCTGATAACTAAAGCCCAAGGGTAATCGAAGTTCATAAATAAGCACACCATTTTCTGAAGCAAGTGCAAAAGAGTAATCGGCGTTTCCCGGGAATTGATGAACGTTTATGAGATCGCCTTCAGCATCAAATACATGGAGTTCCCTGTACTCAGAAATTAAATCGGAAAACAGCTTTTCTTCATCGGGGATTCCGTTTTTGTCTTTCCCAAATACCTGCGGACCGGTAAAATCCTTACGCACCGGGAATCCGATTGCGATTTTATTCTTTTTATCTGCCGGTTCAAAAGTGATTGTCATCCCCGCTGTAAGAATTTTCCGAATTTTTTCCCTGTCCTGAGTTATCAGGCACAAACAGAGGTTATCTTCTGAATTTGAAAATGCTATTCCGATGTTTTCATCCCCGGGAAAGTTGAGGGCATCTCCCCATTCTTCATATTTCCCGTCAATAGTGATTTTATCCGCAATCCTCAGACTTGTAACGGGAATGATGCTGCCGCATCCTTGCAAAAGTAAGAGTGAAATCATGGCCGGAAGTATAAAAAAGCATTTTTTCATCTGAGATACCGGGAAATATTTTTTAATAACCACTAAGTAGACAGATAATAATTGAGATTAGTTTAAGGGGGCAAAAATTTATCCCGGGATAAAATGAAAAGAATTAAAACTTATTCAGCAAAAGGGTTGTTGTTTAATTAAATGCATTCAGTTCTTTCCCGTTCTTCTATTATCCTTCAAAAAGAAGTGTTTGTCAGCCTTGCCGCATATCTGATGTAAATCATCATGAATTTGCCGTAATATTATAGTTTCAGCGTAACAGGACATCCAATGGTAAAAAGAATCATTAAACTGATTTCTGCAGCAATTTTTTCTATATCTGCATTAACTGCACAAACCAATATAAAAGGAGAGACACTTAACGGTGATATTGTCTCGGTTTCAGAACTAATCAAAAACGGGCCGGTTCTGATAAATTTCTGGGCGCTTTGGTGCCAGCCTTGTAAAGCCGAAATGAAACATCTGAAAAATATTTACGAAAAATATGCAGATAAAGGTTTTACGATTCTGGGTGTAAATCAGGATTCGCCCAAAAGTCTGTCAAAAGTAAACGCATATCTCTCTTCCTCTATGATCGGTTATCCGGTAATAACAGACCCCAACAATGAAATATTTAATTCAGTAAACGGACAGGTTATGCCGTATTCACTGCTGCTTAATAAGGATGGGGAAGTGGTTTATAAACACACAGGTTATCTGCCGGGAGATGAGGATAAAATTGAAGCTGAGATATTAAAACTTCTGAAAGAATCTGAATGAGATTAAGCTCTTTTGTTTTGCTGGTCATGCTGCTTACTGCTGAGGTTTTTCCACAGATTTCACCCTCGGTGTCAAATTATTTCAGGTACGGAACGGGTGAAAGATCACTCGGCACCTTTAAAGGTGATTTCAGATACTCAGAAAACCTTACCGATATTAGGGTAGGGCTGCCATATAATTTTTCAGCCGGAGTAAGAATCCTTTATGATACACCCCCTGAAACCGGCCTTGAGTACAGGGGAATAAAAAGAAGATTTGCCGAATATAATGACGGGGATTTGTTTGTAAGGTTAGGGGATTTCTCCTCCATATACGGCAGGGGTCTGGCTCTTAATCTTTTTGAGGCGCGCGGGCTTGGATATGATACATGGATGGATGGTCTTAATATAAGATATTCACGCGGAATGATCAGCGGGGGATTAATATACGGAGATCTCGATTTTAAAGATTCAATTGAGATTGCGAGGAATGAAAAACACAGAATAAGAGGCGGGAATCTGGAGATTACACCGGTAAAAAATCTTAAGATTGGCGGTTCTTTCATTTATTCCGAAAGCAATTTTAACCTGGTCGGATTTTCGAAAGAGGAAAAGGTTTTACTTCCTTCGGTTTATGCAAACTACCGTGCCGGTAAACTCAGTTTTATTTTTGATGCAGCCTACAAGGAATCTGAAAACATAACGGATAAGAGCAGATCATCAGGCACAGGGGTTTTTGCATCGGTAACCTATATTGGTGACGGATTTGGGATCACCCTTGATTATAAAAATTACCGTTATGATGAAAGAGACCCTTTCGGGAGAAATGATATAACAAGAAGCACGAGAATGCTCCCTTTCCAGA
>JABWCA010000099.1 GCA_013359345.1 Ignavibacteriaceae bacterium
TGAGGCTAATCCCCTTGCCGGAACCGTTATCCACTTGTGTGGCACGGTAGCCGTTCAACTTCCATTACGCTTGTTCAATTTTGCCCATTCATAAAACATCCCACTTCCAGCTGCATAACGGTTAGGCTAGACGAAGCCACCAGCAGTCTCGACAGCCAGAGTGAGGCGCTGGAGCGGATCATGAAAAACCATACCAGTATTGTGATTGCCCATCGGCTCAGGACCATCCTGGCCGCTGATGTGATTCTGGCGATGAACGAAGGCCGGCTGGTCGAGCAGGACCGGCGTAGTGGCGCTCGCTCGGCCCACGAAGAGCTGTTAGCACAGGGGGCCTTGACACTAACCTCTATCGAACTCAATTTCGATACACTTCTCATTCTATAGCTTAGAGTTGTGAATTGAGCAACTTTGATCGTTTAATCGCCTTATAATTGCCAACCTGCCCAGAACAAGTGTTTATTTGGGAGGACGTGAGAAAAAATCTGTCTAAAGTCATACGCTGCCATAAAGTCCTTTTTTTACTTGACAAAATATATATTTAGTATATATTTAATGTATGCTAAATATATATGAAGAACAAGATAATAAAAAAGAGGAAGCAGGCGGTGAAGAAAGTGCGTTTAAAGTGCAGATGAGATTTCCGTACGGAAGCACTTGGTCGCCCTGGCTTACGGTTGGTTACTGGAAAAATAATATCTGGTCATCATACGGAACAACATCATACGGCGGCGGGCTTGTTGATGTTGACTATGTAAAGCTTAATTCTTACTCCAAATCATGGCAGTTCAAAGTGATACTGAAGAGGACCAGTGCTGATAAACCTTCTCCTTCACTCCATAAACTCGGATTCTTTGTCAGCGATTCAAGAACCACTTCAAACGTAAATATAAATCAGTTGGTAAATGATAACCCTGCACCTGTTTTTCAACCCACAACTTTCATTTATCAGTATGGTGTTGATCCCAATATAGGTGGTGATATCTGCTCTCCGACATCCGTTTCAATGGTGCTTAAAAGCTTCAGCATTGATGTTAACCCCAGAGATTTTGCGCTGGCAACTTATGATCCTTACTGGGAGCTTTTTGGTGTATGGCCGAGAGTTGTGCAGAATGCATCAGAATACGGACTTGACGGAACCGTGACGAGGTACAGATCCTGGTCGGAGGCAAGAGCTGTTCTTGCTGCAGGAGGAAGAATAGTGATGTCAATAGGGCAGCCTCTTTATGCGGGACATCTGCTTATGCTTGCCGGATTCACATCAGACGGTAAACCGATTGTTCATGACCCCGGGAAAAGTGCCGGTTACTCTTATGTTTATAACAAGACAGATCTTAGCACGGCATGGTTTGCAAAAGGAGGTATCTCATATACTTTTTTCCCTGAAGGGAATGTGCCTTCATCAGCAGATGAAAATGAAAAAGGAAATTTAACTCCGCAGGGATACAGATTACAGCAGAACTACCCAAATCCGTTTAACCCTGAAACAACAATCACTTATTCGGTTCCTGTTACAGGATTTGTAAATCTCTCGGTGTATAATCCCATGGGTGAGATGGTGAAAGTTCTGGTGAACAATGTGGTGGATGCAGGCACGCATTCAGTTAATTTTGATGCTGATGAGCTTTCTTCAGGGGTGTATATTTATCGTCTTGCAACGGAGAGTTTCACAGAAAGTCTTAAAATGAATCTGCTCAGGTAGCCTGAGCAGAACCATTCCGGTTCATGAAAATTTATTTGCCGGCAGCAGAAGGAAGAGTGAATCTGAATTTGCTGCCTTCATTTATCTTGCTTTCAACCCAGATTCTGCCGCCCTGTTTTTCAACAAGTTCCCTGCAGAGTCCCAGACCAAGCCCGGTTCCTTTTTCCCCTTCGGTTCCCTTCCTGGATTTAATTTTATTTATATTAAAGATCGATTTTGAGAGTTCATCATCCATGCCTGTTCCGGTATCCTCAACCGAAAGGCAAATATTGCCGTCTTCATTATGATTGCATGCGTTAAAGAAAATAAGTCCGCCCGGCAGTGAGTACTTTATTGCATTATTGAGAAGATTCCTGATAAGTATCTGGAAAGTCTGTTTATCAGCAATAACTCCGACATCATCTTTAATATTATTTTTAACGACAAGATTTTTGTTCGAAATCTGAATTTCATATAATGAAATGATATTATCTATTATCTCGCCGGGATGTAACACCTGAGGATTTATGGCGAGTTTTCCGGTTCTTGAGGCAGAAAGATGCAGGAGATTTTCAACGAGGTCATAGGTCCTGTTAGCCGTGGTATCCATATTCTTTATAAACTCAAGTCTTTCTTCGGTACTCAGTTCATAATAATCTTCACGCAATAAAGTTGAGATGCCAGTGAGAACCTGGAACGGACTTCTCAGATCATGAGCAATAATTGAAAAGAGTTTATCCTTGGCATCGTTTGATTCCTGAAGTTCATTATTTTTTCTTTCAAGTTCATCAGCCTGCCCTTTAATCAGTACATTTTTGTCTTCAAGCAAAAGATTTATCTTATGCAGTTTTTTGTTAAATCTGAGAAGGAACAGAGAGGTTACTGCAAGGATAAGCAGTATAAGAATTGCACCGCCAAGATAAATTTTCTGCCTCTCGTTTTCAAACCGCTGCTCTTCAAGGTCCTTTTCGTATTTCTGGAATGTGAATTTGTTCTTGAGTCCCGAAAGACGTTTCTGCATCTCTTCGTTCTCAATCTCTTCTTTGTACCTGAGGTGGTTTTCAAGCTCACGCAGAGCATCGGCTGTTTTTCCCGACTCCCTGTAAGCTTCAGAGAGTGTTTTGCTGGCATCTCTGATTACTGATTTATAATTGTACTCATTAGCGAGATCAAGGGCAGTTTTTGTGTGAGAAATTGCAGCAGGGTAATTTTTGATGCCGAGATTCACATCTCCCAGGCCCTTTTCGGCTTCGGCAATTCTGAGCAGAATGTTTTTACTGATAGCAAGGTTAAGCATCTGCCTGAAATAATTTTCGGCAGCAGAGTAATTTTTTATTTCCAGATAGGTAAGCCCGATGCCTTTGAAGCAGATTATCTGTCCCTCAACTGCTTTGCCGATTGTGTACGCCTCAAGCGACTTGAAAAAATAATAAAAGGAGGAATCAACAGCGGTTGAATCAAATGCATCACCCAGACAATAATAAGCGTAACCAACTATCTGCGTGTCCTGTGCGGCATAGGCATACCTGAGCCCCTCTCTGAAGTTGCTTATGGCTTCCTCTCTCTGTGAGGTCTCTTTATAAATCAGGCCGATGTTGCACAGAGCTATTGCAATTGCATAATCGTTTTTTATTTCTTTCTGCAGTTCAAGCGCTCTTATATAATATTCAAGCGCTTTATCAAAAAGTGCCCAGTTGAAATAGACTGTGCCCAGGTTATTAAGTGTGGAGGCTCTGTGGTCGATATTAGGCAGTTCATTACGGATACTGAGCGCCTTATCAAAGTACACCACGGCGCTGTCATAATTGGTGGCCTGCCAGTACACGAAACCGATATCATTTAATGAGGCTCCGAGACCTGTTGAATCTCCTAAGGCCCTTCTCATTTCTGCTGTTTTCTTAAAACTTTCAATTGCGCCGCTTCGGTCTTCAAGCCTGAGCTGAACATAACCCATCTTTTCAACTTCATCGGAATATTCAACTTCATTACCCATTTCCTCAAAAATTGCAGCAGCATCACTGAATCGCTGGAGGGCTTTTTTATAATCACCGGCTCTGAAAAAATAGCTGCCTCTGAATGAATATGCCTTTGCAAGTCCGAATTTGTTTTCTGTTCTGACTGAATAATTCTGAAGGGAATCAACTGTGGCAAGGTATTCCTTTGAATTCCATGCAAGAGTTAATAAACGGGAGATGAGTCTGTCTGTATGTCTTATCTCATCGGAGGTTTCTTTTTTACCGCATCCTGTAAAAATCCCTGTCAGTAAAAGGGTTAAAAGCAGGAAAAATCTGTAAGGATTACTAATGCCCGACAGCATTTCAGTGACTTTCGCCCGTTATTGATATTCTCATTACCGCTTATATAAAGGTGGTTAAATAATTATAGTAATATATTAAAAGTTTGGTCAAAATCTTAAAATTTCTCATAAACGGGCAGGGTGAATCTGAAAATGGTGCCTTCGCCCGGTGTGCTTTCAAATGTCAGCTTGCCGCTGTTTTTATTAATGAAATCGCGGCAGATTATAAGGCCCAGCCCGGTTCCTTTTTCTCCGAGTGTTCCGTAGCTGCGGTTATCCTGATGAACTCTGAAAAGTCTTGCCATCGTTTCTTCATTTATACCCACGCCAAAATCTTTTATCTCAACCACAGAATGATTTATCTGACGCCCGATTGTCACAATGATACTGCTCCCGGGATGAGAAAACTTTATGGCATTTGAAATAAGATTTCTTATGACTGTTTCAACCATATGCTGATCTGCATATACAAAAATCACATCACTCTGTACAAGTTTTATTTCGATATTTTTTATTGAGGCCTGCCTCCTCAGACTCTGAATAACCTCATCTGCAATTACATTTATCTCAAAATTAACGGGATTGAAGGCAATTGTTCCGGTCTGCTGCCTTGACCATGCCAGCAGATTTTCGAGGATGCCGAGTGTGCTTTTAGCCGTCATATGAATCTCATCAATCAGATTCTTTTTCTCTGTATCGGTAAGTTCCTCAAAATCCTCAGAAAGAATTTCAGATAACCCGATGATCCCGAAGAAGGGATTTTTCAGGTCATGAGCAATGATTGAAAACAGTTTGTCTTTGGCGTCATTAAGCTCTGTCAGTTCCTGCCGGCTTTCTGTGAGTCTTATTTCTTTAAGTTTTAACTCGGTGATATCAATGATGGTGATAAGAAGCCCCTGAAAATCACCGCTTTTATCTGTGATTTTAATTACTGAAGTCTCAAGAAAACGCTCATCAACAGTGAATTCACGGGTGTTTCTTCCTTCGTTTTCAACAATCTCAGTGAATGCCGGATAAGGTTTGAAAACTTCTCCGAATTGCCTGCCCGTGTTCTGTTCAGAATTAAAGATTTCCCACAGCAGACGGTTTGAGTCAACTATCCTCTTTTCCTTATCAAGCAGAAGTATCCCTTCTTTCAGATTATCAAACAGAATATTGCGGGCAGCAGGCACAAGGTCAAGAAAGTTGTATCTGAAAATCCCGTATGAGAGGAATACAGATGAAAAGGTGAAACCCAGAGGAGTGATGTCAATATACTGAATATATTCACCGAAGAAAATATAGGTGACGCTTACAAGCAGAGGAATGGATAGTGAAAAGATCAGAATTCTTGTCTGCCTGATAAAAAGATCTCTGTATACAAGAAATCCTCTGATCAGAAGCAGAAGTGCCCCGAAAACGAGCAGATAGCAAAAAGCGGTGTTTACCCAGAACCAGAAACCATGCCCGTACCGTGCTGTTATTCCCCCGATACCGCTGAGAATTTCGATTTCAGGCCATAATAACCCGTGATATGAGTTAGTTGCAGCTATTATTAAAGTGATAACGGAGAACGAATAAAGTGATTTTACAAAAACAGGCCTCCCGAAATTCTCATCCTGCGTATACTTTACAACGAAAAGAAAAAGATGAAGCGGAACGTTCGGGATGCTGATATAACAAATAACCGACCAGAAGATTTTCGTTTCAAGCTGAGTGGCCATCTGCTCAAAACTTCCGGCCATGCACCAGAGAGAAACCAGGGAGATTAATATGAAAAACTCTTTGCCCCCCTTTACTTTATTTCTCTTATTGAACGAATAAATACTGAGAATAAACGTTGCGGCAAAAGACAGAAAAAGGAGGGATATGTAAGTGTTAAACTGCATCTGACTGTTTAAGTATTTAATTCATTCAGCAAATTACGAAATTATTTAGAATAAGCACTTATTCACAGGCCGGTGAGCTTTCATTTCAATGAAATTTTTGATCTGCGGTTTTTGATCATGATGAAACTCTTTTCAGCAAAGAAAATCAGACGAAAAGGATTTACACACGATTGGTTTCAGACAGATTATTTTTTCTCCTTAAACTTCAACTGGGTTATTACCGCTCCCGCGGCACACAGGATCATGCCCGGATAACTCAGGGGGTTGGGCTTCTCATTCAGAAATAAATATCCTGCGATTGCTATCTGTATAAGCATGGTGCCGTTAATGACACTTGATTCTGTTGCAGTAAGGTACCTTAGGGTATGATTCCAGAGAGTGAATGCTATGGTCGTGTTAATAAGGGCAAGCCATAACACAGCCCCGATTGAGGAAAAGTTCAGCTCCGGCATGCCGCCGGTTACCAGTCCGGTAATGACCAGCAGAATGCTCCCTGCACCCATGCTCAGAGAGGTGACTACAAGCGGACTAACATTCATACCCCTGTTGATCTTTCTGCCCAGCACCGAAGACAGTGCATTAAAAATTACCCCGGCAATCATGATAATGATTCCTGTCAATGAAGTGAATCCCGGGTCAGCAGGAATGAAATAAAGCAAAACTCCTGCACCGAACAGCATTATTCCCGTAATCTGCATCCTCCCGGGGATCTCATTCAGGAACAGAGCAGATCCTGCCGCAACAAAAAGGGGGGTTGAGTTCAGCATAAGACTAACAGTAACAGCAGGCAGGAGTGACAGCCCGATAAACTGAATACCCTGCGTCAGTGAGTAAAAAACAATGCCAAGTATCAGGATTTCAGTCAGGCTCTTTCTGTCAAGATTTCTGATTTCGGTTATGTATCTTTTCCTCAGAATCAGAGGGAGAAAGAAGAGAAAAGCCGTGAAATATCTTAGCCCGGCAAACGATACAGGGTGAATGTCATTCAAACCGTTTTTTATTATTATGAATGATGATGACCATAACACAGTCACAAACAAAGCGGTTAAAATGCTCTTTAATCTCTGATTATGATCTGATTCGTAATCTGATTTATGATTCATTATCAGCAGGAAGGAATTTTAATAAAAACGACATAACAATTGCAAAAGCAGCGCCTGCAATAAACACCGCATTCATTTTAAGACCTGTATAAACAGCCCCCATAATCAGAGGCCCGAGAGTCTGCCCGAGTCGGAGCAGCATACCATTCATTGACATGAAAGCGCCGCGGTACTTCATAGGCGCAACTGCGGCAAGAAGAGTCTGGTTTACAGGTATGTTCAGGCCGTGACCCAGTCCGTATATAATTATGGCAGGGAAAATTAATGCCACCGATGGCATGAACGGAATGAGTAACAGACCCGTCCCGTAAAGCAAAAAAGAGATTCTGAGAAGAACCCGCCCGGGGAATTTTTTGTAAAATGTGCTTAACCGTGATGATACGACTGCCGTTGTTAGTGACATTGCTCCCAGAACCACACCAATCAGGAAAGGACCGGTGCTGAACTTCTGGTCAAGCATAACTGGAATGTATGTGAGAAATGAACCGTAAAGCAGAATAAAAGTGACTATGCTTGCAAGAAACAAAAGAAGCGCATATTTGTTCTTCAGACTTGAAAAGGTGTTTTTAAGGTATGACTTCAGCGTTTCACCCTTTTGCGGTTCGGGATTTTTCAAAAAACGTGCAGAAAAAAAAGCAGCCGGAAAGGCAAGCAGGGTCAGATAAAAAGGTGCTGACCACGTGACTGATGCAAGAGCACCGCCTATAAAAGGGTAAGATGCAGTGGCAATGCTGAGCACTCCGGCGTTAAGACCCATGGCAGAAGCCCGCTCAGGACCTTCAAAAATATCCCCGATAAGAGTGATGTTCAGCGATCCTATTGCAGCGGCACCTGTGCCCTGAAATAGACGCATCAGGAGCAACAGATTGAAATCATTCACAATAAGGCAGCCCGCCCCGGCCATTCCGAAAAGGAGTAATGAGGGGATCAGGATTTTTTTTCTGCCTATTCTGTCAGAAAGTACGCCCAGCAGTGGCGTGAGCACAACTCCCGGCAGAGTGAATGTGATAATAAGCAGACCAACATTATGCATATTAAGCCCGAAATGGCGGGCAATTGAAGGAAAAGCAGGGGTAATACTAGCCACTCCCATAACCGATATGAGAGTTATAAGAAAAATGATCCTGAGGTTTCGGTTCTTCAGTAACGAATCAGCCATCTTCAGTCACTCAAATTAAAATAAATTGTAAAAATAAGCATCCCTGATTTATTGTGATGCATTTCTTCTTTGCTTCGTTAAAAAAAGGTTGAGAGTGAGGGCTCATTACTGTTCATATATATGACAGAAAATGATCAGACAGGTCTTTTTATTAAAATGATCGGAGGTTATGCAGTATCCGGAATCAGGTTTTTGCCTCTGTGAGCTGATTCCGGTAATAATATTTTATTTCCAAGGATATCTTAAAAGAACCGCACTTCCGTAAAAGCAGATTGTCAGAAATAACCCGGACTTCTGAGAACTGAACCGGGCATTAAAAGAGGATAAAAAATAACAGCCTGATAAGCGGCGGGTTTAAAGTGACAGAGTTTGATTATTGAGCGGCTTTAAAATAAAAGACCCTGCCGGAGCAGGGTCTAAGGGTTAAGCGTGCACTAATTAAAAATCGAATATATCGTCAAGGAATGACTTCTTCTTTTTCTTTCCGTAATGATCATCGTATCTGTACTTATTCTTATAGTCATCTTCGTATTTTCTGTAATCTCTTTCATCACGTTCATACTTTTCGTATTCAGCGGGTCTGCTTTCAGTCTGCTGTGCAGGGGGAGCGAAAGCAGCAGAGGATCTTTCTATAATCTTGTCTAATTCACCCCGGTCAAGCCAGATTCCTCTGCACTGGGGGCAGTAATCAATCTCAATACCCTGACGGTCGGCAATTTTCAATTCAACTGAACAAACGGGACATTTCATACTTAATCTCCTTTATTGATTGTAACAGATAATGAATTTACATTAGTTCAATTTCAGCCGATTTTTCTGAGGCTGGTATAAAATATAAAGTACTCCCGATTATGTAACAGGTGAATACGGTCATTTATTAACAGACGGTTAACAGTTTAATTTAGCTAAATTAGGTATATTTAAAGTCTTGTTAATTTTCTTCATGGTGAATTAGGATGGTAAAAAAAGGAATAATCAGAATCCTTGTTTTACTGATAATTTCTATGCCTGTCACATTTGGTCAGTATGAGAAAAAACCGAAACTTGTGGTGGGAATAGTAGTGGATCAGATGAAGCAGGATTATATCACCAGATTCTGGTCAAAATTCAGTGACGGCGGCTTTAAGAAGCTTGTTAATGAAGGGTTTTCATGCGTTAATACGCAGTATAATTATATACCCACATCCACGGGTCCGGGGCACGCATCAATTTTTACAGGTGCAACCCCTATGATACACGGAATTGCCGGAAATTACTGGATGGAACAGCCCGCACACCGTATCGGGTATTGTGCCGAAGATCCGGATGCTAACCCGGTAGGGGGCACAAATGATAACGGAAAAAGATCACCAAAAAATCTTAAAGTAAACACCGTCGGGGATATGTTAAAAGCTTCAAACGGAGGCCGTTCAAAGGTTTTCGGGATTGCAATCAAAGACAGGGGCGGTATTTTATCAGCAGGCCGCGGAGCAGATATGGCCTTCTGGTATGATGAGTTTTCTGATAACTGGATCACTTCAGATTATTACACGGATAAATTACCTGAATGGGCAGTCAATTTCAATAATCTTAAACTGCCCGAAAAATATCTTTCAGAAAAATGGGAGACTTTTTTCCCTGTTGAACAGTATACTGAGTGCTCCCCTGATGATGTAAGCTGGGAAAGGCCGTTCAGCGGTGAGGAAAAAGCAGTTTTTCCGTATGATATTCCCGCAATAAAAAAGAATTATAAAGGTAGTGAACTGCTGGAAGCCATTCCTGTAGGAAATAATCTGACTGCCGAGTTTGCTAAAGCGCTGATATCAGGCGAAAATCTGGGTAAAGATGATTATACAGATATGGTTGTAGTAAGCTTTTCTTCGCCCGATTACATCGGGCATCAGTTCGGACCAAGATCTGTAGAGGTGGCTGATAATTATGTTAGACTTGACAGGGTGCTCGGTGACTTTATTTCATGGCTTGATAAGGAATTCGGCAAAGATAATTATCTGATAATGCTTTCATCGGATCACGGTGTGGGTGATGCCCCCGGGTTCTATCATGACATGAGAATTGACTGCGGCAGTCCTTCTCAGAAAGAGCTGAGCAAAGAGCTTAACAATCATCTGAAAAAAGTTTTTCCTCTGCCTGCGGGTGAAAAACGGGAATATGTCATAAATATTCAGAATTTACAGATTTATTTCAATGATTCACTTCTGGCTGATCAGAAAATTGTAAGGTCTGAGATTGAAAACGCAGTAAAAGAGTTCCTCTCATTTAATGAGGATGTTTTCAGGGTGTTCACTGTTGATGAACTTCAGAACGGAGCCATTGTGCATGATCCGATTCTGAAAAGGTTCTATCTCGGGTATCATTATAAACGGGGAGGTGATATGTTTATTGCATATAACAGCGCGGTGCTTTATGATACTCCAAAAGGGGCGGGACATTACTCGCCTTATGCATATGATACTCATGTGCCGCTGTTGTTTTATGGGTTTGGCATTAAACCCGGCAAATACTCCGGTCTGGTTGAAATAACAGATATTGCATCAACACTTTGCACATTAATGGGGATTCAGTTCCCGACAGGAAATATTGGTAACCCGGTTAAAGCAGTGCTCGGGTATTAAAAATTAAACAGAAAGAAATTATGTCTGATAATGGTATTGATCCGATCTGGAAACTTATGGGTCTGCTTTTTAAGCCGCATCCCTGGCATGGAATTCCCATCGGGAATGATGCGCCTGCTATTCTGACAACCTATATTGAAATTGTACCTACTGATACGATTAAATATGAAATTGATAAAGAAACCGGTTACCTTAAGGTTGACCGCCCGCAGCGTTTTTCAAATGTGATACCGTCAATGTACGGACTTGTTCCCCAGACTTTCTGCGGTGAAAAAGTCGCAGAGTTCTGCGAGGAAAAAACAGGAAGAAAAGGTATCATTGGTGATGGTGATCCTCTTGATATTTGTGTTCTTTCAGAGAAACCTATCACTCACGGTAACCTCATATTGCAGGCCATACCAATCGGCGGTTTCAGAATGCTTGACGGTAATGAAGCTGATGATAAAATCATTGCAGTGTTAAAAGGCGATGCAGTTTATTCGTCTATTAATGATATAGATGAATGCCCTCCTTCGGTAATAGAGCGCCTGAAGCATTATTTCCTTACATATAAAGAATTGCCGGGCCAGTCGGTTCCCAAGTGCGAAATAACTCACACCTATAATAAACAGGAAGCTTATGAAGTGATCAAAAGGAGTCAGGAAGATTATCACTCCAGATTCGGTTCAATTGAAAAAATGTTAACTGACGTTTTAAGAAGCTAAAAAGAGGAAAAAATCAGTGTCGAAGAAAAAGATTTATATTGCCGGACATACCGGAATGGTGGGATCAGCCCTTCACAGGAGGTATCAGGCTGATCAGGATTATGAAATTATCACGGCATCACTCAGCACTCTTGATTTAAGAAAGCAGGCTGATACAGAAGCATTCATTGCGGCAAACAAACCCGATGAAATTATTGTTGCTGCCGCAAAGGTGGGGGGGATCCTCGCTAATAACACCTACAGGGCCGAGTTCCTTTATGATAATCTGATGATTGAGGCAAACATAATCAATGCGGCTCATGTTAACGGAGTGAAGAAACTTCTTTTTCTGGGGAGTTCATGTATTTACCCGAAACTTGCTCCGCAGCCGCTGAAAGAAGAATATCTCCTTTCAGATTATCTTGAATATACAAACGAGCCTTATGCGATTGCTAAGATTACCGGAATAAAGCTTTGTGAAAGTTATTATAAACAATACGGATCTAACTTTATTTCGGTTATGCCGACTAATCTCTACGGACCTTTTGACAACTTTAACCTTCAGACATCACATGTGCTGCCGGCATTAATCAGAAAATTTCATGAAGCAGCCAAAGAGGGGGCGGGTTCCAAAGTCACTTTATGGGGCACAGGTTCACCTATGAGGGAATTTCTCTACGTTGAGGATCTTGCTGATGCCTGTCATTATGTAATGCAAAAAGTTGACGCAGATAATCTGTACAGCCTTGGTATTTCACAGATTAATATAGGTACAGGCGAGGATCTTAAAATCTCTGAACTTGCCCGGATTGTAGCTGAAGTTACGGGATTCAGTGGTGAGATTGTCTATGATTCAACCAAACCTGACGGCACACCAAGAAAACTGATGGATGTGAGCAGAATTAATCAGCTTGGCTGGAAGCATAAAACCTCCTTGAGAGAAGGAATAAAATTAACATACGACTGGTTTTTGAATAATTACAAAGGATAATCAAGTATAAAATGAAAAAAGCACTAATCACAGGTATTACCGGACAGGACGGAAGTTATTTAACCGAAATATTGCTTGAAAAAGGATATGAGGTTCACGGAATAATAAGAAGGAGTTCATCCTTTAATACCGGAAGGATTGATCACCTTTATAATAATAAAGAAATTAACGGCAAGAGATTGTTCCTGCATTACGGTGATGTTGTTGATACCAGTAATCTGAACAGACTCCTTGAGAAAATTGAGCCGAATGAAATTTATAACCTGGCCGCACAGAGTCACGTTAAAGTTTCATTTGAAGTGCCTGACTATACCGGGCAGGTTGATGCTCTCGGAACCCTGAGGTTTCTTGATGCCATCAGAGAAGTGGGGCTCGGCAAAGAAGTGAAGTTTTACCAGGCTTCAACCTCTGAGCTATATGGACTGGTACAGGAAATCCCTCAACGGGAAACAACTCCTTTTTATCCACGGAGTCCGTATGGTGTTGCTAAACTCTACGCATTCTGGATCACGAAAAATTATCGTGAATCATATGATATGTTTGCCTGCAATGGTATTCTATTCAACCACGAAAGCCCATTACGTGGAGAAACATTTGTTACACGTAAAATCACACGCGCAGCAGCTAAAATAAGTTTAGGTTTGCAGCAGAAACTATTTCTTGGAAACATAGACTCAGAGCGCGATTGGGGACATGCCAAAGATTATGTTGAAGGAATGTGGCTGATGATGCAACAGGATAAGCCGGAAGATTATGTACTTGCTACGGGCAAAAAAGTCTCTGTCCGGAAATTTGT